>NZ_JBHSMP010000017.1:0-327195 GCF_042655705.1 Paraburkholderia denitrificans | reverse complement strand
CCCACACGCGCCGCGGCACACTCACGGCCATGTGGTTGAGGGCAGACGTCCAATAACCCTTAACGATAGCCGTCTCTCCCCCTAAAATTCCGTGAAGAACCTTTTCTGTCCCGCGCAAGACACACACAACACACGAAACGCGCGATGTACTACCACCGAATACGATCAAAGCGCCGCGTGTAATTGACATCGGACCCATAGAACGTGCCGCCATAAGCGGACACCGACCAGTAGCGCGTGAGATTAACAGTCGCCTTGACCGCGTTCGCCGCCGACTGCAGCCCCTGCTCGAAGCCGATCACGAACCATTCGTTGATCGCCTTCGCAATCATCACCACCTGCGGGTCGGTCAGGCCCACCTCGCTGCGCCCGATCGAGAATTCGTCGAGCCCCACCGACTGCGCGATGCGCTTGCCGCTCGCGCTGCCGAGCAACGCCAGCGCCGTCGTCATCGCGCTCTGCTGGCCAACGTTGTTGCCCTGGTCGGTGCCGTGGCCGAACAGCAACCACGAGAGCTTTTCGTTGTCGACCACGTTCGGCTCGGAAACGAGCTTCACGACCGGCGCCTGGATCGTGCCCGTAACCTGCACGCCCGCCTCGACCTGCTGGTTGCGCCGCATCGCGAGGATGTTGATGCCCGGATTCGCCACCGGCCCGTTGAACGTGAAAAAGCCGTTCTCGATCGCGAGCTTGCGGCCGAACGCCGTGTACGTCGAGCCTTCCGTCACGCGCACGTTGCCCACCGCGCGCAGCGGCACGGACGGCTCGCTCATCGCCGTGATCGTGCCCGCGAGGCCGAGATCCGCGCCCCGTCCGCTAAAGCGGAAGTTGTGGCCGAGGTCGATGTCGATGTGCGCGCGCGGCGCAAAACGCGGCGCGGGCCGCGTGCCGGCCTTCTGTGCCTGCGCATCGAGCGGCGGCGGCCCGCCGCGCGTCGTGCCGTCGGGACGCACGATCACCACGTCGTCGCCGAGTTCCGGCGCGGGAGATTCGGGCATGTCGAAGCGCGCGTGATCGACGGTGAACTTGCCGTCGATCTCCATATCGCCGAGATGCCCGCCGTTCGCGATGCTCGCGCTGCCCGAGAGCGACAGGCGGCGATCCGGCGCGGCGAACAGTTCGAGCTTGTCGGCGACGAGGCTCGCCGTGAGATCGGGCTCGTCGTTGTCGAGGCGCACGCGGCCCGTCGCCCGCAGCGTGCCGCTCGCGCCGTGAAACTCCACCTGCTGGAATTCGACAAGGTTTTGCGAAAGCATCACCCGGATCACGCCGTCCTTGAGCTGCATGCCCTGATCGACGAGCGTCGCGGAAATCCCGTCGCCGACGAGCGGCCCCGACACGTTCGGTCGCGCGAGCGTACCGGCGAGCGCCAGTTGCAGCGAGAGACGGCCATCGAGCAGATAGCCGGGGCCGAACAGGCCGCTGGTGGTCTTGAGCGACGGCACATTCGCCTTGATCGTGCCGCCGACCGGCGCTTCGTTGGAGAGCGCGAGGACGCCGTCGCGCGGCGCAAGCGTCGTGTACACATCGACGTCGAGCACGCCCACGCGGCTCGCCTGCGCACGCGCGGTCACGTCGAGCCGGTTACCGCCGCTGAAGGCGGCGCGCGCATTGAGGTCGCCGATGCCGAGCGATGCCACGCCGCGCCCGACCTCGGCCGTGATGTCGCCGGAGCGGCGCTTGAACTGCAGATAACCCGTCGCGCTCTGGCCAATCGAGAAATTCCAGTCGCCGTCAAAAACCAGGTCGGTCCTGAGATTCGACTGCACGCCCGTGAACTGCTGGCGCAGTTGCATCACGCGTGCAAGCGAGACGTTCGTGAGCGAGCCCGACGAGCGGATACGGCCATGATCGAAATCGAACGACTTGAGTTCGAGCGACGCGCCCACCAGCGCGAGATGCGTGGCGCCCAGCGTCAGCTTGCCTGCGCCCGCGCTCACCGTGAGCGGCGCTGCGAGGGTGATGTCGGGCGCGCCGCGGTTCTGCAACTGCGTGACGGTGCCGTCCCAGCGCGTGCCGTCGCGTGTCTCGGAGAGTCCGCCGTTCGCGGCCAGTTGCACGTCGACGGCCTGGCCCTGCACCTTGCCCTTCGCGCTCGCGGTGAGCGTGTGCTTCGCGCGCGTGCCCGTGAGGCGCGCGGTGAGCGTCGCGATATCGACACCCGCCACGGCGATCCCGCTCGCGTCGGTGCTGAATTCGAGCGCGCCGTTGGCGCCGTCGTGCAGTTCCGCATGCCCTTGCGCGTGGCCGAGCCGCGTCTCTCCGAAAACGACGCGCTCGGCCTTGTAGTCGAGTGCGACGTCGGGGTGCGCGAAGGTGCCGGTGAGGTCGCCGCTCGCCGCGATCTGCCCGGCGACGCCGAAGCCGAGCCGGTCGAGCTGCGGCGCGTCCACATTGAAGCGTAGCCGGTCGCCGCGTGCGCCGAAGCTGCCCTGCAACGCCACGTCGTTGCCCGCCACCGAGAGATTCGCGCGGCTCGGCAGGATACGCGAGCCCGCGAGCTGAACGAGGCCCTCGCCCGTGAGCGGCAAGTCCGCGTAGACGCTTGGGCCGAGTTTGAATTCGGCCCGGGTGGTGAACGCGGGCGCGAGCGCACCCGTCGCGTTGAGCGTGCCGTTCACGCGCGCTGTGACGCGTTGCGGCGGCGTGCGCGCGGCGGCAGGCGACGCGGCGCGTGACGTTGACCCGGGCGCTTGGGACGCTTGAGGCGCCTGGCTCGTCAGCGACAGCGGATCGAAGTTGGTCAGCGCCGCCTTGAGCGTGTAGGTGGAATTCGCGTCGTGCTTGATCGCGCCCGACACGTCGAGACGGCCCGCGCCTGAAGTCACGCGCACGTCGTTGAACGAGAGCCGTGCGGGATCGAACGTCACCTTGCCCTGCGCACGCAGCGCGGCCTTCGGATCGGCGAGGTCGAGCGCGATGCTCTGCACGTCGCCCGCGAGGTGGATCGCGATCGGACCGGCCAGTTGGGTCGGCCGCACGCGCGCCTCGAGTGCGTTCAGATCGAGGTTCGCCACCTTGAGGTCGAAGCGCCCGTTGCGCCCGCTGATCGTGCCGCCGCCCTTCAGCGTGGCGCCTTTCACGAGCCGCACGTCGAGGTTCGCCAGACGCTGCGTATGCGCGTCGAGCACGACGTCGCTGCGCGCCTCGACGAGCGGCAGCAGCTTCGCATCGATCGCGCCCGGCTTCGCATTCACGATCGAGACGTTGCCGGCGACCGTGAAGCCCGCGGCGTGCACGTTTTGCTGCGCGTTCTTGCCGGCCTGCGCCGCCGTTTCAGAAGCTGCCGAAACTGCCGAAGCCGCCGCATCCGGCTTGAGCGGCGCAATGGCACCCTGCACGGGCTGAAGATCGGCGCGCACGGCGAGATCGGCGAATGGCGCTCCGGGCGAAAAGGCCTGCGGATTGACGTGATCGAACGCGAGTGTGGCGCGCCTGAGCAGCACGGCCGCGAACGGCGTCGCTTCGACGTGCGCGCGGCCCGTGAGCTTCATGCCGCTCGCGTCGAGATCGGCGGTGAGCGCCGCCAGCGTTCCGCCGACGCGCCCACTCACCTGCACGGCCTCGTCGCGGACCTTGCCCGCGTAGCGGAAGTCGCCCGAGAGCGGGAACGGCTGCACGCCGTCGAGCTTCGCCTGCGCGCTCACCGCGCCGTACGGCGTGTCGAGCTCCTCGACCACGGCCTCGTGATGCCGCCGGTCGCTGCGCGCGTGAAACACGAAGCGCGAGAATTCCGACGTCGAGGCGCCTTCGTGCAGCGTGAGTTTCGCCACGCGCAGGTCGCGAATATCGAGTGCGAGCGGCAATTGCAGATCGCCGGGCAGCGACATCGGCGTGGACGGTTCGGTCGACGGCACGAGGCGCAGATCGATATCGCCGATGTCCAGATAGTCCACGACGAAGCGCCATGGCCGCGCCGAGAGCGCCCACTTGCCGCTCACGCGATCGACGGCAAAGGTCGCGCCGTGCGCGTCGTGCCAGCGCACGTCGCGCATTCGCAGGCCCGTTGCAAGCGTGCCGCCTTCGAGCGTGCCCGCAAGCTGCCCGCCGAGCACCCTCACCGCCGCGCGCCACGCGAGCGCCGTGCCGCGCTCGGTCGTCGCCGCGCCGTAAAGCAGTCCCGCCACGAGCGCGACGATCAGCACCAGCACCGCGACCGTCCACGCGAGCGCGCGCACGATCCGGCGCGGACGGCGCGGCGGTGGTGGTGGCGACGGTGGCGACGGCGGCGGTTCAGCGCCGTGGCCGGACGGCGGCTCCTCGGGCGGTGCGCCGCCGCCCGCCGCGCCGTCCGCACCGAATCGATCGAGCGCAGCCGCGACAGGCATAAGCCAGCGGACGACAAAACGCGCGCTCATGCGGCGGCTCCCGCAGCGTCTCCAGCAACGGGCAACAGCGTCGAAACGAAGCGCAAGGTCGTGATCGTCGTCATCAGAAAGCAATCCCGAGCGTCAGATAGGGCCGCACGCTGCGGTTGCGAAAACCATACGCGAGATCGAGGTTCACCGGGCCGACCGGGCTGCGCCAGCGCGCGCCCACACCGGCGCCCGTGTCGAACACCTTTTCGCCCCACGCATCGGTGGCGGTGCCGACGTCGAAAAAAGCCGCGCCGCCCCAATCGTGGCTGAACCAGTGCTGATATTCCGCCGATCCCGTCGCGAGATACTTGGCCGGCAGGATCGACCCGGCAACATCGTTGCCGAGGCTCTCGAAACTGTAGCCGCGCACCGAATTCGAGCCGCCCGCGCGAAACAGCAGCGAGGCCGGCACGTTGCGCGACCCGGAACCCGTGAACACGCCGCCGAGTTCCGCGCGAAACAGCACGAGGTCGCTGTGGCCGATCGGCAGGTATTGCTGGCCGCGCATGTAGCCGCGAATAAAGGTCGCGTCGGAGGCAACGTCCTTCACGGCGAAGCCCGCCTCCAGGCGGACCACGTTGCCCGAGCGCGGGAACAGCGGATCGTCGACGTTGCGGCGCGTCCAGCCCCACGAGGGCACCAGCGCGCGGGCCATCGTCGGCGCGCCGACGTTCTGATAGAGGCGGTCCTGATAGTAGAGCAGCGCGTACGAGTAATCGATGTTCTGCGAGGTGCGCGTGCGCTGCAAGCCTGAGCGGAAGCTGTAGATGCGCGTATCGGACACATCGGTGGTCGTGTACGAGATGAGCGCGCTGTTGGTCCAGGCGCGCGGGCCGGGCGGCATCGAAAGCTGCACCTGGCCGAACTGCTGGATCTGGTCGAGGCGCCCCTGGAACTGGAGCGGCCATGCGGCTCCGAACGTGTTGAGATACGTGTACGAGCCCTGCACGTGCGCGCCGGTATCGGTCGAATAGCCGACGCTGCCGCGGAAATTGTTGTACGGGAACTCGCTCACCTTGGCGTGCAGCGGCGTGAGCAGCGGCTTTTGGGTGTCGTTGTCGACGTCGATGGCCACGCTGGCGAAATACGGCGTGTTCTGCAACTGGCGATGCAGTTCCGTCACGCGGCTGACGTCGTAGTACTCGCCCGGCGAGATTGGATTGACGTTGTTCACGATCCAGGCCGGATAGCGCCGCGTGCCCGATACGTCGAGCGGCCCCATCGTGAAAGTGGGGCCGCTGTCGAGGGTGAGCGTCAGTTGCGCGTCGTGCCGCAGCGGATCGATGCGCGCCTCCGACTGCACGATCCTCGCGCCAAGATAGCGCCGCGACTGCAGCGCCTTGAGCGACGCATTCTTGGCGTCGTCCCAGCCCGACTGCGTGAACGGATCGCCGCCGTGCAGCGAGAACGCGAAGCGGGCGGCGTTCTCCTGCTTCTTGTCTTCGGTGAGCACCGGGCCGCGAAATGTGAGCGTCACCGACGAGATCATGGTGCGCTGCCCCGGATCGACACTCACGCGCACGCGCCGCCTGCCTTTCACGGTGTCGGTGTCGGTGCGCACGACCGCGGAGAAATAACCGTCGGTGGAGGCAAGGTCGCGCACCTGCTGCGGCGTGGCGGTCACGAGGAACTCGAACTGATCGTCGCTGACGTCATTGCGCGTCGCGAAGCGCGCGATGTCGAGGTGCGTTTCGAGCAGCTTGCGCAGCTCGCGCGGTTTGGCATCGATCTCGACATCGTAGTAGGTGCGCGCGCGCAGCCACGGCAGCAGGTTGTCCAGCGCGGCCAGCGCGGGCGTCGCGGCGAGCAGGCCGGCGACGAGCCACGCAGAGAGCAACCCGGCGAGCCACGCGGCAAAACGGCCGGCAGCCGCCACGCCGCAGCGGGCGCGCGGCACGCTGCCAGCCGGCGCTGCGTGCACCGGCCGCGCAACCCTTGAGGGATGCCGCCACGCGCGCCACGCTTCGATCACCCTTCCCGCCAAGCAAGACCTCCGGCCTTCGTAGAACTGGTCGCCACCGCTGGTCGCCACCGGTCATGCCGCGCGGGCGCGCACCAAGGCGGTGTGCGCGTGGCGCGGCGAGAACGTGTTATTTCACCACATCGGCGGGCGCGCACTCCGTAACACGGCGCAAAAAGGGCCGCAAGCGCAGATCCAATGGACCGCCCGGCCGCATGTTCCGCACGCTGCGCTTGCTGTAAAATTGCCGGCGACATAAACAGCGGCGGGCTCGCAATGGTGCGATCCCGCCATTTTTCACGGACGTCGGCCATGTATCAGTCGGACATTACGCAGTTCCTGAACCAGTTGAAGCAGAAGCACCCGCAGCTCGAAGAGCAGCAACGCCAGGGCCGAGCGCTCCTGTGGGACAAACAGCCGCTCGATCTCGACGAACGCGAGCGCCAGCAGGCATCGCGCGTCAAGCAGACGGCCTACGTCTACTACCAGAACTTCTGATGGCCGAGGCCGACGGGGCCGGAACACCCAAGGTGGGACACGCCGCGGGCACGCCGGCGCACAGTGCGGCGGACGAGGCGCTGGCCGCGCCCGCAACGGATTCGACGCCCGATACGGTTGACGGCGTCGCATTCGCACGCCTGTACGGCGAGCCGCTCTTCAAGCTGCCGCAGGATCTGTACATCCCCCCGGATGCGCTCGAAGTCTTTCTCGAGACCTTCGAAGGCCCCCTCGACCTGCTGCTCTACCTGATCCGCAAGCAGAACTTCAACGTCCTCGACATCCCGATGGCGGATGTCACGAGGCAGTACCTCGGCTACGTCGAGCAGCTGCGCAAGACCAATCTGGAACTCGCGGCCGAATATCTGCTGATGGCCGCGATGCTCATCGAGATCAAGTCACGCATGCTCTTGCCGGTCAAGAAGGCCGACACCGGCGAGGAAGCCGAAGATCCGCGCGCCGAACTCGTGCGCCGCCTGCTCGAATACGAGCAGATGAAGCTCGCCGCACAGCGCCTCGACCAGCTCCCGCAGCTCGGGCGCGACTTCCTGCGCGCCGAGGTCTACATCGAGCAGAGCATCACGCCGCGCTTTCCCGACGTCGACAGCAACGACCTGCGCGCCGCATGGGCCGACGTCATCAAGCGCGCGAAGCTCGTGCAGCACCACAAGATTTCACGCGAGGAGCTCTCGGTGCGCGAGCACATGAGCGTGATCCTGCGCAGGCTCCAGAATGCGCGCTTCATGGAGTTTTCCGAGCTTTTCGACGTCACGCGCGGCGTGCCGGTCGTGGTCGTGAACTTCATCGCCATGCTCGAACTGTCGCGCGAATCGTTGATCGAGATCACCCAGGCCGAGCCCTTCGCGCCGATCTACGTGCGGCTCGCCTACCTGCCGGCCTGAGCGGCCCTGAACATCCCGCGACGCCCGATCCCGCGCTGCGAAGCTGCCGCGCGGACTGCGCGTCCGCTGCGAAGCACCGCCCTCTGAACGCCCGCGCCGGTCGTCGCGGCAGCGTTCACGCCCCCGATTCCGGCGTTTGCGCCCAGCACCTCGTCGCATGCCTTCTCCGTCAGGAGCGGCTGCGCGACGCGCTCAAATCCTCTACAATCGCCCGCGCCTGCCTTGCCGTCAGCGGACAGAACGTCCGCCGCTCCAACCGGCTCTCCGAACTGGCCCGCCGCATCCGGCGGCCGGTGGCTGCAACCCCGTCTTGCCCCGCGCGAGGCATAACGCATCCGATCATGAAAGTCATCAGCTCGATTCAGGAACTGCGCGACCAGTTGCGCGGCCAAAACCGCACCGCGTTCGTGCCGACCATGGGCAACCTTCACGAAGGCCATCTGTCGCTGATGCGGCTCGCGCGCCAGCACGGCGACCCGGTCGTCGCGAGCATCTTCGTCAACCGGCTCCAGTTCGGCCCGAACGAGGACTTCGACAAGTATCCGCGCACGCTCCAGGACGATATCGACAAGCTGCAGAAAGAGAACGTCTACGTGCTGTTCGCGCCGACCGAGCACGACATGTACCCGCAGCCGCAGGAATATCGCGTTCATCCGCCTCACAACCTCGGCGATATCCTCGAAGGCGAATTCCGCCCCGGCTTCTTCGAAGGCGTGTGCACGGTCGTGATGAAGCTGATGTCGTGCGTGCAGCCGCGCGTCGCCGTGTTCGGCAAGAAGGACTATCAGCAGTTGATGATCGTGCGCGCGATGTGCCAGCAGTTCGCGCTACCGACCGAAGTGATCGCCGCCGAAACGGTGCGCGACGCCGACGGGCTGGCGCTCAGCTCGCGCAACCGCTATCTGACGCAGGCCGAGCGGGCCGAGGCGCCGCAACTGGCTGGCGTGCTGCGCGCGATTCGCGAGTCGATCCTGTCGGGCCGTCACGACTTCCACCAGCTCGAACTCGACGCGATGGCCACGCTCGCCGCACGCGGCTGGAAGCCCGACTACATCGCGATCCGCAAGCGCGCGAATCTGCTGGCGCCCGTTCCGGGCGTGGCGGCCGACGCCCATGCGCCGCTCGTCGTGCTGGCTGCGGCGAAGATCGGCGCCACGCGCCTGATCGACAATCTGGAAATCTGACGCTGCTTTTTATCCAAGCGAACTTTCACGCTTATTTTTCACGCGAATTTTTCACGCTTTCATCCGTGCTTCACGGGCGGCCGCCGCGCCGCCCCAAGCCAGACCAGCGGCGGGCCGAACGCCCGTCCGCGAGAGGAGCCTCTCCATGCAACGCCACATGCTCAAGTCGAAGATCCACCGCGCTACCGTCACGCACTGCGAACTGCATTACGAAGGCTCGTGCGCCATCGACGAAAACCTGCTCGAAGCGGCGAACATCGTCGAAAACGAGCGTATCGACATCTGGAACGTCAACAACGGCGAGCGTTTCTCGACCTACGCGATCAAGGGCGAGCGCGGCAGCGGCATGATTTCGCTGAATGGCTCGGCGGCACGACGCGCGCAACTGGGCGACCTCGTGATCATCGCGGCCTTCGCGAACGTGGATGAAGCGGAATTGAAGGCCGGCTGGAAGCCGGATCTGGTCTTCGTCGACGAAAACAACCGCATCAAGGGCAGCCGCGACCACGTGCCGACCCAGAACTGGACCTGAAGTCCGGTTTCGCGGGGCGGGCGTTCGCGCGCCCCGCGCGTAGTGGCTCATTTACGGCTCATTCGGCACTCATTTGCGGCCTGGTTGTTGCCACTCATTTGCCACTCATTTGCCATTCACCCAGGCAAGGATCGACTGCCACTGCTCCAGATCCTTCTCCACCCGGCTTTTCGCGACATCCCACAGCGTGAGGCCGTGAGCGGCGAGCTGAACGTAGTTCTGCGTATCGCGCAGATAGCCGAGCACCGGCAGATTCAGTCCCTCGACAAAGCGCTGCAACTGGTCCGCCGAGCGCGTGCGCGCATCCACCCGCATGCCGACCACCCCGACCTGGATCGTCCCCTTGCGGACGGCCTTTTCCTTCGCCAGCCGGTCGAGGAAGTCCTGGGTCGCGAGAATGTCGAACATCGACGGCTGCAGCGGCACGATCACCTTGTCCGCCAGTTCGACGATCGCGCCGAGCCGGTTGCCGTGCAGGCCCGCGGGCGTGTCGATGACCGCGTGCTCGAGCCCGTGCGGCGGCTTTTGCGGATTGTCGAGATTGACGCCCCAGCTTTCGATGGCCGGCAGCGTTGCAGGCCGCAGATCGAGCCACGAATGCGCGGATTGCTGCCGGTCGAGGTCGGCGAGCGCCACCCACTCGCCCTGCGCGGCGAAAAAGCCTGCCAGATTGGTGGACAGCGTGCTTTTGCCCACGCCGCCCTTGGGATTCGCCACCACGATTACCGTCATGAATACTCCTGTCAGGATGGCTGACGCGCCTGCCAGCCGGATTGCCAAGGTATCTGCCTGGCTGCGGGTCGGCGGCCGGAACGCGCGCGGGCTGTGGCACCCGTGCGCCGGAATCCGGCCGGCGCCGTGATCCAACCGTCCGATAATATCGGCAAATCCCGCACTGCCGAAGTTCCGGACGTGAAGCGGCCGTCAATGTCCCCCTTTTTTCGAGGAACCGTTCGACCATGAGCAAGCTGCGAACCGACGTCACGATCGACTCCCTGCGCGAGCGCCAGCGCGGCCGTCTGCCGGATCTGCTGGGCTTTCGGGCGATGCGCCTCGAAGCGGGCCTGTTGCGCGCCGAACTCGACATTCGCGACGATCTGCTCGCGCCGAACGGCTTTCTGCATGCGGCCACGGTGATCGGGCTCGCGGATACGGCCTGCGGCTACGCGTGCCTCGCGCATCTGCCGCCCGATGCGAAGAACTTCACGACCATCGAACTCAAGAGCAACTTCCTCGGCACTGCGCGCGAAGGCACGATCGCGGCGGTCGCGACGGGCGTCCATCTGGGGCGCAGCACGCAGGTCTGGGACGCACTCGTGAGCGCGCCCGACGGCAAGACCATCGCCCTGTTCCGCTGCACGCAGATGGTGCTCTACTGAGCGGTGCGGACCATGGCGCGCACTGCACGCGTGCCGAAAGCACGGACGCCCGGACGCGCAAAACCCGCATTATCCCATCGCACCGCAACCGCACCGGTACAATCACGCGATGATTTCGCGCGACCTCACCTTCATCGTCGGTGGCGCGCGCTCGGGCAAGAGCGCGTACGCCGAGCGCCTTGCCCGCGAAAGCGGGCTGCCTGTCACCTACATCGCCACGGCGCGCGTCGCGGACGACGAGTTTGCCGAGCGCGTCGCGCATCACCGGGCGCGGCGGCCCGCGCACTGGGCGCTGGTCGAAGCGCCGCTCGATCTCGCGGCCGCGCTCGACACGGCTGCGTCGAACGGCCAGTGCGTGCTGATCGACTGCCTCACGCTCTGGCTCGCCAACCTGCTCTGTCCGCCCGGCTCCGAAACCCCGCTGCCCGACTGGCCCGCGCGCATCGACGCCTTCGCCGCCGCCTGCGAGCGCGCGCGCGGCACGGTGCTCGTCGTGAGCAACGAGATCGGCATGGGCGTCGTGCCGCTCGGCGCGGCCACGCGCCTTTACGTCGATGAACTCGGCCGGCTGAACCAGCGCATTGCCGCAATTGCCGACCGCGCGACGTTCATCGCCGCCGGATTGCCGCTTGCGCTCAAGACGCCATGACACCATGATGCCGCGCATGCTCACCCTGCCCCGCACGGCGGCTTCGTCATGATGCGGCGCTTTTTCGTTGCGCTGGCGCTCGGCGCGACCATGGCGCTTACCACGCTGACCGCGCCCACCGCGCGCGCTGCATCGGCATCGGTCAGCGTCGTCGACGATGCCGGGCGCACCGTCACGCTCGCCGCGCCCGCACGGCGCGTGATCAGCCTCTCGCCCCACGGCACCGAACTGATCTACGCGGCGGGCGGCGGCGCACGGCTCGTCGGCACGGTCAGCTACAGCGACTACCCGGGCGCGGCCAAACGCGTGCCGCGCATCGGCGACGCCCTCGTACTCGACCTCGAACGCATCGCCGCGCTCAAGCCCGACCTCATCGTCGTCTGGTGGCAAGGCAACGAGCAGCAGCAGATCGACCGCCTGCGCGATCTGCACATTCCGCTGTTCTTCAGCGCGCCCCGCCGCCTCGACGATGTCGCGACATCGCTCACGCGCCTCGGCGTGCTGTTCGACACCCCGGACACCGCGCAGGCCGCTGCGGCGGATTTTCGCCGCGACATCGCGCAATTGCGCGCGCGCTACGCGGGCCGCCCGCCCGTGAGCGTGTTTTACGAGGCGTGGGATCGGCCGCTGATGACGCTCAACGGCGAGAGCATGATCAGCGACGTGATCATGTTATGTGGCGGGCGCAACGTATTCGCGGGCTTGAAGCCGCTCGTGCCGACGGTTTCGACGGAAGCCGTGCTCGCCGCCAATCCCGATGCGATCGTGACGTCGGCGCAAGGCGCGACGGCCTCCGAGCAGCCGCTGCCCGCACTCGAAAGCTGGCGCGCGTGGCCGATGTTGACGGCGGTCAGGCACGGCAACCTCTTCGCCATCGACGGGGATCTGCTTACGCGTCCCGCCCCGCGCATCGCCCAGGGCGCGGCACAGCTCTGCAAGGATCTGGATCAGGCGCGCGCGCGTGACGCGGGCGTGAGCCGTTGATTCGCATTGGCTCGCATTGATTCGGGGTTCGAATTAACTCAGACGTTCCAGCGAACCAGCGACCACTGTCCGCTCGCCGCATCGCGCCGCAACCAGGCGAGCGCGGCCATTTCCAGCGGCCAGCGCACGCAGCGCGAGAGCGGCAGTTCGAGCGCGCGCGCTGTAATCGCGCGAATCACGCCCGCGTGCGCCACGACCCAGGACGTGCCGCCTGCATCTGCTTCGTCTGCTTCGTCTGCTTCGTCTGCTTCGTCTGCTTCACGCGCATTGTCGAACCAGGCCCCTACGCGTGCGTCGAACTGCGCAACGCTCTCGCCGCCATGCATGCGGGCGTGCTCGAAATCCGCGGCCCAGGCGTCGATCTGCGCGCGCTCGATCGCATCCCAGCGCTGCATTTCCCACGCGCCGAAATCCATCTCCGCGAGCCTCGCATCGACGCGCGGTGCGAGACCGTACGCCGATGCGAGCGCATGCGCGATCCGCGCGCAACGCGTGAGCGGGCTCGACTCCACACGCAACGGTGCGCGCGCACCAAGCGCATCTAGCCGCTGCACAAGCCGTGCCGCCTCTTGCGCCGCGTCGCCCGCCAGCGGCACGTCGCTGCTGCCATAGCAGACGCCCGGCTCGACGGCCACGGCCGGATGCCGGATCAGAACGAGATCCACGCGAGCCCCACGAGATAGATCGCGAGTTCAAACACCTGTTGCGCGAAGCCGAGACAATCGCCGGTATAGCCGCCGATGCGCTTCACGAAGTAGCGCCCGAGCGCGAAGCGCAGTCCGGCGAGCACCACGAGCGTAGCGATGCCCGCATGCCAGTTGTGCGATTCGTGCGAGTCGTGCCACCCCGGCCAGAAGAGCCAGGGCAGGCCGAACACGCATGCGAAGAGCAACGCTGCAAAGCTCATGCGCTGGGCGACCGGCTTCGCCTTGCCTTCGGCGCGCACGTAGTCGAGCGAGACGAGATAGCTGATCGCGCACGCGCGGCTCGCGGCGTGACCCGCGACCATGAGCATCGCGGCGCGCATGGGCGGCAGCGCTGCGAGTACCTGCCACTTCAACGCGAGCGCGACGACAAGGCCGATCGCGCCGAACGCGCCGATTCGCGAATCGTGCATGATGCGCAGCACGTCCTCGCGTGTGTAGCCGCCGCCGAATGCATCGCAGCAATCGGCGAGTCCGTCCTCATGAAAAGCGCCGGTCGCGGCGAGCGTGGCCGTCATCGACAGCAGCACCGCCACGCCGGGCGGAAAGACGCGTAGCGCCGCGAGATACACGAGCGCCGCAAACGCGCCCACCACCGCGCCCACGAGCGGGAAATAGCGCGCGGCGGCGTTGAGCCACGCGGGTTCGAAGCCGACCCAGCGCGGCACCGGCACGCGCGTGAAGTAGCCGAGCGCCGTGAAGAAGTAACGCAACTCCGCAAGCGGATTCATTGCCGATGCCTCACGTGCACGCTGCCTCCCGCGTCCCGCGCGCCCTCATCACGCACCAGCCGCACCGTCGTCGCCGCGGTCGGCGACGCCCGCCGACTCGAAGCTCGCCATCTCGTTCAGGAACGCGCACGCCGCGCGCAGCAGCGGCACCGCGAGCGCCGCGCCCGTGCCCTCGCCGAGCCGCAGATCGAGCGCAAGCAGTTCGCGCGCGCCGAAGTGATCGAGCATGCGACGGTGGCCCGCTTCGTTCGATGCATGCGCAAACACACAGAAATCGCGTACGCCGGACGCGAGCGCATCGGCCACGAGCAGCGCCGACGTGGCGATGAAACCATCCACCAAAATCGTCATGCGCGAGCGCGCCGCTTCGATGTAGGCACCCGCCATCATCGCGATCTCGAAGCCGCCGAACGTCGCGAGCACGTCGAGCGGCTCGCGCACGTCCGCGTGACGCGCGAGCGCCTCCGCCAGCACGTTGCGCTTCTTCGCGAGGCCCGCGTTGTCGAGACCGGTGCCGCGGCCGACGCACTCGTCGATGGGCACATTGCACAGACGGCTCATCAGGCACGCAGCCGACGACGTATTCGCGATGCCCATCTCGCCAAAACCAATCACGTTGGTGCCGAGCGCCGCGTGATGACGCACGCGCGCCGCGCCCGCTTCGAGCGCGGCGATGGCCTGCTCGCGCGTCATCGCCGGTTCGTGCGCGAAGTTGCGCGTGCCGCGTGCGATGGCCACGTCGACGAGCAACGGCGACGACGGCAGCGCCGTGGCGATACCGGCATCGACGATCTCCAGCGTGAGCCCCGCGACGCCGCTAAATGCATTGATCGCCGCGCCGCCCGCGAGAAAGTTCGCGACCATCTGCACGGTCACGGCCTGCGGATACGGACTCACGCCTTCATTGGCGATGCCGTGATCGCCCGCAAAAACGATCATCGTGGGCCGCTCGACGACGGGATGCGTCGTCTGCTGGATCATGCCGAGCTGGCGCGCCAGCGCCTCGAGCCTGCCGAGGCTGCCGGGCGGCTTGGTTTTCGTATCGATCAGATGCTGCAGCTCGTCGCGCAGCGAAAGGTCCAGCGGCTCGATGTCCAGCAGTCGGGAAAGAGTCGACGTCATGTTAGGGTCAAAGGGTTGAAGTTCACATTGGATGAAGCGGTATTCAGGCCGGGCGACGCGGTGAAGCTTCAGGCGCCGGCCCGCGCGCAAGCGCGGGAACGAGCGCCTCGTGCGCGCCTTCGCGGATCAGCACGAGTGGATGGCCGAACGCATCGCTTGCGCGATCCGGCGTCAATACTTCGCCCACCGGTCCCGCGTAAAAGCCGCCACGGCTGTCGAGCAGCAGCGCATGCGTTGCATAGCGCCGCGCGAGATTGAGATCGTGGCAGGAAAAAACAATCGTGCGCGCCTCGACGCGCACCCAGCGCACAAGCGCTTCGAGGCAGGCAATCTGGTGATGCAGATCCAGATGCGAGAGCGGCTCGTCGAGCAGCAGAAGCGGCGCATCCTGGCACAGCACGGCTGCAAGCGCGACGCGTTGCCGTTCGCCGCCGGACAGCGAAAGCACGTCGCGCGCAGCGAGCGCTTCGAGGCCGAGCGCGGCCAGCGCCGCATGCGCCGCCGTACGGTCCTCGTCGCGCTCCCAACCCCAGCCCGCGAGATGCGGATAGCGGTTGAGCAGCACGATGTCGAGCACGCTCGCGTTGAACGCATCGTGCACGTCCTGCGGCATCAGCGCACGACGCTGCGCGAGCTTGACGGGCGCCCAGTCGGCCAGCGCGCAGCCGTCGATTTCGACGTGGCCTGCCGCGCTCGTGCGCAGCCCGGCCAGCGCGCCGATCAGCGTCGTCTTGCCCGCGCCGTTCGCACCGGCGACACACCAGATTTCACCCGCACCGAAGGACAGCGTGAGCGATTCGACGAGCGTGCGTGCGCCCGCGCGCAAGGTCAGCGCGCGGGCGGCCAGGATCGGCGTGTCATGGGTTGCGTGATTCATCGCGAGCGCCTGTGCAGCAGCATCCAGAGAAACACGGGCACGCCCGCGAGCGCGGTCACGACACCGACCGGCAACTGTGCTGGCGCAGCCACGGTGCGCGCGGCGAGATCGGCGCCCATCACGGCGAGTCCGCCCGCGAGCGCGGCGGCGGGCAGCAACATGCGCTGGTCGTTGCCGAACGCGAGCCGCAGCATATGCGGCACGACGAGCCCGACGAAGCCGATGGTGCCGCCCGTCGTCACGGCCGCTGCCGCCGCGAGCGACGCCACGAGATAGACGCGCACGCGCAGCCGCAGCACCGGCACGCCGAGCGCCTGCGCCGCCGCGTCGCCGCGCAGCAGCACGTTCAGTTGCGGAGCGACCGGCACGATGGCCGCGAGCACGAGCACGAGCGCACCGAGCGCCGCCCACGGCATGCTCGCGCCGTTGAGATCGCCCGTGAGCCAGAACAGCATGCCGCGCAGTTGCGCATCGGGCGCGAGCGTGAGAAGCAGCGTGATGAGCGCGCCCCACCCCGCAGCCGTCACGGCGCCGGTGAGCAGCAAACGCGGAGAACTGTCCTGCGGCTCGCCGCGCCACAATTCACGGCGCGCGAGGCCGAGCACGAGCAGGATCGACGCGAACGCGCCCGCGCATGCGCTCGCCTGCACCGCCCACGCGGCCAGGCCAACGATCATCGCGACGAGCGCAAAGGCGGCCGCGCCGCCCGATACGCCGAGCACATACGGCTCGGCGAGCGGATTGCGCAGCAGCACCTGCAACAACGCCCCGGCAAGCGCGAGCAGCGCGCCGCACGCGAAGCCGCCGAGCGCGCGCGGCAGGCGCAGCGTGCGGACGATTTCGGCGGTCATATCGGTGCTCGTGTGCGATGGCGACAACGCAGCCAGTGCCTGCGAGAGCGTGACCGGTACGCTGCCGATCACGAGCGATGCCGCAAACACAATGAGAGCGGCGAGCGCCAGCGCGAGCCAGATGACGCACGCGCGCCGCGCGCTCATCGACGCCCGGAACCTGGGCCCGCTCACGGCAGGTATGTGATGGCGATCGGCAGTTCGCATCGTGCGGGTCGAAGGAGTGCGTTGTCGTTATCGAAAGGAAAGGAACCAGGCGCTCTGCCGCGTGGCGTGCAAAACACCCGCACACGAATACCAACACGAACACGAACGATGCGCGCGCATCGTTCTCGCAGGGATGCGCCGGTCACGAATGCTCGATGAAAAACGGGCGCAGCCGGGTTCAGCGATTTCACCTGCATCACGCTGTTCATGATGTGCCCCATGAAGCGCAACGAGGCACGAGCACCCGCTTTGCAGCGGCGCAAAGCGCCAAGCCGCAGATCGCGCACAATCGCGCAGCAGGTGTGCAAATACATGATGGTGATGATCCGGTAGCCAGCGTGCGCGTGCTCCGCTCTGCGCGAAACGGCGCGATAAAGGGCCGTGTCCACACGACGCCGGTGCATCGCACCGGCGCGGCTGACACGAGTTCCTCGCCCTCTGGCCGGTATCCGGGCTGGCGACGACGCGATCCGCCTTCCCGCGCCTTTGCGCAGTGGCCTTGGATGCACGCAGAAATTGCATGCCGGGATCGAGTTGCGCGCGAACATCTTGCCAGAGGCGATGCAAGAAGCGCGCGCGGTCGCGGTACCGTTGCACAGAGCAGCACAGGATGGCGTATGTCCGGGGCCGGACTTCGCTCCCTGTTTCCCGCTTAGTTTCCCGTTTAACAGCGCATTTCGAGCGCGGGCACCAGAGTGCGGCAAGTGTAGGAGCGGCCCGTCTGGACGTCAAGAAAAGCGTCCGCGCCACGCCGGCGTCGTCGCGTACGGCGGCAAAATACATTCCCGCTGTGCAGACTCGGTGACGTTACCTGCAAGAAGCAGGGATGTTACGTCTGGAAACGACACAATTATCGGAATACCCGGTAATCCGCGCTAGAATGCCTGTCTTTAGAGGACGCAGCACATGCTCAACGAACTCGAAACACTCTCACAGAATATCGGGCGGCTGATCGAGATCAATCGGCTCCATCACGAGGCGCGCCAGGCACTCGAAGCACAACTCGCGCAATTGCAGTCGCAATGCGATGCAACGTGCGCCGAACTCGAGCAGGTGCGCGAAGAACGCAATGCACTGCAGGCGGAGCGCGATGCGCTGTCCGCGAAGATCGACGACGCCCAGGTGCGCCTGAACGCAATTCTCGAAAAATTGCCGCGCGCACGCGCGCAAGGCGAGCCGGACAACCAGCTCGATCTGCTCGAACAGTCGCCGTCCGCCGCTGAAAGTAACGCGGCCCGCCACGGAGAAAACGCATGACCACCAAACAGATCGAAGCGACGATTCTCGGCCAGACCTATCGCCTCGCCTGTTCACCCGAAACCGAAGGCGCGCTGCTCGAAGCCGTGGCGCGCGTGGATGCGGAAATGTCGAAGATCCGCACGCACAGCAACGTGCGCGGCATGGATCGAATCGCCGTCATGGCGGCACTTTCGCTCGCGTCGGAACTGCTGCGACTGCAGACAAGTGTGCGACACGGCGAGGCATTCCCAGCCGAAGAAATCCGTCGTACAATGCGCTCAATGAATGAACAACTTGGCGCCGTGATTCAGCAGTACAGCGGCGTGCAGTAATACGTTTTAAAAGGTTTAGTTAGCTTCCCTGCCTGGTTTGCCAAGGTCATATATTCCTTGAACCAATGCCATGTGCACGGTTGTGGAAATTTGTAGCACGGGTGTGCGCGTCACTCTGTCTGATGTACCCGAAGTGCTGCTAACTGCGACCAATTCTGAACCCTCGGTTCAGGATGCCGGCCTAGCGGCTATGGCGGGGACCAATTCAAACGGCATCGGATTCACGTCCGATGCCGTTTTTCATTGTTGTTTCCAATTCGGGCCGGGTAGCATCTGTTCCTGCGTCTGCTCTTTTTAGTGCGGCGTTCCAGCGCCAATCCCTGGCGTCATATCGCCCGTGCCCGCCTACGCTTCGCGCGCACGCTCCCCGCTCTCTTTCGACGTGACCTCCGACTCATGCGCTACTGGCTGATGAAGTCCGAACCCGACGAAGCAAGTATCGACGACCTCGCTCACGCACCGCATCGCACGCTGCCATGGACCGGCGTCCGCAATTATCAGGCACGCAATTTCATGCGCGACACGATGCAAGCTGGCGACGGCGTACTGTTCTATCACTCCAGTTGTCCCGAGCCTGGCATCGCGGGACTCGCACAGGTCTCGTCGACGGCCTATCCCGACCCCACGCAGTTCGATCCGAAAAGCCCCTATTACGACGCGAAATCGACGCCCGAGAATCCACGCTGGATACTCGTCGACGTCGTCTTCAAGAAGAAGTGCGCGTTGATTCCACTCGCGGCGCTGCGCGAGCACGAAGCGCTCGCGAACATGCGCGTGCTCGCGAAAGGCAACCGGCTTTCGATCACGCCCGTCACCGAAGCCGAGTGGGCGTTCATCACGAAACATCTGATGTGATGTGAAGCGCGCACCCTGCACGCTCACCAGCGCATAGCCGATCTGGCGCGCTTGCGTATCGAACCATCCGTTCTGCAAGGAGTCGACGATGAAGAAGAAAATCACTGGAACACTCGCCGCCGCGCTCACCATTGCCGTGCCGCTCGCGCTCATGTTCGCGACTACGCTCGCGCCCCGCACTGCGTTCGCACAGAGCGATGCGCGCTTTCAGCCGGCAGGCGTGCTGTCGCTGTCCGCGCAGGCGAGCGCGGAAGTGCCGCAGGACGTCGTCACGATCACGCTGTTCTACGAGCAGGAAGCGAGCGATCCGGCCTCGCTCACCGCCACGCTGAACCAGCGCACCGACGCCGCGATGCAGAAAGCGAGAGGCGTGCCCGGCGTGAGCGCGCGCTCGGGCCAGTTCTCGATCTTTCCGTCCACCGACCGCGACGGCCGCATTTCGGCATGGCGCGGCCGCACGGAAGTCGTGCTCGAATCGCACGACTTCACCGCCGCGTCGAAACTTGCAGGCGATATCGCGTCGATCATGCAGGTCGGCAACGTGCAGTTCTCGCTCTCGCCCGAAGCGCAGCGCGCCGCCGAGAAGAAACTCTCGGGTGAGGCAATCTCGTCGTTCCGCGATCAGGCCACCGCTGCGGCGCGCGCGTTCGGCTACAGCAGCTACACGATCCGCGAAGTCAATGTAGGCCACATGGGCGTGATGCCGCGCCCGGTCATGATGATGAACGCACGTGCGATGGCCGCCGACGCGAAGGTCGCGCCGCCCATGTCGCTCGAAGGCGGCACGTCGACGGTGACCGTCAACGTGTCGGGGTCCGTTCAGATGAGGTGACGCGCACTGCGCACCAGCGGAACGCACATGAGCAAGAAAACAAAAAGCCCCGCATTGGCGGGGCTTCCTGCATGGAACGAACGACCTGCGTTCAGCTATTCGCGCCGAGTGCGCGCGTGCCGTTGCGGCGCGCTCGCCGGTACGACCACACGAGCAGGCCCACGCCCGCGATGATCATCGGCAGCGACAGCCACTGGCCCATCGACAGGCCGAGTGCAAGCAGGCCGAGGAAGTCATCGGGCTCGCGCGCGAACTCGACAGTGAAGCGCGCAAGACCATAGCCGATCAGGAACATCGCCGATATCGCGCCCACCGGGCGCTCCTTGCGCGAGAAGAAAATCAGCAACAGGAACAGCGCAAGACCTTCGAGCGCGATCTCGTAGAGTTCGGACGGGTGGCGCGGCAGCAGGTGATATTGCGCGAAGACATCGTTGAGATGCCACTGCGCGGCCAGTTGCGGATGCGCGGTGAGCCACGCGGCATCGTCGTTGGCCGCGCCCGGGAACAGCATCGCCCACGGCGCGTCGGGCGACGTCACGCGGCCCCACAACTCGCCGTTGATGAAGTTGCCGAGGCGACCGGCGGCCAGCCCCGTGGGCACCAGCGGCGCCACGAAGTCGGTGACCTGCAGCCACGTGCGGCCGCGCTGCCAGGCGAAGAGGATCATCGCGAACGTCACGCCGAGGAAGCCGCCGTGAAACGACATGCCGCCTTCCCACACCTTGAAGATGTCGAGCGGATGCGCGAAATACCAGCTGGCCTTGTAGAACAGCACGTAACCGAGGCGCCCGCCGAGGATCGTGCCGAGCACGCCGTAGAACAGCATGTCGTCGATGTCTTTCGCGGTCCAGCCTTGTGCCGCGACGAACGGCAGCCGCAGACGCAGACGGCCGATCACGATCGCAAGAATGAAACCAACGAGATACATCAGGCCGTACCAGCGCACGGCGAGCGGCCCCAGATGAATGGCGACGGGGTCGAAATTCGGGTGAATGAGCATCGTGAAGTCAGTTCTTGTCGGCGAAGAGTGTCATCGGGGCGGCGCGACGCGCCGCGAGCGTTGGACGGTTCCGGCGCGCCGCGGTTCGCGGCGCCAGCATTATCGCCGAGTCGGCGCGGCATACGCTGTTTTCGACGCGGAAAACCCGCAAGCCGGGCATTCAGTCCGCCACGCCGACAGCGGCCGCATGCGCGCGCACGATCTCGATAAAGGCCGCCAGCACCGGGCTCACCTCCGCCGCGCGCCAGACGAGACCGGTTTCGATGGTGGGCACCGCCTGCGCGAACGGGCGGTAGGCCACGCCCGTGCGCCGCAGGTGGCGCAGCGATTGCGGCACCAGCGCCACGCCCATGCCCGCGGAGACGAGGCTCACGATCGTCTGCATCTGAATCGCCTCCTGCCCCACGCGTGGAACGAGTCCCGCGGCGCCGTAGCAGTCCATGATGATGTCATAAAAACCCGGGGCCAGATGGCGCGGGAAGACGACGAGCGGCGTATCCGCGAGATCGCGCAGGCTCACCGGCGTATCGCACCAGTCGTCGGCGGGCACGCCGCCCGTGCGTGCCGACAGGTCCCGCGGCATCGCGATCACGAGCGGCTCGCGCGCGATCGGCAGATACGAGAGCTGCGCCGCATGACGCGGCGGCAAGGGCGCGATGACGAGGCCCGCATCGATGCGCCCCGCCGCCAGTTCGTCCAGCTGCACATCGCTCGTGGCTTCTGTCAGTTGCAGGCGTACGCGCGGATAGCGCGCGCCAAATTCGCGCAGCAAGAGCGGCAGCAGGCCGTAGTCGGCGGTCGAGACGAAGGCCAGCCCGAGCACGCCCGCCTCGCCGCGTGAGAGGCTCTGAGCAAGCGGACGCAGCGCCTGCGCCGCTGCGAGCAGGCGGCGCACCTCGGGCAGCAGATCGGCGCCCACGGGCGTCAACTCGACCGAACGGCGCGTGCGTGCGAACAGCTCGACGCCGAGCGTCTCTTCGAGTGCGCGGATCGCCTGCGACAGCGGCGGCTGCGTCATCGACAGGCGCGCGGCGGCGCGGCCGAAGTGCTGCTCTTCGGCCACCGCCACGAAATAGCGCAGCTGGCGCAGATCCGGAATCGTCGAACTCATGCGTACACCCTGTATTGATATATTTTTCGACCCAATAACCGACGAATAATATACTGGACATTCCGCTCGCGAAACCGCATGCTTCATCGGAACCGCTGGCGCAGCACGACGAAACCCCCAGGAAGAACGCGCCGGCACGGCATTCGAGACCACTCCCACAGGAGCCTCCCCATGTCGCACAACCGTCGTTCGAAGAACATCACGCAAGGTGTGGCGCGCTCGCCGAACCGCTCGATGTTTTATGCCCTCGGCTATGAAAAGGCCGACTTCGACAAGCCGATGATCGGCGTTGCCAACGGCCACTCCACGATCACACCCTGCAACGCGGGCCTGCAGCGCCTCGCCGATGCCGCCGTCGCCGCCATCAAGGACGGCGGTGCGAACCCGCAGACCTTCGGCACGCCCACGATTTCGGACGGCATGTCGATGGGCACCGAGGGCATGAAGTACTCGCTCGTCTCGCGCGAAGTGATCGCCGACTGCATCGAAACCTGCGTGCAGGGCCAGTGGATGGATGGCGTGGTCGTGATCGGCGGCTGCGACAAGAACATGCCCGGGGGCATGATCGCGCTCGCGCGCATGAACGTGCCCGGCATCTACGTCTACGGCGGCACGATCCGTCCGGGCAACTGGAAAGGCCAAGACCTGACGATCGTGTCGGCGTTCGAGGCCGTCGGCGAATACACGGCGGGCCGCCTGTCCGAAAAGGACTTCGAAGGGATCGAGCAGCACGCGTGCCCTTCCACGGGTTCGTGCGGCGGCATGTATACGGCGAACACGATGAGTTCGTCGTTCGAGGCGCTCGGCATGTCGTTGCTGTACTCGTCGACGATGGCCAATCCCGACGACGAAAAGGTCGATTCCGCGGCCGAATCGGCGCGCGTGCTCGTCGAAGCGGTCAAGCAGGATCTCAAGCCGCGCGACATCATCACGAAGCAGTCGATCGAGAACGCCGTTGCGCTCATTATGGCGACGGGCGGCTCGACCAACGCCGTGCTCCACTATCTCGCCATCGCGCACGCGGCGCAAATCGAGTGGAGCATCGACGACTTCGAACGCATGCGCAAGAAAGTGCCCGTGATCTGCGACCTGAAGCCTTCGGGGCAGTACGTCGCGACCGACCTGCACCGGGCCGGCGGCATTCCGCAAGTGCTCAAGATCCTGCTCGACGCGGGCCTCCTGCACGGCGAGTGCATGACGATCACAGGCAAGACCCTCGCAGAAGCATTGCAGGACGTGCCTTCGGTGCCGCGCACCGATCAAAAGGTCATCTTCCCCATCGACCAGGCGCTGTACAGGGAAGGCCACCTCGCCATTCTCAAGGGCAATCTCGCGACCGAAGGCGCAGTCGCGAAGATTACGGGGCTGAAGAACCCGGTCATCACGGGCCCGGCGCGCGTATTCGACGACGAACAAAGCGCGATGCAGGCGATCCTCGCGGACCAGATCAAGGCCGGCGACGTCGTCGTGCTGCGCTATCTCGGCCCGAAGGGCGGCCCCGGCATGCCGGAAATGCTCGCGCCGACTTCCGCGATCATCGGCAAGGGGCTCGGCGAATCGGTCGGCCTCATCACCGATGGGCGTTTCTCGGGCGGCACATGGGGCATGGTCGTTGGCCACGTCGCGCCGGAAGCGTTCGAGGGTGGCACGATCGCGCTCGTGCACGAAGGCGACTCGATCACCATCGACGCGCATCAGCTGCTGCTGCAACTGAACGTGGACGATGCCGAACTCGCACGCCGCCGCGCCGCATGGCAGCAACCGGCGCCGCGCTACACGCGCGGCGTGCTCGCGAAGTACGCGGCGCTCGCGCGCCCGGCTAACAAGGGTGCGGTGACGGGCTGAGCGCTTCGGCATTCGCCTGGTGTTCTGCTAAACGCAGGACGCATGTCGAATGAGGGCGCACGCAAGGTCGTGCGCCCTTTGCTTTTATAATGCGACCACAAAACAGCCTGCCCCAAGGCCGGCGGAGACCAGCATGAATCTGAAGTCGCAAGTGATCAGGAACATAGCGACGCTCGCCGCGCTCCCGCTGGCTCTCGCCGCCGGGCCGGCCGGCGCCCAGGGTGGCCCGGCGGGACTCGCGCTCGCTCAGCAGGAGAATTGCATGAGCTGCCATTCGGTGACCCACACGCTGATGGGACCGGCGCTGCACGAGATTGCGTTGAGGTACGCGGCGAAGCCGGATGCGCAGGCCTATCTCGCCCACAGGATCGTGGAAGGCAGCAGCGGCGTATGGGGTAACGTGCCGATGCCCGCGAACACGCAGTTGAACGCCGTCCAGGCGGCCGCGCTCGCGAACTGGATACTCACGCTCAAATAACGGCGGCCCGTGCCCGGCGCGCGCCGCATCATGCTTTCACGTGACGGCTCAGACGCCGCCCGACGACAGCCCACGCCCGGCGCGCGCCGCCAGTTCTTCGTTCACAGCCGCTTTCACCCAGCCTGCCAGTTGAGCTTCGAGTGCGAGGCCGATTTCACGCGACACCTGCCCCACGAGCCAATGCGAATGCTCCTGCACCGCGGCGGCGCAACGCGCCTCGATGACGCTGCGACCCTCGCCGGTGAGCCAGGTCATGCAGCGTCCGCGCATGCGCTCGACGAGCGCATCGGCATCGAGCGCATCGAGCGCATGGGAGCCTGGCGCGCCTGCGGGCATGGCACCGGCGGCGGCGGTCGCGGCTGCCGGTGCAGCCGCCGCGGCCGGTGCAGCCATCGTGCCTTGAGCACCGGCGCGCGCGAGGAGCGCGTTGCCCGGCACGAGCGTATCGGTCAGGAGGGGAATGGAAGCGTCACCTGCATCATGCACGTCCGACACGAGAACCTCCTTCAATCAGTAGAGCCTGCGCCACGGGCAATCGCGCGCGGTCAGCCGCCCTGCTTGTAGTTGTTCAGCGCGTAGCCGCGGTCGCGATAGAAGCGATAGCGCTCGCGGCCCGCCGCGAGTTCGTCGGGTGCGTCGCCGATCACTTCGAGCAGGCGCTCGAAGCGCGCGAACTGCGGCGGCACGGCGGCGCCGAGATTGAGCAGCACGCGATAGTGCGGCGCGCGTTCGAGACTGGCCGCGAGCACGACGGGCGTCGCGCCCGCGAGCTCGCTGTCCGCCATGCAATGCGGCACGAAGTCGAGCGGCGAAAAGGTCCACAGCATCTCGTCGAACGCACGCAGGCGTGCAGGTTCAGCGAGGACGACGGCCTGTTCGCCCGCCAGATACGCCTTGCGCACGAGCCGGCACGCGTACATCAGCGAGTCGCCGACGTTGGTGTGAAAGTCGATCCGCGTCATGGCGCGCACCTGTCGGCCGGAGTTAGTGCTTTAGCACTGACTCCACGCCCCCACATACCCACAACGGCTCCACTCAAACTCATTGCGCCGCGCGGTCGATCAGGAACTGCGCAAGCAGCGGCACCGGACGGCCCGTCGCCCCCTTCGCCGCACCGCTCTTCCACGCCGTGCCCGCGATATCGAGGTGCGCCCACGAATAGCGTTCCGTGAAGCGCGACAGGAAGCACGCCGCGGTCACGCTGCCCGCCGGACGCCCGCCGATGTTGGCGAGGTCGGCGAAATTCGACTTCAACTGATCCTGATACTCGTCGTCGAGCGGCAGGCGCCAGGCCGGGTCGTCCGCCTCGCGCGACGCATCGAGCAACTCGCCCGCGAGCGCATCGTCCTTCGAGAACAGGCCGCTGTTGCGATGGCCGAGCGCGATGATGCACGCACCGGTCAGCGTGGCGATGTCGATCACGGCAGCCGGCTTGAAGCGTTCGGCATAAGTCAGCGCGTCGCACAGGATCAGGCGGCCTTCGGCGTCGGTGTTGAGCACCTCGACGGTCAAGCCCGCCATCGTCGTGATGACGTCGCCCGGCTTCGTCGCGAGGCCCGAGGGCATGTTCTCGCAGGTCGGGATGATGCCGATCACATTGAGTTTCAGGCCCATTTCCGCTACCGCACGGATCGTGCCCAGCACCGAGCCCGCGCCGCACATGTCGTACTTCATCTCGTCCATGCCTTCGCCGGGCTTGAGCGAAATGCCGCCCGTATCGAACGTGATGCCCTTGCCGACCAGCACGACCGGTGCGGCCTTCGCACTCGCGCCCTGATAGCGCAGCACGATGAACTGCGGCGGCTCGACCGTTCCTTTCGTCACCGAAAGGAATGCGCCCATCTTGAGCGCCTCGATCTGGCGCTGGCCGAGCACTTCGACCTTGAGCGTCCAGTCGCGCGCGAGCTTCTTCGCGGTGGCCGCGAGATAAGTCGGCGTGCAGACGTTGCCCGGCAAATTGCCGAGGTCGCGCGTGAGGTCCATGCCGTTCGCAATTGCCGTGCCCTGCTTCGCGGCGAGGCGCGCGGGCTTTTCATCGGCGGCGTCGACGCTGAACACGACGCGCTTGAGCGAGCGCACCGTCGTATCCGGCTTGCTCTTCATCTGCGTGAAGCGATAGGCCTCGCTGCGCAGTGCGAGAATTGCGGCGCGCACGGCCCAGTCGCTCGCGCGCTCCTTGACCGGCAATTGCGCAAGCGTGAACGTGGCCTGAGCAATTTTGGTTCCGAGGATCGCGCGCCAGGCCGCCTTGACGGCCTCGCCATAGGCTTTCTGGCCGAAAGCGTCCTGCTTGCCGAGACCGACCAGCAGCACCCGCGAGGCGCCGATCCCCCCCACTTCGGGCAGGAACAGCGTGGAGCCGGCTTTGCCGTCCATATCGCCGGCCTTGATGACGCGCGAAATCGTGCCGCCGATCGCGTTGTCGATGGTGAACGCCGCGCCCGTTAGGGTTTGCGCCTCGAACACGCCTATCACGACGCAATCCGATTTGCCGGTCAGGAACGACGCCTCTGTGCCTTTGCTCCAATCACAGGCTTTTATGCTAAAGTCCATCGCGCTTGTCCTCGGATAAAATCAGGGCTTAGGATGAAAGCCGCAATTATCCGCTATTTTTCCCGCGGCGGCTCCTCGCCGGGTGTGCCTGGGGTAAGCCTCGGGTGTGTCAGGGGTGTGCCTGGTGCGCGCCGTCCGGCGCTGGCCGACTGCTGTGTCCTTCTAGAATGATCTTCGAACGTTCCCTGCAGCGCGAACTCGCGTACACGGCCGGCGCCGTGTTCATGGTTCTGCTCACGATCATGCTGACGACGATGATGATCCGCATCGTCGGCTTCGCCGCGTCTGGCCAGATCGACCCGCGCGACGTACTCGTCCTGATCGGGCTGACCGTGATCGGCTACCTGGCCGTGATGCTCATCGTCACGTTGTTCGTGTCGATTCTCTTCGTGCTCACCCGCTGGTACAAAGATTCGGAAATGGTCGTGTGGCTCTCCTCCGGGGTGAGCCTCACGCGCCTCATCAAGCCGGTCGCCGTGTTCGCCACGCCGATCATCATTCTGATCGTGTTCTTCGCCTTCATCGGCTGGCCGTGGTCGAACGCCCAGAGCAAGCTGATTCGCGCACGTTTTCAGCAGCGCGATGAAGTGTCGCTGCTCGCGCCCGGCCAGTTCCGCGAGTCGCCCACCACGCATCGCGTGTTCTTCATCGAGAACATGAGCCCCGACCAGGGACGCGTCGAAAACGTGTTCGTCACGAGCACGGAAAACGGCAAGGTCAACGTCATCGTCTCGCGCACCGGCCATACCGAAACGCTCAAGAACGGCGACCGCTTCGTGGTGCTCGAGAACGGCCGCCGCTACGACGGCGAACCGGGCCATCCCGACTTTCGCATTACGGAGTTCCAGCGCTACGGCGTGAAGATCCAGAGCCAGCCGGTGGTCTCGGCGCCCTCGGCGAGCTCGACGTCGACGCTCGGCTTGCTGCGCCATCCGACCACCTCCAACCTCGGCGAACTCGCCTGGCGCGCCGGCCTGCCGCTCATCGCGATCAACCTGATGCTGCTCGCCATTCCGCTCGCTTACCAGAATCCGCGCCGCAGCCGCACGATCAACCTCGTGATGGCCGTGCTGATCTACCTGACCTATTCGAACCTGCTCAACGTCGTGCAGTCGCAGATCGAGCAGGGCAAGATGTCGTTCGGCTTCGGGCTCGTGGCGCTGCATATCGTGGTGCTCGCGCTCGTCGTGTTCATCTTCTGGCTGCGCGTGCGCAACCGGCCGCTCTTCACACGCGCGATGTTCCGGCGCGCCGCCCAGGAAAGCTGACCGATGCGCATCTACGAAAAATATTTCGCGCGGCAGGTCTATCTGTCGTTCATCTTCATCCTGTTCGCGTTCTCGGGTCTGTTCTTCTTCTTCGACCTGATCAACGAACTCAATACGGTCGGCCAGGGCAACTACAAGTTCAGCTACGCCGTGCTGCGCGTCGCGCTGCAGTCGCCGTCGCGCTTCTACGAGATCATTCCGGTCGCGGCGCTCATCAGCGCGATCTACGTGTTCGCGCAGATGGCCGCGAACTCCGAATACACGATCTTCCGCGTTTCGGGTCTCGCGACGGGCCAGGCGCTCCGCTCGCTGCTCAAGATCGGCATTCCGCTCGTATTCATGACCTATCTGATCGGCGAAGTGGTCGGGCCGTACACGGATCAGCTTTCGGAGCGCGTGCGCCTCGAAGCGCTGGGCTCGGCGGTATCCAGCGACTTCAAGTCGGGGGTCTGGGTCAAGGACACGCTGACCGCGCGCGCCGATGGCGAACAGGTCACGCGCTTCGTGAACGTCGGCGAGCTGCAGCCCGACGCGACGATCACCAACGTGCGCATCTACGAATTCGACTCGCAGTTCCGGCTCTCCAACGTGCGGCTCGCGAAGTCGGGCACCTATCAGCCGCCGGGTCACTGGCTGCTCAAGGACGTCACCGACACGCAGCTCATCGGCGTGCCGCCGCCGGCCAACGTGCCCGCCGACGCGCTCAATCCGGTCTATCGCGCCGAGCAGTCCACGGTGCCGGAGTATTCGCTGCGCTCGGAGCTTACGCCGCAGATCCTCTCGGTGCTGCTCGTATCGCCGGACCGCATGTCGATGTTCAACCTGTTCCGCTACATCCAGCATTTGAGCGAGAACCATCAGGACACGCAGCGCTATGAGATCGCGTTCTGGCGCAAGCTGCTCTACCCGTTCGCCGTGTTCGTGATGCTCGTGCTGTCGCTTCCGTTCGCGTATCTGCATACGCGCGCGGGCGTGGTGGGCGTGAAAGTGTTCGGCGGGATCATGCTCGGCATGAGCTTCCAGCTCATCAATACGTTGTTCTCGCACGTGGGTACACTGAACACGTGGCCCGCGCCGCTCACGGCGGCGACACCCGGCCTCATCTATCTCGTGCTCGGGCTCATCGGCCTGAAATGGGTCGACCGGCACTGACGCCAGCGCGGCTTTTCGTTGCACCCGGCGCCGATGTACCCTGCGGCCCCGGGGCGCGGCGTTATTGAAACCTCGCTGAAACTTCGCGGAGACTTCGCGACGATGGGCAAGCACGGCATGATTCTCTTCGGCCACGGCGCGCGCGATGCGCGCTGGAAAGAGCCGTTCGCGCGGCTCGCCGCGAAGCTCGCCGCCGCGCGCGGCGACGCCGGTCCGGTCGGCCTCGCCTTCCTCGAACTCATGACACCCGATCTTCCCACCGCCGTCGCGGCGCAGGCGGCTGCGGGCTGCGAGTCGATCCTGGTCGTGCCGGTGTTCTTCGGTCAGGGCGGCCATGTGCGGCGCGATCTGCCCGAGATCGTCGCGCGCTGCCAGGCCGCGCATCCCGAGGTGCGGTTGCGCTGCGCTGGCGCGGTCGGCGAGGACGACGCCGTGCTGGATGCGGTGGTGCGGTATTGTCTGGCGGCCGAGGCGGCGCCGGATTGAGCGCTACGCGCCACGGCGCAGCGGAATGAAGAAGGGGCGCATCATGCGCCCCTTGTATTTTCCTTGCGATTTTCTTGCGGCTTATGCAGCCGCGCGTCGGCCTTGCGTGTGCCCTGCTGTGAGTCCGGCTGTCGGCCCTGTTTCATCGGCCTGCCCGGCCCGCGCCGCGAACGCTTCACCGATCATCAAAAGACTCGGCTGTGAGGCGTCGAGCCAGTCCTGTGCTTCGCCCGCCGCCAGCGCCGCGAGCGTGAGCGTGAGCGTGCGCTCGCGCGGCGTGCTGCACGCTTCGACGATCCCCACGGGCGTCGAGCCCGCGCGGCCCGCCTCGATCAGTTCGCGCGCGATGTCCGGCGCGCTGTCGCGGCCCATGTAGAAAACGAGCGAATCGGCGTTGACCCGCTCGCGGATTTCGGCGGAATCGGGTGCGCGCGAGTACGTTGCGAGCGCAACGCTGCGCGCCACGCCGCGCAGCGTGAGCGAACGGCGCAGTGCCGCCGCGCTCGCCAACGCCGCCGTGATGCCCGGCACGATCTCGTATTCGACGCCCGCCGCTTCGAGCGCGCGCATCTCTTCGTCCGCGCGGCCGAACAGCATCGGATCGCCGCCCTTCAGGCGCACGACCACGGCGTGCGTGCGCGCCGCATCGACAAGCTGTTTGTTGATGAAGTGCTGCGCAGTGGAGCGCTGTCTGCAGCGCTTGCCCACCGCGATGAACTTCGCCTCTTTCGGCGCGAGTTCGAGCATCTCCGGCTCGACGAGCGCGTCGTGCAGCACGACGTCCGCCACAGCGAGCAGCCGCGCGCCGCGCACCGTTATGAGGTCCGCCGCGCCGGGGCCTGCTCCGATCAGATAAACCTTGCCCATGAGCTTCGTGTCTCCCGTTGACGCGTTCGCGCGACTCCGCACTCAGTCGGAGAATGCCCTGATCATACCTGCTGCGACAGTATGATGCGTGGCTTCGTCAATAAGGACGAAGGCGCCCGTGCCCGGATGCGTGTCATACGGGTCGCACACGAGCGGCTTTTGCAGCGTGAGCGCGACGCGGCCGATGTCGTTCATCGCCAGACCGTGACGGTCGGTCGCGTGCGAGAGCGTGTGCACGTCGAGCACCTGCTTGATCGCTCCGATCTTCGCGAACACGGTGTTCGTGGTCTGCTTGAGCAGGTACTTGCGCTGCGTCGACAGCGGCTCGTCGTCGAACCAGCAGAGGTCGGCTTCGAGCTTCTTCACCGGCTGGACGGCGTCGGTAGCCGTCACGAAGGTGTCGCCGCGCGAGACGTCCACGTCTTCGCCAAGGCGCAGCGTGACCGTCTGGCCCGCAAACGCACGGTCGACCTGCGCCGTGCCGCCCGGCACCGGCGCGATGATCTCGACGACCGTGGCCTGGCGGCCCGCCGGCAGCACGGTGATCGCGTCGCCGAGCTTCACTTCGCCCGCTTCGATACGGCCCATGTAACCGCGGAAGTCGTCGGCGCTCGAACCATCCTGACGCGCGACCCACTGCACCGGAAAGCGCAGGGCATCGCCCGCGGCCTGGCCGACCGGCAGCGATTCCAGCACGTCGAGAAGCGGCGCTTCCGCGTACCACGGCATACGGTCGCTCGCGAGGACGATGTTGTCGCCCTTGAGCGCCGACACCGGCACGAAGCGCACGTTGTCGAGGCCGAGCTGACGTGCGAGCGCGACGTAGGCATCGCGGATCTGGTCGAACACGGCTTCGCTGTAGTCGACCAGGTCCATCTTGTTGATCGCGACGATCACATGCTGCAGACCGAGCAGCTTCACGATCGCGCTGTGGCGCTTGGTCTGCGGCAGCAGTTGCGTGACGCCGTTCTCGACCGTCACGCGCGTCGCGTCGATCAGGACGATCGCCGCGTGCGCCGTCGAGGCGCCCGTCACCATGTTGCGCGTGTACTGCTCGTGGCCCGGCGTGTCGGCGATGATGAACTTGCGGCGCGCCGTAGCGAAATAGCGGTACGCCACGTCGATCGTGATGCCCTGCTCGCGCTCGGCTTCGAGGCCGTCCGTGAGCAGCGACAGGTCGATCTCGTCGCCGACGGTGCGCTTGTTCTTCGCGCGCGAGAGCGCCGAAAGCTGGTCCGAAAGCACTGCCTTGCTGTCGTACAGCAGGCGGCCAATCAGCGTGCTCTTGCCGTCGTCGACGCTGCCTGCCGTGATGAAGCGCAGCACGCCGAGATCTTCTGGTTGATGCGCGGGTTGTTCGATGCGGCCCATGTGATCTGTCCTCGTCCTATGCGTACACTTCGTGCTTAGAAATAACCTTGCTTCTTGCGCTGTTCCATCGCGGCCTCGGACGCCTGATCGTCCATGCGCGTCGCGCCGCGCTCCGTGATTTCCGTCACGGCCGTTTCGGCGATGATCTTCTCGACGTCGTCCGCGTCGCTTTCGACCGGGCACGTGCAACTGATGTCGCCCACCGTGCGAAAGCGCACGCGCGCCGTTTCGCTCGTCTCGCCTTCCTTCATCGGCGTGAGCGGCGTGACCGGTACGAGCAGCCCGTTGCGGCGCACGATCTCGCGGTCATGCGCATAGTAGATCGACGGCAGTTCGAGGTTCTCGCGTGCGATGTATTGCCAGATGTCGAGTTCGGTCCAGTTCGAAATCGGGAACACGCGCAGGTGCTCGCCCTTGTGCAGGCGCGCGTTGTAGAGGCTCCAGAGTTCCGGGCGCTGCGCTTTCGGATCCCACTGGCCGAATTCGTCGCGAAACGAGAAGATGCGTTCCTTCGCACGGGCCTTTTCTTCGTCGCGGCGCGCGCCGCCGATCATCGCCGTATAGCCGTGTTGCTCGATCGTTTCGAGCAGCGTGACCGCTTGCGCGGCGTTGCGCGAATCCGTTTCGCGGCGCAGGCGCACGGTGCCGCGCTTGATCGAATCCTCGACGTGGCCGACCACGAGTTGCGCGCCGATTTCGGCGGCACGGCGGTCGCGGAAGTCGATCACTTCGTCATAGTTGTGGCCCGTGTCGATGTGCACGAGCGGAAACGGCAGCGAAGTCTTGCGGTTCGCGCCGAGGCCGAACGCCTTCAATGCGAGCGCGAGCACGACAACCGAATCCTTGCCGCCCGAAAAGAGCAGCGCCGGCTTGCTGCATTCGGCGACCAGTTCGCGCAGGATGTGGATCGACTCGGCTTCCAGCCAGTCGAGATGGTCCATGCGGTTCGCGGTGACTTGAAGCGGCGCGTTCACGGTGGAATCGAGCGTCGTGCTCATGGTGAGATCCTTCGATTATCGCGCCGCAAAAAATTCGGCGCGCACTGCTTGCTTTTCGACGACGCACCCTGAGGCGCGCCAGCTTTTGGCATTGCTTTTGAAATCAACCCGCCCGTTCGACGGACGACGCGGCCACGACCGGAATCGCGGAAACCGACGTGATGTGCAACCCGCACTCCTTCGTATCGCGCGACTCCCACCACCAGCGGCCCGCACGGCTGTCTTCGCCCGGGCGCACCGCGCGCGTACACGGCTCGCAACCGATGCTCGGGTAGCCGCGCGCATGCAGCGGGTTCTCGGGCACGTCGAACGCGCGCACATAGGCCCAGACTTCGGCTTCGCTCCAGTCCGCAAGCGGATTGAACTTGGCGATGCCGCGTGCGTTGTCCTGCTCTTCTTCGTGCAACTCGGCGCGCGTGACCGACTGTTCGCGGCGCTGGCCCGTCACCCACGCGGAGACGTCCGCGAGCGCGCGGTTCAGCGGCTCGACCTTGCGGATCTCGCAGCAGCGCTTGCGTAGCTCGACGCTCTCGTAGAACGCGTTCAGGCCACGCTTCGCGACGTATTCGTCGACCGCATCCTGCTGCGGGTGAAACTGTTCGATCTCGTAGCCGTAGCGCTCGCGCACGCGATCGATCATGCCGAGCGTTTCTGCATGCAGGCGGCCCGTATTCAGCGAGAAGATGCCGATCTTCACGCCGCGCGAAAGAATTGCGTGCGTGAGCAACATGTCCTCGGCGGCGAGGCTGCTCGCGAGCTTCACGTTCGCATGGCGCGCCGCGATCGAATCGAGCAGCGCATCGAGGCGCCCGATCTTCGCCTGCAGTTCAGGCGTGATTTCCTTCGCGACGGCGCTCATGCAGCACCACCCGGCTGTGCGGCTTGTGCGGCTTGTGCCTGCAGCGCCGCGCGGCGGCGAAAGAGCGGCGACGGCTCATCGAACGCGCCCTGATACTGCACGGTGAATTCGGTGAACGCCTTCAGCGCGTCGTGAATGTCCTTGTCCGCGCGCACGGCGTACGCATCGAAGCCGCAGCGCTCGTGAAAGCGCAGCTGGTCGCGCAGCACGTCGCCGATGGCGCGCAGTTCGCCCTTGTAGCCGAAGCGCTCGCGCAAGAGACGCCCGATCGAAAAGCCGCGACCGTCGCGGAACACCGGAAAATCGACGGCGATCAGCGCAAGCTCGCCGAAATCGGCGGCAATGTCGGCCGGTTCGCTATTCGCCGCGAGCCACACGCCGAGTTCGTCGCGCGACTTCGCGGCGACGAGCGCGGCGCGCTCGGCCTGCCACAACGCCAGCGGCACGATGACCTTGCCCGCGGGCAACGCGTCGACCGCGGGCAGCGTGCCGTCTTCGGCGGGGCGCACGACGTTCCAGTCGTCCTCGACAATCGCGCGGTTCTTGATGATCTGATTCATGAAACTCAATCCTCGCTGCTTGCGGTTCAGGCGTGGGCCGGCTGCTGCGATGCGTACACGCGCGCCTTGAAGGGCGCGATGCCGATGCGGTCGAAGGTGTCGCTGAAACGCTCGCCGTCGATGCGGTTCTCAACGAACGTATCGATGATTCTCTGCACGACGTCCGGCATTTCCTCCGCCGAGAACGACGGGCCGATCACACGGCCAAGGCGCGCGCCCATGCCCTGCTCGCCGCCGAGCGAAACCTGGTACCACTCGGCTCCGTCCTTGTCGACGCCGAGAATGCCGATGTTGGCGACGTGATGGTGACCGCACGAGTTGATGCAGCCCGAGATGTTCAGCGACAGGTCGCCGAGATCGTAGACGTAGTCGAGATCGTCGAAGCGGTCCTGGATCGCCAGCGCGATCGGGATCGACTTCGCATTCGCGAGCGAGCAGAAATCGCCGCCCGGGCACGCGATGATATCGGTCAGCAAACCGATGGTCGGCGTCGCGAAGCGCGCGGCCTTCGCCTTTTCCCAGACCGCGAAGAGGTCGCGCTTCTTGACGTCGGCGAGAATCAGGTTCTGCTCGTGCGACACGCGGATCTCGCCGAACGAGTATTCATCGGCCCAGTCGGCCACGGCTTCCATCTGCTTGTCGGTGGCGTCGCCCGGCGCGACGCCGGGGAACTTGAGCGACAGCGTCACCGAGGCGTAGCCCGCCACGCGGTGGGTGCGCACGTTGCGCTCGACCCAGCGCGCGAAACCGCGGTTCTCCAGCAGATGCTTTTCGTAGGAAGCGTCGGTATCGGCGAGCTTTTCATACGCGGGCGGCACGAAGTATTGCGACACGCGGTCGAGTTCGGCCTGCGTGAGCGTCGACGGGCCGTCCTTCAGGTGCTGCCATTCCTCTTCCACCTGCTCCGCGAATTTCGCGGGCGTGAGCGCCTTCACGAGAATCTTGATACGCGCCTTGAACATGTTGTCGCGGCGGCCAAAACGGTTGTACACGCGCAGCACGGCTTCGCAGTAGGTCAGCAGATGCTGCCACGGCAGACCGCGCTTGATGATCTTGCCGACGATCGGCGTGCGGCCAAGACCGCCGCCCGCGAGAATGCTCGCGACGACTTCGCCGTTCGCGTCGCGATCGAGATACACGCCGAGGTCGTGGATCTGCACGGCGATGCGGTCTTCCTTCGAGCCGCACACGGCGATCTTGAACTTGCGCGGCAGCCACGAGAATTCGGGGTGGAACGTCGACCACTGGCGCAGGATTTCGGCCCACGGACGCGGGTCGACGATCTCGTCGGGCGCGACGCCGGCGAACTGGTCGGCGGTGGTGTTGCGGATGTCGTTGCCGGAGGTCTGGATCGCGTGCATCTGCACCGAAGCGAGCTTCGCGAGGATCTCCGGCGTTTCTTCGAGCTTGATCCAGTTGTACTGGATATTCGTGCGCGTCGTGAAGTGGCCGTAGCCGCGATCATGCTCGCGGGCGATGCGCGCGAGCATGCGCAACTGGTCGCTGCGCAGGTTGCCGTACGGCACGGCGATGCGATGCATGTACGCGTGGCGCTGCATGTAAAGGCCGTTCTGCAGACGCAGCGGACGGAATTCTTCTTCGCTCAATTCGCCCGACAGGCGGCGGCGGACCTGATCGCGATACTGCTCAACGCGTTCGTCGACGATGGTCTGGTCGTACTGGTCGTATTGGTACATACGGGGATCCCAAGGTTGTCGCAATCGCGGCGTTGCTCTGGTGCCGCGCGCTCAGGCTTCGACGCCGGTTCTGTCCTGGGTCAAAGCTGACTGCTAATGACCAAAACAGATATCCAAATTGGAAAAATTGGGAAAATCGTAATAAACTCGCCTTATATTTCAAACGACTTAAAAATTAGGTTGATATGCCAAGGGGTTATATATGAACCTGCATCAGTTCCGGTTCGTACGCGAAGCTGTCCGGCAGAATTTCAATCTCACGGAGGCCGCCAAGGCGCTGTATACGAGCCAGCCGGGCGTATCGAAAGCGATCATCGAGCTGGAGGACGAGCTTGGGGTCGAAATCTTCACGCGCCACGGCAAGCGCGTGCGCTCGCTCACGGAGCCGGGCCGGATCATCCTCGCCTCGGTCGAGCGCATTCTTCAGGAAGTGGAAAGCCTCAAGCGCGTCGGCAAGGACTACGCCGCGCAGGATCAGGGCAACCTGACCATCGCCGCCACGCACACCCAGGCGCGCTACTCGCTGCCCGCCGCCATCGCCGAGTTCAAGCGGCGCTTTCCGAAAGTCCACCTGTCGATCCTGCAAGGCAGCCCGACCCAGGTCGCGGAGATGGTGCTCCACGACCAGGCCGATCTCGCCGTCGCAACCGAAGCGATCGCGGGCTACAAGGACCTCGTGTCGCTGCCGTGCTTCGCGTGGCACCACGTGGCCGTGATGCCCGCCGATCACCCGCTGCTCGAACGCAAACCGCTCTCGCTCGACGATCTGGCGCAATTTCCGCTGATCACCTACGACAATGCGTTTGCGGGCCGCGCCAAGGTCAATGAAGCGTTCCGCCTGCGCGGCCTCACGCCCGACATCGTGCTGGAAGCCATCGACGCCGACGTCATCAAGACCTACGTCGAACTGGGCCTTGGCGTGGGCATCATGGCCGATATCGCGTTCAACGCCGAACGCGACCGCCATCTGCGCGCGGTGCCCGTCGGGCACCTGTTCGGCAGCAACGTCACGCGCGTCGCGCTCAAGCAGGGCGCGTATCTGCGCAGTTACGTCTACACGCTGGTCGAGCTGCTCTCGCCGAGCCTGACCCGCAAGCTGATCGAGCAGGCGCTCAAGGGCGAACACGAGAGCTACGAGCTATAGCGCCGCCATCGCGCCACCATTGCGCCGCAGCGGCCGGCGGCACAAACGCCCGCAGTTGCGGCTGGCGCGGCGCCCCGACAGAGCGCTTTGGTACAATCTCGCGATTGCCCGTCACCTGCTCCGGCGGCGTCGCGAACGCCGAGCAACAGTCGCACAGGCCGGGCCACCTGTTCCGAATCCACACCTAACGCCGACCACCATGAACATCGAACAAGCGCGTTTCAACATGATCGAACAGCAGATCCGCCCCTGGGACGTGCTGGACCTGGACGTCCTGAACCTGCTTTCGATCATCAAGCGCGAGCAATTCGTCCCGGCTGTCTACGCGGACATCGCCTTCGCCGATCTCGAGATCCCGCTGCCCAACGGCCAGCACATGATGGCGCCGCGCGTCGAAGCGCGCATCCTGCAGGAACTCGCGGTGAAGAAGCACGAGAACGTGCTGGAAATCGGCACGGGTTCGGGCTACATGGCGGCACTGCTCGCGAATCGCGCGCTGCAGGTGCTGACGGTCGAAATCGACCCGGAACTGGCCGAATTCGCCCGCGCGAACTTCGCGAAGAACGGCGTGCTGAACGCCGAAGTCAAGCTCGGCGACGGCGCACGCGGCTGGGCCGCAAACGCGCCCTACGACGTGATCTGCGTCTCGGGCGGCCTGCCCGTCGTGCCGCAGGAACTGCTCGAACAACTGAAGGTGGGCGGACGCCTCGCGGCATTCGTCGGCACCGCTCCGGTGATGGAAGCGCAGATCATCACGCGCGTCGACGAAAAGCAATACCGCATCGCCTGCGTGTTCGAAACCTACGTCGAAGCGCTGCAGAACGCCATCCAGCCTTCGCGCTTCAAGTTCTAAGGCAAAGCTCCACAACACCATGTGCCGCGCCGCCGGGTTTCACGGCCCGCGCGGCGCACCGCGGCGCTCGCATCGACTCGTTTCCCATGCAAAACCTGAACGCTCCCGACCTCGCCGACTGGCTCGCCGACACCGCGCGCGCAGCCCCCGTGCTGCTCGACGTGCGCGAGCCGTGGGAGATCGAGACCGCGCAAATCGCGGGCTGCGTATGGATTCCGATGAACGAGATCCCCGCGCGCAGCGAAGAGCTCGACGACGAAGCGCCGATCGTCTGCGTCTGCCATCACGGCAGGCGTAGCGCTTCGGTCGCGATGTTCCTCGAATCGCGCGGCTTCACGAAGGTGTTCAACCTGCAGGGCGGCATCGACGCGTGGTCGCGCGAAGTCGACCCCAAGGTGCCGACTTACTGACCGGGTTGCCTCATTAACGGCGGCGGCGCGCGAACGTCGCGCCAGCAGTGGATTCAGAGATCGAGCGACGTGACGGAAGAAGCGCGCTCGGGCAGCAACGTCGTCAGTACGTCGACCGTGCGCGCCGTCGCTCCGCGATGACGCGCCGCGAACGCGGCGCCCGCCGCGCCCATCGCCACGCGGCGCGGCTTGTCGTCGAAGAGTTCATGGAGCGCCTGCGCGAGACCGGCGGGATCCTGCACCTGCAGCGCCGCGCCTGCCGCAACTGCATCGGTCGTGGCCTGCGCGAAGTTGAACACGTGCGGGCCGATCAGCACGGGCACGCCCACGGCGCACGCCTCGATCAGGTTCTGCCCGCCGAGCGGCAACAGGCTCCCGCCGATGAACGCAAGATCGGCCGCCGCGTAATACGCGCCCATCTCGCCCATCGAATCGCCGAGCAGCACGTTCACGTCCTGCGGCAGCGCGCGCGGCGCGCCGTGCGCCGACGCATCTGCCGGCGCCTCACTGGCCGCCCATTGCGAGCGCCGCACGAGCTTGAGGTTCTTGCGCGCGACGAGCGCCGCGACTTCATCGAAACGCTGCGGATGGCGCGGCACGAGAATCAGCAGCGCGTTGTCGATGCCGAGCGCCGCGAACGCCTGCAGCACGCGTTCTTCCTCGCCTTCACGCGTGCTCGCCGCAACCCACACGGGCCGTGTGCCGATCGCGCGGCGCCATTCGCGTCCGCGCGCGATGAGCCCCGGCGGGCTCGCCATGTCGAACTTCAGGTTGCCGAGCACCGCGACGTTGCGCGCGCCGAGTGCCGTGAGGCGCTCCGCATCCGTCGGGCTCTGCGCGAGCACGCGCGCAAAGCCGCCGAACACCTCTTTCACTGCCGCGCCGAATTTCGCGGCACGCTTGAACGAGCGCGCGGACATGCGCGCATTGGTGAGCACGAGCGGCACGTCGGCGCGACGGCATTCGTCGATGAGCGTGGGCCAGACCTCGGTTTCCATCACGATGCCGAGCGACGGACGCCACGCACGCAGAAAGCGCCGCACGGTATGGGGCATGTCGTACGGCAGATAGCAGCGCTGCACGCGCTCGCCGAACAGTTGCACGCCCGCTGCGCGCCCGCCTGGCGTCATGTGCGTGAGCAGGATGCGCGCGTCGGGACGCGCGGCGAGGAGCGCATCGACGAGCGGCTGCGCGGCACGCGTCTCGCCGACCGAAACGGCATGGACCCAGATGAGCGGCGCGTCGTCCTCGGGCAGCCGTCCGGCCGAGCGGCCAAAGCGTTCGCCGATATGCCCGCGATAGCCGCGCTCGCGGCGCGAACGAATCAGGAGACGCAACACCGCGAGCGGCGCGACGAGCCACCAGGCCGCGCGATAGATGGCTCTCAGCATCGAGCCTCCGGCCGCGTGCAAGGCACCGTGACGCAATACCTCACTAAATACGCGCTCAAACCAGTTCCCTGCCCTTGAGGCGTTCGAGAATGCCGAGCGGCGCCCAGTCCGGATGCACCATGTCCTTCGCGGGCAGGAAGAAGGTCTGCTCCATCATGAACTGGCCGGACATCACCGCATGCGACGCGTGATCGGAGAAACACACCCACACGCTGCCCGGCGGAAAGCTGATGCTTTCCTGCGGCGACGCCTTCTGATAATCGAGATCGGCTTTCATGCCGTCGTGCAGATTCAGCATCAGGTGATCGTACGCACTGCGCGGCGACTTCGTGATGTGCAGCCGATGCTGCAGCCACGCCGAGCCCGGCACCTGCGGCCTGATTTTCGGCAAGAAGCGCTTTGCGATGTCTTCGAACGGCTCGCCCACGCGCCACACGCGCGGCACGCCGTTGGGATTCACGTTCGTGAAGACGCGCAGGATGCGCTCGCCGTAGTTCGGACGCGACGGAAACGCGTCGACGTGCAGGCGCGAATCGTCCTTGCGCCACGACGTCTGGCGCGTCTCCACCCGATGCAGGCGCAGGCTCGTCGGCGCGGAGCGCAGCTTGCCGACGTACTCGGGAAAGAGACCGTCGACGAGCGTGCGCGCGCAGGCCTGGTAACGCGCGATCAGCGCGCGCGCCGCGGACTGCACGGCCGCTTCGCCCAGCACGCCGTGCAGCGCGCCGCCGTTCGGGTCGAGGCTGATGTTCTTGCGCCCGGGATCGGCAATGGCCGGATCGAGCAGAGCACGCTCACTGCCGTCGAGCGCAAACGCCAGGTTCGGGAAGTACAGCACCTTGCCGTGCTCGACGGCATCGAGCAGCGTTTCGCGCGGCTGCGAAAGGTGCTGGCCGTGCCAGTCGGCGGAAGCGATTTCGACGATCTGCGATTCTTTCATGTCGCCCCTCGAAGTGATGGATCGGGTTGCACGATGGTGCCCGCCGGGCTGGGTGACGATGCGGGCGCGCCTCGTGCGCCACGCAATAACGCGGTGCGGGCTACAGCAGCCCGAAGCCCGCCAGCGCGGCCTTGACCTGAGCGAGCGTCGGCGGCTGCCCGGCCGTGCCGAGATTGACGACGTTCGGCGACCAGTAGCCGCCCGTGCGCCACGCGGTGGCGAAATTGTACAACTCGATGGTCGGCCGTTTCAGCGCCGCTGCGATATGGACGAGGCCCGTATCGACGCCCACGGTCGCCGCCGCGCCGTCGATCAGGCCCACGACCGCCGCCAGCCCGAGCTTCGGCGGCACGATGGCCGCGGCGCCGAACTCGCGCGCAAGACGTTCGCTCGTCGCGCGCTCCGCGTCGCTGCCCCACGGCATCACGAGCGACACGCCGCGCCGCACCAGCGCCTGGCCGAGCTCGATCCAGTGCGCGTCGGGCCATTGCTTGTCGGCGCGCGACGTGGCGTGCACGAACACGACATAAGGCACCGGCAAGTTCAGCCCGACGCCCGCGAGCGCCTGCGCGGCGCGTCCGGTATCGAGGCCGAAGTCGATTGCGTCGGCAGACAGCGGCGCCGGCTCGTTCAGTGCGGCCGCAACCAGTTGCCGCGAGCGCTCGACGACATGCGTGCGCGGCTCGATATGCACGGAGCGGTCGTAGAAGAAGCGCACGGGCCATTCGTAGCCCGCGCCGTCCGTGCGGTTGCCGAGGCCGACGAGCGGCCCGTGCGCCCAGCTCCCGACCCAGGCCGTCTTGATGAGGCCCTGGCAGTCGATCACGAGGTCGTACTTTTCGGCGGCGAGCGTGCGGCGAAATGCGCCGATTTCGCGCCAGTTCGCGGGCGACAGGATGCGCTTGCGCCAGCGGCGCAGCGAGAACGGGATCGCGCGGCGCACGCCGTGCACGAGTTCTACGAGTGACTGGAAGCTTTCCTCGACGAGCCAGTCGATCTGCGCGTCGGGATGCCGCCGCAGGATGTCGGCGACGACAGGCATGTTGTGGACGACGTCGCCGAGCGACGATACGCGCACGATCAGGATCTTTTGGACGCTCAAGGCAAATCGGACGGCGCATCTGCGCCGAAAGAGGCGGTAAAGGCCGTGATTTTAGCGCGAGCGGCGAGGAAAACGAGGAAAAGCGCGGGCCGGGATGACGCAGGCATGCGGGCAAGCGCGACGTGCCCGCGGGAATCGAAGCGATCGGCAACCTCGTCGCGCTCAAGTACCCGGCGAAATGCGCGCTGCTCGTGAAGTAGCGGCTCGCGCTCGCGGTGAATGTCGATGGCCACTAGTCCGTCTGGTTCTCTTCCAGGTATTCGTCGACGATCTGCACGAGTCCGGAAAGGTACTTCTTGATGCTCTCCCGTTCCGTGCTGTCCAGTTTGCTGTCGAATTCGGCCAGACTGCGATTCACCTGCTCGTAACAGACATTGATCAGCGGCCGGCGCCCGGAGACAAAACGCAACAGAACGCGCCTGCGGTCGGTAGGATCGGGTTCCCGTTTGATCAATCCTGCCTTTTCCAGGCGTTTGAGCGACGTCGTAATGCTGCTCGGCGATAACCGCATGAGCTTCGATAACCGGCCCGGCGTGACAGGTTGAACCTCGTCGTAACAGGCGACTTCCAGGCATTTGAGGTCAGTGATGCTCAGCCCGAGTCGTTCAGCCACGAACTGGTTGAAGGCCGCCAGCTTGACGCCCAGCATGAACCGCAGCCGGACGACTTCCGCGTTTTTTCCTGCATCTGTCATGACCGCTCCTGCCTTTACATGGGGGGCATCGCTCCACCCGTCTGCCCGGCGAACGTCGGAAGCAGCACGCGAAGCACCTGGATGAAGGCGGGTCCCAGCAGGACCAGCATCAGCGTGGGAAAGATGCAGAAGATCAGCGGGAACAGCAGTTTCACGGCGATCTTTGCAGCCGCCTCTTCCGCGCGCAGCCTGCGCTTGAGGCGCAGGTTCTCCGAATGCACGCGCAACGAGTCGCCGATGCTGGTACCGAACCGTTCGGCCTGAATCAGCATGGCCACCAGCACATCGAGATCTTCCACGCCCGTGCGCAACGCGAGGTTCTTGAGTGCGGTTTCCTTGCTCTGTCCCGCCCGGAGTTCAAGCAGCAGAAGCTGCAGTTCGTTGCTCAGGGTCCGGCTCTTGATGTGCATTTCGTCGGCCACTTTCATCAGGGCCGCATCCAGCCCGAGCCCCGCTTCCACGCACACCGTGAGCAGATCCAGTGCATCGGGAAAGTCTTCGAAGATAGTCTGCTGGCGGCGCTGTACCCGGCGTGACAGCACGACGTTCGGCAGGTAATACCCGATGGCCGCAAGCACGACAAGTAGCGCGATGAAGCCATGATTCCTGCCCGCCTCGAGATAGGGCGCCGCCGCAAGCAGGCTGACCAGCGGCAGCCCGGCCGCAAGCACCGTCTTCGCGGCGAAATAGAGCACCGGCGCCGACGCGCCGCGCCACCCGGCGTGCATGAAGCGAGTGCGTAGCGCGGAGTTCTCCCAGCCCTCCTTGGGAATCGACAGGCGCGCAATCGGCGCCGACACCTGCGCAATCTTCTTCGCCCATTGCACGTCGAGGTCGTTCGTATCCGATAGCGGAACAGCGCCATCCGTCAACGTCTTGAGGCGGCGATTCAGTGAATTGGGCATGAATAGCGCCATCACACCGAAGCTGAACAGGACAACGATGATGAACACGATGGCCAGCAATGCGATCTGCTCTGTTTTCATGGTCGACATGGGACGTGCCCATCTCCGTTCAGATATTCAAACGTGAATCCGGATGACCTTGCGCATCCACACGAGACCGAACAGCATCAGGACCACCGCGCCGCCGACCATCTTGAGCCCAGCGGGATCGGTCCACAGCACTTTCATGAAGCCCGGGTTGACGACCGAGATGACCAGCCCCAGGGCAAAAGGCAGGAGACCGAGTATCCAGGCCGACAACCTGCCCTCGGCCGAGAGCGCCTTCACCTTGCCCAGCAGCGCGAGCCGGCTGCGGATGAGCTGGCTGATGTTGCCGAGAATCTCGGCCAGGTTGCCGCCGCTTTCGCGCTGGATCAAAACGGCGATCACGAAGTAGCGCAAGTCGCTGATCGGAACGCGGTTCGCGAGCGCGCCAAGCGCCTGGTTGAGCGGGACGCCGAAATTGATCTCGTCGAACGCCGCACGAAACTCGCTGCCTATCGGCTCCGGCATTTCATCGCCGACGATCCCGAGCGCCGTCGCAAACGAGTGGCCTGCGCGCAGCGAGCGGCTCATCATGTCGGCTGCCTCCGGCAACTGTTCCTCGAGCCGCTTGAGCCGCTTGCTCACGGCACGCTTGACCCTGAACGGTGCATACAGCGCCCCGATGAGCATCAGCAGGACGAGCGCGGCAACCGGAACGTAGATCAGCCTGCCAAGCAGCGCGATCACGACGGGCGGACATACCATCAGCATCACGAACTTCCCGACCGACCAGTTCAGTCCCGACTGAACCAGCCAGCGGTCGAGCGCATGAATGCGCGGCACCTTCAGCAGCAGCTGGGTCATCAGCGGTGACGAGCTGAGCTCACGCTGCTTGAGAATCGACCCGGCTCGATCGTTGCCATGGCCGCCCGCGGACATCATCCGGATGCGGTTTTCCACGCGCTTCGCCTCGCTGCTGTGCCCGCTTTTCCACCAGAAGTAGCCGGCTTCGATCAGCAGGATGATCGAGACGAAGACCAGAATGACGAATCCATAGAATAGCGTGTTCATTTCCAGATACCTCGCAGGCACATGTCCGTGGCCGCCGCCCGTTGCTGGTTTCGCGCTGCGTTCGTCATGCTGGGCTCATACCGGGTAATGCTTCGACGGGTCGTACAGCGTATCGGGCACGGCTACGCCAAACGCCTGGAGACGCTCGGAGAAATTCGGCCGCACGCCCGTGGCGCAAAAATGCCCGCATACTTTGCCGTCCCGATCGACGCCGGCGCGCCTGAACGCGAAAATCTCCTGCAGGTTGACGATGTCGCCTTCCATGCCGGTGACTTCCTGAATGCTCGTGATCTTTCTGCGTCCGTCCGTCAGGCGTGCGACCTGAATAATCGCGCCGATCGCCGAAGTGATCTGATGGCGGGCCGACTTCGGCGGCAGGTTCAGCCCAGCCATGCCAATCATGTTTTCGAGCCGCGTCAGCGCATCGCGCGGCGTATTCGCATGCACGGTTGCAAGCGATCCCTCGTGGCCCGTGTTCATTGCCTGGAGCATGTCGAGCGCCTCGGCGCCGCGCACCTCGCCCAGGATGATGCGGTCCGGCCGCATCCGCAGCGCGTTGCGCACCAGTGCGCGCTGCGTGATCTCGCCCCGTCCTTCGATATTGGGCGGGCGCGTTTCGAGGCGCAGCACGTGCCTCTGGCGCAACTGAAGCTCGGCGGCATCCTCGATCGTGACGATCCGCTCGTCCGCCGGGATGAACCCCGACAGCACGTTGAGCAGCGTCGTCTTGCCGCTGCCCGTTCCACCGGAGATCAGCACGTTCATCTTCGCGGCCGACATCGCTTCGAGCACCTGAAGCATCGGCGGCGTCATGCTCTGATTCTCGACCAGGTCTTTCGGCGAGAGCGGATTGACCGAGAAACGGCGAATCGACAGCAATGGCCCGTCGATCGCCGACGGTGGAATGATCGCGTTCATCCGCGAGCCATCGGGAAGGCGCGCATCCACCATCGGATTCGATTCGTCGATCCGGCGGCCGACGCGCGACACGATCTTTTCGATCACCTTCATCAGATGCGCGTCGTCGTAGAACGTGACGTCGGTCAGCTCGAGCTTGCCGCGCCGCTCGACGTACACATGCTTGTGCGTGTTGACGAGAATGTCCGAGACGGTCGGATCGGCGAGCAACGGTTCGAGCGGACCAAAGCCGAGCATCTCGTCGCGCACGTCGCGCACGAGTTGCCTGCGCTCCAGCTCGTTGATCGGCACGTTGTCTTCTTCGATGATCCGCTCGACCAGTTGCGCCAGTTCATGCTGGATCTGCTCAGTCGACAGACGCTGCAGCTTCTCCAGTTCGACGCGATCGATGATCGCCTGATGGACGTTCTTCTTCAGTTCCTGATACGCCCGTTGCGCCATTTGCGAGCGATGCATGCCCTGATCGTGCACCGATGCGTCGGGCAGATCAATAAACTGCTCACGAAGTGTCATTACGTCGGCCATTCTGGTTCTCCTCAAATTCAGGCCCGGCTCAGCGCCGGACGGGCGAAGAATTTCTGCAGGATGCGCGTCCGCCCGATCACGGGCTGCGGTGAGAGACTGCGCATCAGATCGTTCAATCCTTTCGCAACGCCGCTCGATTTCGCGAGACGCAGGATCGGCACGCCCTGATTGATCGATGCGGATACCGAAGCATCGTCTTCAGGGATCACGCTCGATGCGCGCAGGCCGATTGCTTTCTCCAGTTCCTGCAATCCCACGGGCCCCCTCTTTTCATAGCGGTTCACCAGCACGCGAACCCGGTCGCCGCGATAGCCGAGCGAGCGGAAGATTTCCATCAGCCGGCGGCCCGCCCGCAGATACGGCAGGCTCAGTTGCAGCACGGCAAACATGCATTCGCTCTGGTCCAGCGCGGCGATCGACACATGGCTGATGCTCTGCCCGATATCGAAGATGATGAGATCGTAGAGCGGGCGCGCCAGATTCAGGATACGTTGCAGATGCTCCGGCTTGATGTCCCTGGCGCACGCCGGGTCGAGCGCGCCGGCGAGCACGTCGAAGCTCTCGCTGACGTGCGTCAGGCAGGCTTCGAGAAACGCCGGATCGAGACGCTCGATTTGCGCGCTGACGTCGGCGAGCGTGGCGGGCGGCGTGGCTTCGCAGACGAGGAACGCCGCTTCTCCAAACTGCTGGTTCAGGTCGATCAGCAGCGCACGCTTGCCCGCTGCCGATGCGGCAAACGCCAGATTGGCCGCGAGGAACGACGTGCCGCTGCCGCCTTTGCAGGAAACGAAGGAGATCACCCGCCCGTCGCGCCGCGTGCCGCGCGTCTTCGCCGCGATACGCGCGACGGCACGCCCCAGATCGTGAGGGTCCGCGGGCCACGGCTGCACGTCCTTCACGCCTGCACGCATCGCGCGCACCAGCAGGTCCGCGGACGGCGACGGCGCGAGCAGGATGCAGCTCAAATCGGCATGCCTCGCCGCGATCGTAGCGAGCGCATCGAAATCCTCCTGCATCAGTTGCGAACCCTCGAAAATCAACAGGTCGATGCCATCGAGCGCTTCGTCGCTCGCGCAGAGATCCGAAAGGCGTGCCGATGAAGTCCTCACGCGATGGTGGGACTCACCGGTCTCGACGATCCGTGCAATGGCATTCGCATGCGCCGGATCGGATGAAATTGTGAGAATGTCGATCATTTCATTCTTCCCGTGATGAACGATGGTCTACGTACAGCTCGGATTGGTGCCACCCACGCTGTTCAGGCTTTCGCGCGGCAAGGTCGTCGAGAACGGCGGCAAGGTCACATTGAACGGCACGAATGGCACCATCGTATTGACGGTGACGTTGGTGACCGACACCGTCACTGCCGTGCACGACGAGGCGTCGCATCCCGACGGCGTGTACACCACCGAGACATTGGCCGGGGTCAGAATCGGCAGCATCCGCCGCATGTCCCGGACGACCGGGTTGGTCGTGGCCTGGCTGCTGTCGATATCGCAGACGACCGCCACGCGCGCGCCCAGCCTTGTCGCCTCCGCCGCCGTGTTGAAGTAGAAGAGTACGCGGCCCATTTCCATCACGCCGATCAGCAGCGTGAAGAAAATCGACGCGATCAGCGCGAACTCGAGCGCCGCTACGCCTCTTTGACGTCGTGCGGGCGGCCGACGATGGATTCGGATTCGGTTCATAGCACCTGCCTCATCACACAGCTGATATCGCCGAAGATCAGACCGCCGAGATTGAAGAATCCGGTGATCTGCGCGTACTGATATCCGGTCACCTTCACCTGCACGAGATTGATCGTCTCCGCAGCGGGGTTGGTCTGCACGTTCTTGAACTGTCCGTTGCAGCCGGCCGTATTGACCTGGTCGCACACCACCACCTGATCGACCGTCAGTCCCTGGACGAGCGGCGGTCCTGAACAATCCGGTGTGCCATATGCGACCAGACACTTTGCCTGTGCCATCGGATAGTCGGTGGTATCGGTCGGGTCGTAGGCCGACAGCAGACGCGCCGCGTCGCGCACCGACTTGACGATGGTGTTGTACTCATAGAATGCGTGGCCGAACTCTGCGATGCCAAGCAGCAGCGTGATAAGCGGCACGGCCAGCAAGGCGAACTCGACGGCGACCGCGCCCCTCATCTTCCGGGTCGACCTTCTTTGCCTGCGCATGACGAACCTCCTATTGAACCAGCACGGGCACCATCGGCCCGATGCCCGCCGTCGTGCTTCCCGGAATGCCTTGCGTGGCGCAGACCGACGTCGGGTCACTCGCGTCGCCGCGATACTCCAGGTAGACGGTGCCGTTGAGCCCGCTCTTGCTACCGCCTTTTTCCATCGGGTGAAGCATCAGGATGCATGCCCATGACAGGATCGGCGCCTGGTGCGCAGGACTTTGCAATACCGAGCAGTCGACCACCGGCACAAGCGCCAGCCGCCGGTCGGCGCCACTCGAGTAGTAGGTGCTCGCCTGGGTCGTGCCGTCGACATCCAGGAGATTGCCTGGTTTCGAGGGGCCGCCCTGATAGGGCGTGTGCTTCGGCCGCTGGTTGTCACGGAAATCCGCGAAGACATTTCCGGTCGGAATCGAACCGTTGAGCTGAGTCACGGGCGAATAGGCGAAGCCGGTGAAATCGGATATTCCGGTGGGATCCGGCGGCGGATTGTATTTGCCATGATAGATACCGAAACGGGTGTTCCACGCGTCGGCCATGCTTTGGACGTTGCCGGGCTGGCCGACATTGGTTCCTTTCGATGGCAGCGTGCACTGGCCCGAGCCCGTGAGAAGCGACCTCATGTCAGGCACATTCTGACCGGGGTACGCAGCCCACATGAAGCTGCCGTTCAGTAGGTTGGTGCTCGAATCAACCTTGCTGGATACCCACTGCCCAACGGTATACGGACTGGCGGCCGGCGGTTGGCAAATGGCGACAGGCAGAGCACAGGTCGTCTGCGACTCCGTGGTCGACGCGACCGCCGTCGCTGCGACGGCCGACGTGCCTAGCGTGGCGTTGACCACCCGCATGAACCAGTTGGGGATACCCGTACGGCTCACCGTGCAGCGCACATATCCGATGGACGGCACATCCGCCGTCGTGAACTGGTCCTTGGTGAGGTAGGGCCCCGCGAACTGCCTGCTGAACGTGACGTTGCTATCGGTTGCCAGCGCCACGTTCTCGCCCTGCAGCAGCACGCGGTTGCTCGACCCCACCGTCATTGCGGCCGCCTCGGGCGCCGCAAGCGATACGGCCTTGGTCAGATCGCGCGCGGCTGCCAGCGCACAGGCGTCGGCGGCATTGGACAGCTCGCTCTTCGCGACATACAGCTTGCCCAGATCGAGCGCGAGACCCGCGAAGGCAATCAGCAACGCAAGCGTGAGCGCGACGATGATCGCCACGACGCCGCGCGCGCCCCGGCGAGCAGCACCGTATGAACCCGAATGATTGACGCGACGCATGACGATCTCCTGTGCCTGGTCCGGTTACTGGCCGCCGCCCGAACTTCCGCCTACGCCGATGACGAATGCATTCGCCGGCGGCGTAGGCGAGCGGAAGGACTTGTCGTAGCTGTCCATGGCCGTGACGGCGGACGTGCCATCCATACTCGGCGTGGCGGGCATGTGCCCGGCGTCCGGATCGATGATCTGCGCCTGGGTGACGGCCTTGAGTGCCTGGCCGACGTGCGCATCCCAGACCGGCGTGCTGGACATGCATCCGGTCAGCGAGGCGCACGCGCACAAAACCAGAGCGGCACGGCGCGGGAGATTGACGAGTTCGAGTTTCATGAGATTCCCCTGTGCATCACATCAATGGTCCAGCGCGTGGCCCGATGCGCTTGCGGTCGACACTTCCTGCAGGCCTGTGCCCGATGCGATCCTGCTCGCGGCGGCTTCGATACGCTCAATGCGGGCGGCGTCGCGGGCGGCGTCGTTATCGGCCGTTTGTGCCGATGGCGGTGCGGACGGCGACCTCTGCGGCGAAGGCCCGGTCGTCCCCTGCGAACCAGCTTGCGCGGGCAACTCTGAAATGACATGTACGTCGGGCGGCGGCACTGCCATCACCGAGGGCGCTGCGGGTGCCTGAGACGCGGGCGCCTGAGGTGCGGGTGCCTGAGGTGCGGGTGCCTGAGGCGCCGGAGCAGGCATCGGTGCAGGCGACTGCGCCGGCTGCGCGTTCGTCGGCGTACCGACGGGTGCCACGCTCTTGCTGCCGTGACGGCCTTCCATGTTGCCCGTCGCATACACGTCGGCATCGTTCGTTGGCGAGAAGCTGTCCGTCGGCAACGGATAATTCGCGGTCTGCATCGGCTTCACGAGGTGCGGCGTGATGATGAATACGAGCTCCGTCATGTCCCGCTGGAACGATGTGCTACGCAGCAATGCGCCGAGAACGGGCACTTCGCCAAGACCGGGAACGGCCTTCAGCGCACCCGTAATGTTGTTGCTCAACAGGCCGCCGATCGCGAACGACTCGCCATCGTTCATCTGCACGACCGTCGATGCGCGGCGCGTGTTGATGAGCGGCAGGATGGAAACCGAATTCGTGCCGGAGGACGCGACCGTCACGCCCGTGGGCGACAGTTCGGACACTTCTGGCGCCACCTTCAGGTTGATCCGCCCATTGGCCAGCACGGTCGGTGTGAACCTCAACCCGACGCCGAACTCTTCCTCCTGCAGCGTGATGCTCGACACGCCGTTGCCGCTGCTCTGCGGAATCGGAATGAAGATCTTGCCGCCCGACAGGAACGTCGCTTCCTGGCCGCTGATCGTTACGAGGTTCGGTTCGGCAAGAATCTTGATCAGGTTGTCGGTCTTCTGCGCATCGACGGCGAGAGCGAGCGGGCGGTTGTTGGCCTTGCTGACGGCAAACGCGCTCGACACGCCCTGGAGCAGGCTGCTCACCAGCGCCCCCGTCCACGAGCCGAAGCCGCCCTGAATATTCACGGCCGCGCCCAGCTGGTTGATCAGCGTCTTCGAGACCTCCGCCACCTTGACTTCGAGCATCACCTGCTGCGGCGCATCGACGACCATCATGTTGATCACCGTGGCCGATTTGCTCGTGCTCGTACTCTGCTGGCTCGTGCTCGTCGTCCCGTTACCCGAATTCGACGAGGCCGCCTGCTGCTGTTGCGTAGGCTGCGAGTCCGCGAAAGCCTGGGCCATCTGCATCACTTGTTGTGCAGCGGGCGCGCTCGACACGCTCCCGGCCAGCACCAGGTTGCCGGCTGCCGACGATACACGGATGCCGCGCTCTTCCGGCATCACCTGCCGCAGCGCCTGCTGCAGCCCTTCGGCATCGACATTGACGCTCACATCGATCATGGTGCAGGCGCCGCTCTTGCCCTGCACGATCATGTTAGTGGTGCCGACCGTCATCCCGACGACGTAGAGCGTTTGAGGGGACACCAGCGCCGCCTGCGCGACGACCGGGTTGCCGAGCGTGCGATTGCGCGCGGGCTCGGGAAGCGGCACAAGAACCGATTTGCCGACCGGCACGGCAACGTTGGTTTCGGCGCGCATCTCCCCTGTGCAACTCGGGCCGCGCAACGGAATGGGCCCGCTCATCGCCGCCGCGCCGGGCATCATCGCGACTTTCATCGGCGCCGCACCGCGCAACGCCGGCGACGGCGGATTCGGGCCGCGCTTCGCCGCCAGGCTCGGGTATTCGATCGCCTCCTGCGCCTCGCTGGTCTGAGCGGCCACGAGGCCAAGGCAAAGCACCGCAACGAGCGCCGTACTGCCCAGTGAGCGGTGGCGCGTCCGGCGACCGCCCGAGAACCCCTGTTTCGTCTTCATTTTTGATTCCCCCGTTACCCGATGTCTTTCGAACGCACCGTGCAGTCGTCCCGGCGCCCGATGCCGGACGCCCCGCTCACGGGCTGACCGCTTGCGCCTAGAAACACTCCACGCCGCCCAACACACCCGATAGAACACCTACGCAATCGCGCGGCGCAGCCCGACGTGCCACATAGCGCGTGCGTACCACAGGACGCGCGGCGGGCGCCGAGGCAGCCACCGGAGCCTCCGTACCAAGCAGCGTGAATTTCGTCGCGCCGGGCGTGGCAAGCTCAGCGGTGTCGACCTGGTTGCGAAGCACGAGCGACAGCGTCCCGACACTGCGCGCCAGATCGAGCTTCTCTGCCTGTTCGGGCGTGACTTCGAGCGTGACGGCATTGACGACCTTCGGCTTGGTTTCGTCGCGCCCGACCTCCTGCGCGACGGCCAGCACCAGGATCTTCTCGAGCACGATCTTCGAGATGTTTTCGTCCTTCGAACCCTTGGCGCCTTTGTCCTGCTGCGTACTGACGATGATGTCGACGTAGTTGCCCGGCAGCGCGAAGCCCGCCACGCCGATCACGTCGTTCACCCGCACGGTGATCGCCCGATCTCCCTGCGCGATCACGGCCGAGAGGCCGCCTTGCGTGCCGACGGGCGTCAGCTTGCCTTCGAGAATCGGCTCGCCGCGCAGCACGCTGTTTTTCATGACCCGCCCGTCGAGTTTCTGGACATCGTTGAACGTGCCGGCCGGCACGCTGCCCGCCGGCCAGTCGACCATCTTGATGAATTCCGGGCTGAGCCGCTGTCCGAGATTGATGTCGATGTCCGCGACGGCAACCTTGGCCGTCATGCCGGATGACCGGTCGATCAGCCAGCGCGATGCCACCGCGACAGCACCCAGCCCGGCTATCGCGGCAACCAGCAACATCACTATGGCGCGTACGTTCTTCATGATGCGTCTCCTGATTCCTGACCTGTGTCCTGACTAGGGTTTCCGGCCGCTTAACCGGTCCATTAACCGGCCGCTGATTTTTTTGCGGCCCGCTCCGACGCGCCCTGCTGTTGCGGCGGCGGCGCCTCGTACTCGCCGACGACCGCGAAATAGCTATTCCACGCACGCAGAAGGTTCGGCGCACTGGCGATGGGCGGCTCGTCCAGATACCTGGCGTTGGCCAGCACGATGCGCAGAATGTCGCCCGGATAACAGGCGAGCAGCGGACGCCCGGACGTCATGTGCAGGTGGTGAACGAGGTATTCGAAGGCATCGGCGTCCGACGGAACACGCAGCTCCTCGCTGCGGCGCTCATAGACGGCCCTGTATTCGGCGACGTCGAGCGCGCCAACATACAGCTTGCAGCCGAGACGCCGGAAGAACGCCTCATCGCCGAGATCCGCGGGCGAGAAGTTGCTTGAGAACGCAACCCAGACATCGAACGGCAGCGAGAAGCGCAAGCCCGTATGCAAGGTGAGCATGTCGCGGCCGCGATCGAACGGCACGATCCAGCGGTTGAGCAGTTCAGCCGGCTCGACACGCTGACGTCCCAGGTCATCGACCACGTAAAGACCGCCGTTGGCCTTCACGTGCGGCGGAGCCTGATAGAACCCGCTCGCGTCGTCATAGTGCAGCTCGAGCATATCGAGCGTGAGTTCGCCACCCGACAGCACCGTGGGCCGCCGGCAGACTTGCCAGCGCGCGTCGGTGGGCGCCCCCTGCGCCCCATCCGGCGCAGCGACGTTAAACGGTTCGTGGATCAGCGGGTCGAAAATCTGGATCACTTCGTTTTCGACGGCAATCGCATAGGGCACCGCGACGCGCCCAGGCAGCAGCTGGCCCAGTCGTTCGGCAAGCGAAGTTTTTCCGCTTCCCGGCGGACCGAAGAAGATCACCGGCTTGCCGCTGTTGACCGCGCCGCCAATGTCGTCGAGCAGCGACGTCCTGACCGTCAGCCCGGCAAAGGCCGCGCGCACCTGCGTGCGTGTCACGTGCATCTGCCGCACGGATTGCCGCGCCAGGACGGCTTCATAACTCGCGAGCGACACCGGCGCCGGGCCGACGTAGCGGCACCGGCTCATGAAGTCGGCCGCGCGCTGACGCCCGCCTTCCGTCAATTGAAGTTCGACATCGAGGTCGCTGGCGCCGCGCCGGACGATTTCGAGAATCCGCTCCCGCACGCCGAACGACACGACACTGTCGAGCACGCTGGCGCAGAGCTTTAGCCGCTGCACGAGCTGGGAAAGTGTCACTTTGCCTATCACGAATGCGGACTTGGCGACAAGTTCGAGAAGGAAGTTCTGGTCGAGGCCGGTTTCCTCGATGGTGCGCGGTGCGCGGGCCAGCTTGCCCGCCGCGTCCCCGTCGCTACGTGCGCGGCTTGCGTCATGAAGGCGCGTCACGTCGGCCGATGCCTGCGGCACCGTGTGCTGTTGGTCTTTCACGTTGTACCCCCGAATGTCCCCGCGCATCGCGCGAAGTGTTTTTTTGCTGCCTTTATTGCCCTTCGACGTGGCCTCTGCTTTTGCGTGAATTTTTTGCGCGACTGCCCTCGCCCATCAAACGATGCTGTGTCCGGCGCGCAGGATCATGATGCTCAACGTGCCCAGTGCAATGGCGACGCCATAAGGCAGCGATCCGACCGAAGGCAGTACGGCGCCGCTTTCTTTCCCGGACAGCCTGCTGCATTGACCGCCCTTCGAGAGCAGGATTGCCAGGATGTTGGTGCCTGCGGCCCTGGCGTTACCCCTAAAGACAACCACCGCCAGCGACCAGACTCCGCCAATGACGCAGGCCGTCAGCGCAATTTCGAATGCCGTCCCGGGTCCGACGAAAGCGCCCACGGCCGCCATCAGCTTCACATCGCCCGCCCCCATGCCGCGCAACAGGTAGAGCGGAAAGAACAGGCCGCCTCCCGTGAGCAGGCCCAATATCCAGCGCTGGCTGCCCTCACCGACGCCGTGCAGTCCCCACTGCACCGCGAACGCCACCGCCAGACCCGTGAGCACCAGAACATTCGGAATGCGCCGCGTATGCAGGTCCGTGCCTGCGGCAGCGACGAGCAGCCCCAGCAGGCATGCTCCGACAGGAAAAGCGAAAGCGTCCATGGCGTTCCCCGGTTGTGCTCATTAGTTCGACCCTCGATAGATAGCGGGTCGACTTGTTATCCAAGTTTTCTTACTTTTTAAGGCACCGTGATGCCGGTGAACCAGTTACCGACATTGGTAAAAAACACGTTCAGACTGGCGCCGACGGCCGTCGCACCGACGATGATGGCCACGGCCAGCAGGCCGGCGAGCAGGGCGTATTCAATCGACGTTACGCCATCGCCTTCGAGCGTAAGGTCATGGATCAGGTCGGGAATTGCGTTCATCTGTTTTCCCCAAGGACTTTCAGATTCCAGACGCTCACTTCGCGATACTGATCGCGGAGCTGCACAAGGCAAAGACCCGGCAGCTCCGCTTCGCCTGTTGCGTCGCTTAGGGCACGACGACAGCCTGCAGCTTGTTCCCGACGTTGGTGAACAACGTATTGAGGCCACCGCCGACAAGGGTAGCGCCCGCGATGATCGCCACCGCGATCAACGCAGCCAGCAGGCCGTATTCGATCGCCGTCACGCCATCTTCTTCACGGCCAAAGGCACGGATCAGGTCGAGAGTCTTTTGCATTTTTAAGCTCCTTGAAAATGAAGTTTTGAACTCAAGTACTCAAACATGCCCGCTGCGGGACCGAGCATCGGTTAAAGGGCCTCACACTGCACAGCCCGGAAGCCTGACCAAGAGGATCTGCACTGCGACGTATCGCCCCTGTGTGATGCGCCGCGTACCTTCCCTTCCCCTAAGCCACCACTGCGGGAACGTCGATAACCGCCGAGGCCGTAATCGCTGCTCCCTGCCCTTCAGCACCGCTTTCCATGACCGACGGATCAGAGGCTGAAGTCTTTCGGCATCGAGGATTGATTCCCCCGTCAGCAATCCTGCGAGGCCGGAAGCCGTGACGCGTCGCCTGATCACTGCGCAGGCTGCACGTCACCGTTGCGCCTGCTACTTAGCGACAAGCGTGCCAACACGCCCGGGATGCTTGATGGGATTGAATTGTTTGGCGAAGTAAAGGATCCCGGCAATCCGGTCACACACAGAATGTTTCACTGCTGAACACGGGCCCATGAAGTCGCCAGAAAAGCCATGGAAGCGCTTCGGAACGGCTTGACGACGGGAAGAGCCCGGCGCGCGTCACGGAAGACGTTCGTTCGGGCGGCTAAAGCATTGAAATCAAACAGGGACGCTCCAGTCGTCAGGTATTTTGGCGACGCGAATAGTTGGGTAGGCAAGCGCACGTATGCAGACGAAATCCCTGCAACGCACAAGAGAATCAGGGTCACTATGTGAAGAAACACACAGACCGTATGCAACACGTGCGGACCTTGCCAGCCGGCCGCTGCGGATTCTGTTTTGTTTCACCTTTGATACGGCTTCGCGGTCCGGAACGGTGAATCGGACGCGCGATGCGGTCTTGTGCGGCACGACAGCAGGGGCCGTCGTCGAGCTTTCAGAAGTAATTTTCCTTCAGGCCAGCAAAGCGTTCGGGCGAGCCGAATCGCCCTGTCGACGGGCGTTACGGACGCACGAACGTTTGCTGTCGCGAACGTCTTGTACCGGTGCAAGACGGCGTTGCTGAGAAGGGGAATTCGTCGGCCTACCAGGAGAAACACGCATAACGTCGCTTACGAGCGTCTGAAAAAGCCAGTCGAAATAGCGCCGTCACATTTTGTTACGCAAATGATTCATCGGTTACATGCGCAGGCTTGCGCGGCGTTCGAACCGTTTGGCGTGCAGGATTCCCGGTGACGTGCGCTCTGTGCGCTTGCACGCACAGCGCCGCATTCATGGAGCAGTGTCACGCACGTGATCCACAAGGATGCGCGCGCACACATGGAATACGAAGAGAATGCCCGCCCGAAGATAGGCAAGGTACAAGCTGCGGGATGACAGCAACGCGGCTGGCCATACGACCAGCAGGAACGTGGGTGGGCAGAAGAAGTTCGGTGCCCGCTGAAGACGCCCGAACCATAGTTGCATGGCGAAGCATCCGATACTCACCATCCAGTGCGGCGCGCCTGGTGCCGGTTTTGCTTCGCGCTCGATAGTTTCGCAAAACAAAAGGAATCAGAAAGCAACCCGTCAGCCGGAAAGCATGCGGAATTGTTCGCGAGTCCGCGTACGGACATCAAGGCGACGGTCTGCGCCACTCGATGCGGCGCGCGGCCCAATGTGCGCCGAACCGCACCGGGCCGCGCAACGCATCGTCAAAACGGCAACTTCGCGTCCGGCTTTTCGGCAAGAATCACGCGCTTGAAATCGGCCTGGATACGCGCAAGCGCGGCATCGTTGTCGGCCTCGAAGCGCATCACGACTACCGGCGTCGTATTCGACGAACGCGCGAGCCCGAAGCCGTCCGGATACTCCACGCGCAAACCGTCGATCGTGATGACCTCGTCCGCGCCCGTGAACTGCGCGTTCTTTTGCAGCTTCGCGATCAGCGCGAAGTTCTCGCCCTCTTCGAGCTTGAGTTGCAGTTCAGGCGTGGCGTGCGAGTTCGGCAGGCTGTTGAGCAGCTTGCTCGGGTCCGTGACGCGCGCGAGCAGTTCGAGCAGGCGCGCGCCCGTATAGAGCCCGTCGTCGAAGCCGTACCAGCGGTCCTTGAAGAACACGTGGCCGCTCATCTCGCCCGCAAGCGGCGCGCCGGTCTCGCGCAGCTTCGCCTTCACGAGCGAATGGCCCGTCTTCCACATGAGCGGCACGCCGCCCTTGGCCTTCACCCACTTCGCGAGATTGCGCGTGCACTTCACGTCGTAAATGATTTCTTTGCCCGGATGGCGCGACAGCACGTCCTCGGCGAACAGCATCAATTGACGGTCCGGATAGATAATCTGCCCGTCCTTCGTGACAACGCCCAGGCGGTCGCCGTCGCCGTCGAACGCGAAGCCGACCTCGGCATCGGTTTCCTTGAGCGCGCGAATCACGTCCTGCAGGTTTTCGGGGTGCGCCGGATCCGGGTGGTGATTCGGGAACGTGCCGTCCACGTCGGTGAAGAGTTCGACCAGCTCGCAGCCCATCGTCTTGAAGAGGCGCGGCGCGAGATTGCCGGCCACGCCATTGCCGGTGTCGACGACGATCTTCATCGGCCGCGCAAGCTTCACATCGCCCACGATGCGCGCGACGTATTCGTCGGCGATGTCGTATTGCGTGTAGCTGCCCGCGCCCGTGTCGAAGCGGCCCGCAACGATGCGCTCGTAGAGCGCGGTGATCTGCGCGCCGTAGATCGCCTTGCCGCGCAGCACCATCTTGAAGCCGTTGTAATCGGGCGGATTATGGCTGCCGGTCACGACGATGCACGAATCCACGCTGCGCTCGCCGCCCGCCAGCTTCAGCGGCACGCTGGCCGCGAAGTAGCCAACCGGTGTGGGCACCATGCCCACGTCCACGACATCGACGCCCGCTTCGCGCAGGCCGTCGCCCAGCGCGCGGCTCAGTTCCGGCCCGGAGAGCCGGCCGTCACGCGCGATCACGACTGCATCGCCGCCCTGCGCACGTACTTCGCTGCCGAATGCCCGGCCAATGGCATGCGCCGTTTCGGCGTCGAGCGTTTTGCCGATCACGCCGCGAATGTCATAGGCCTTGAAAATCGATTGAGAAACCATAATGAGACTCACCGTCCATGAATGACCGTGCCTATAGGTAACACAGTTCGGCTGCATACTTGTGCAGCGCGTTACGAAAAGTCGAATCCGTTACAAACTATAATGGCCGTCTTTCGCCTGTGCTACCTGACAATTAGGCACCCATTTTAATGCCTGGCCATTTCCTTCCAACAACAATATCGATAATGCCTGTTCCGCGTCGGCCCCGTATGCCGCATGGGCACCCGGCCACCCCAGGCGCCGTGCGGCCATGCTGAGCCTGAAGCGCTACGCGAACCCCGACGTCGCCCGCGCATTCGCAAACATCATGTGGCTCGGCCTCGAACGGGTCACGCAGATCGCGGTCGCCATTGCGATCAGCGGCGTACTCGCGCGCTACTTTGGTCCCGATGTCTTCGGCAAGTGGCAATACGCCAACACGCTGCTGCTCGTGCTCGCGCCCATCACCTGGGTGTGCGGCGCGGAAATCCTCGTGCCGACCATCGTGACCCGGCCGCCAGAGCAACTGGGCACGGTGCTCGGCAGCGCATTTGCATTGCGCATCGGCGTGTCCGCGGCGGCGCTGCTCGTGACCTGGGCCGGCATCGCGATGGGTGCGACCGATCCGCTCGTCGGCGCCATGCTCGCGGGCCTCGCGGTCACGATGTTGTTCCGCGAACCTTTCGTCGGCGTCGTCAACGCCTGGCTGCAAAGCATGACGTACAGCAAACCGCAGTTGCTGGCGAGCATGACGACGGCCATCCTCAAGGCGCTCTTCGTCTGGCTGCTCGCGCGCGCCGCATTCGGGCCCGCGAGCTTCGGCTGGCTGTGGGCGATCGAATCGGCGGCAATCGGCGCGGCCCTCGTGCTCTACTTCCGGCGCCGCCACGGCGGCAAGCTCGGCTGGCACATCGACCGTACGCTCTTTCGCCACTTCGCCACGGCGGGCACCGTGTTCTGGCTCGGGCTCATTTGCATGTACCTATTCCTGAAACTCGACCGCCTGATGCTCGAACGCACGATCTCGTTCGCCGACCTCGGCCGCTATTCGGCCGCGCAGCAGTTGAACGAAAACTGGATCACGCTCGCGCTGATGCTCGCGCAAACCATCGCGCCCGCATTCGTCTATCGCGTGCAGCAAAGCGCGCAGCTGCGCCGCAATCTGCTACGGCTCTTCATCATGACCGCGGCGTTGATGGTGTCGGGCGCGCTCGTGCTCGATGCGCTCGCTGGCTTCATCATCGGCCGCGTGTTCGGCCCGGATTACGCGGAGGCAGTCGGCATTTTCCGCTGGGCCGTGTGGCTTTCCGTGCCTGCGGGAATCGAGGCGATCGGCAACCTCGTCGTGCTTAAATACCAGGCCAAATTCGTGCTGCTCGCGAAGTGGCTGCTCGCGCTCGCCGTGGCGTTCGCCGTGAACCTCATCGCCATCGACCGCCTCGGCGCGTACGGTGCGCTCGTGGGACTTGCGGCGGGCTATGTCGCCGCTGCAAGCGTGAACTTCTATTACATCCGCCTCAAGCTCGCTTCATGACGAACCCCATTGCAGACGCCGCGCGTAACGGTGCGCTCGCTGACGTCGCCGTGCTGATGCCCGCGTATAACGGCCAGGCCGACGTCGAACGCTCGCTGGCTTCGTTCAGTGAGGACGCAACCATTTACGCGCTTGTCGTGGACGACGGCAGTACGCCGCCGATCGTCGCGCCCGACGTGCCGGGCATGTGCGTGGAAATTCTGCGCATGCCCAGGAACGGCGGTATCGAGCGCGCACTCGAAGCGGGTATCGAAGCGCTCGCCACGCGGGGCTTTCGTTATGCCGCCCGCATCGACGCGGGCGATCTCGCGTTCGCGCACCGGCTTGCGAAGCAGCGCGCATGCATGGAGGCAACGCCCTCGCTCGCCGCGCTCGGCATGTGGACGCAAGTCGTGAATCGCGCAGGCGAGCCGCTCTTCATGCTGAGGCCTGCAGCCGACCCTGCGCGTTTGCGGCGCGAGCGCCTGTTGCGCTCGCCCCTGGTTCACCCTTCGGTCATGCTGCGCGTGGACGCGGTGAAGGCCGTGGGCAACTATCGCGTGAAATATCCGGCAGCCGAGGACCTCGATCTGTTCCTGCGGCTGATGGAGCGCTACGAATGCGCGAACCTGCCCGAGCCTGGGCTCTATTACGAACTTAATGAAGGCGGTATTAGCGCGACAAAGCGGCGGCGGCAAATCGTTTCCACGCTGCGTTTGCAATGGCGTTATTTGAACGTGCTCAACTGGCGCGACTGGGCAGGGCTCGCGAAGAGCTTGCTGCATTTTGTGACGCCGTACAGGACGTTGCAGCGCGTGAAGCGCGTGCTGTTCACGTGAAAGTCTGAGTGGACTTCGATGGATATGCTGAGCATCTTGCGTCTCAATCAGTCATACGGGGACTGAAACGCATTCGAATCGATTCGAGATCGACAGGCAACCGGCGCGAGCGCAGGCGCCGCCGCGCAACCTCGACAAAACCAAGCCGCCGATACAGCGCAGCCGCGCGCGTGTTGCTCACGAGCACGTCGAGTACGATCTCGCGTTCATCCGACTCGCCAGCCAGGCCGCGCATGCCCGCGCGCCGCGCGTCGCCAAAGAGTTCGCAGAAAACGCCCGTGCCGCGCATTGCCGCGGCGACGGCACAGTGTGCAACCCGCGTCTGGCTGCGCTTCGGCTTCGGCAGTTCCTGTTCGAGGACGAGCCCGCGCAGCAGCATCGGGACCGTGCGCCGCGATCCGAAATACCGCAGCAGTGTCCATGCGATGTGCGCATCGTCCGCGCACATGTCCCGGCCGTCATGCGCAGCGATCACACCAATGACCGTGCCGCTCGCGTCGAGCGCTACACGATGTCGTTGCCAGGAAAATCGCCCGGCAGAAAGCGCGAACGCATCACGCAGAAACGCGACGCACTCGTCGGCTGAAACCCCCAGGAAAAACCGGAATTCCCGCTCTCCCGAAGCGAAGACGAGTGGCGCAGCCGCCGCCGCATCCTCCGCACGCGCCGCGCGAAAGGTCATCGCGGGCGGTGCGGCCAACGCTTCGTGCGCGTCGGCCGATAGAGCGAGCAGAGCTGCAGATCCATTCGCCACGATGTCGTCCCGCTATCTTTTCGCAATGCGCGCGAGCGCGTCGACGGCATGCGTGATCTGCTCCGGCTTGTGCGTCGAGCAGATGAAAAAACGCAGCCTGGCTGCCCGTTCTTCGACCGCCGGATAGAAAATCGGCTGCACGTTGATGCCTTCCTCGAATAATGCGTTGGCCCACTGTGCCGCCTTGAGCGAGCTGCGCGTGATGACGGGCACGACGGCGTAGCCCGCGCTCGTGCCCGTATCCAGACCGGCTGCGCGCGCTTCGCGCAGGAACTGCCGGCCGCGCGCCTGCAGCGTCGCGACCCGCTCGGGCTCGGCAAGCATGCGATTTAGCGCCGCGAGCGAGCCTGCCGCGAGTGCCGGTGCGAGACCGACGCTGTAGAGAAACCCGGGCGCAAGATGGCGCAGCATGTCGACCAGCGGCTGGCAACCCGCGATAAAGCCGCCACAGCCCGCGAGCGTCTTGCTCATCGTGCCCATCCAGAGATCGACGTCGCCGCTCGCCACGCCGCTATGCTCGCGGATGCCCCGGCCCGCTGCACCGAGCACGCCGAGCGAGTGCGCCTCGTCGACCATCAGGAACACGCCGTGACGCCGCCGGATCTCGACGAACCGCACGAGATCGGGCAGATCGCCGTCCATGCTGTAGAGCCCTTCGATGACGACGAGCACATTGCGGAATTCATGGCGCACGCGCGCGAGCAGCGCATCGAGTTCGCGCCAGTCGTTGTGGGCGAACGAGAGGCGTTTTGCGCCGCTCAACTGCGCGCCCTGCACGATGCTGTTGTGCGCGAGCGCATCGTGGACAATCAGATCGCCTTGCCCGAACAGGGCGCCGATCACCGTGACGTTCGTCGCGTGGCCGCTCACGAATGCCACGCAGTCGTCGGTGCCATACAGGCGCGCGAGCGCCTGTTCGAGTTCCCGCTGCACCACGCGTTCGCCCGCGACCATGCGGCTCGCGGACGCCGAGGTGCCGTAGCGGTCGATCGCGTCTTTCGCCTGGGCCGTCACGAACGGGTCGCCGGAAAGCCCGAGGTAGTTGTAGTTCGCGAAGTTGATGTACTCGCGCCCGCCGATACGGGTAGTGGCGCCTGCCGAACCTTCGTGCACGCGAAAGAACGGCGACGACACGCGCAGCGTGTCGCCCATCTGGCGAATGAGGCTCACCTGCCGATACAGCGGCATGGCCTCGAAGCGCGCGCGTGCGTCCCACGCACCACCCGCCGCCGCGCCCGTTCGCGCCGTGGCGTTCACGGCAGTGCCTTCGCCGTGCACCTGCACCGCACCCGAGACGCGCTCAAGGTGGCGCTTGAGCGCCGCCGCCGCAAGCTGCTTGCGGATCTGCTCACTCATTCCCATAAAGTGCCGCCTCCCTGATCGAAGGTCCGCGCGGTGCTACGTCGCGCATTCGGTCCACTCCCACGCATCGCGCTCGGCGAGCAGCGCGGCAAGCAACCGGAAGTTCATTTCGTGACTCGGGCGCTGCGCACTCACGCGGCCAAGCAGTGGCGCACCGGCGAGTGCGAGGTCGCCGACGAGATCCAGCACGCGATGACGCACGAACTCGTCGGGCAATCGCATGCCGCCCAGCACGCGATTGCCGACGATCGGCGCCGTGCACGAAGGGCGCGCCCCGCGCAGGATCGGCATGCCGCGCACGTAGCCCGCGACGATTGCGGGCACCGCCCATTTCACGCGACCATACGAGCGCGACGGCGCGATCTCGCTGGCGAAAACTTCGGGCGTGAGCGCACCGTTCCACTGCATGTCGCCGAAGCCCTTGAGATCGTTGCGCACGCACATTTCGTAGCGTGCCGCGGGTTCGACGCGCATTTCGCGGCGCTGCGCGCCACTTCCGTCGACGACCGCAACCGGCTTGAGCACGCGAATGAAGCACTTCGGTTGCGGCAGCGCCTCGCGGCCGCAGGCACGAATCGCCTCGATCCAGGGCAATGCGCTGCCGTCCAGGATCGGCACTTCCTCGGCGTCGATTTCGACCACCGCGTGGTCGATCTCGCAGGCCAGCAACGATGCGAGCAAGTGCTCAACCGTGCGCACGCCAAGCCCGTTCGCTGCGCGCAGCATCGTGCACAGCGGCTGCGCGTGCCGCAGCGCAGGCTCCGCGCGCAGCCACACCACTTCACGCTTGTCCTTGATGCGGCGAAACACGATGCCCGGCGACGCATCCGCTGCCGTCGCATCGCGCACCGGCACGATGCGCACGTTCACGGCACGGCCCGTATGCAATCCGCGGCCGCGCATCGTCAGTTCGCGCGCGAGCGTACCCTGACTGGCTAGCCAGCCGGCCGGTACGCTCATTGCACCGCCTCCGTTTCGACGGTCTGAGCGGCATCCGGCGTGCCAGCGGCGCGCGCAGCCGGTTCGCCGTCGAGGGCGTGCTGGCTCGCCAGTTGCGCAATCGTGACGCCCCGCGCATCGACCTGAGACACGCCATCGTCCGCACCGTCCTCATTCGCTTCGATCGAATTGGCCGAATCGGCCGAATCGACCGAATCGATGATGCGCGCCGCGAGCGAGCGGATCGTCGCACCCTGCGCGATCGCCATCACCGAGAGCTTGACCTCGAACCGTTCTTCGATGGCGAGCCCCAGTTCCATGCCCATGAGCGAGTCCATGCCCATGTCGAGCACGGCGCGTTCGACGTCGATGCGCTCGGGCGCGAGGTGAAGAATGTGCGCGATCTGCGCGCGCAGTGTTTCTTCGACCAGCACAAGCGCGTCGGCACGCGGCATCACGCGGATGCGCTCGCGCAAGTGCTGCGCGCCCTCGCGCACGGGTTCCTGCACGCCGGGCATGCGCAGCGAGGCATAACGGCGCGCGAGCGCTGCGGGCATGCCGCGCGAAAGCGCCTGCCAGTCGAGCCGCACGACGGCCTCACCCGCTTCGTCCGCAAGCAGCACGCGCTCCAGCGCGGCAAGCGCTTCGTCCGACGAGATCGACGCGCCGCCGATACGCGACTGCAACGCCTCACGCGTTGTTTCGTTGCGCGCGAGAAAACCAACGTCTTCGAGCGGCCCCCACGCCATGCAGGTGCCGGGCAGTCCCGCCGCGCGGCGCGTTTCAACGAGCGCTTCGAGAAAACTGTTGGCGGCGACGTAGCTCGACTGCCCCGGGTTGCCGAGCGCGGCCGTCGCGGAGGAGTACACAATAAAAAAGCGCAAATCGTGGCCCGCCGTCGCGCGATGCAGATTCCATGCGCCCGCAAGCTTCGGCGCAAGCACCGCTTCGAAACGCGCGTCGTCGAGATTGCGCACGAGACCGTCGTCGATGTGCATGGCCGAATGCAGTACGCCCCTGACCGGCGTGCCGCGCGCGGCAATTGACACCACGAGCGCCGTGACAGCCGCTGCATCGGTCGCGTCGCACGACACCACATCCACGCTCACTTGCGCTTCTTCGCGCCAGCGCGCGATCTCTTTGCGCGCCGCGTCGTTCGGTACGCCGCCGCGGCTCGCGAGCGTCAGGTGGCGCGCGCCGCGCGCAACCATCCAGCGCGCACTCGCGAAGCCCAGGCCGCCCGTGCCGCCGATCACGAGATACGCACCATCGGCATCGAGCTGCAACGTCTCGCCGCGCATCTGCCCGCGCGTCGGCGCGGGCGTGCCCGCCGGATAGCCGACGAGGACCTTGCCGATCTGCCGCGCCTGCTGCATGTAGCGGAACGCCTCCTCGACGCGCGCAGCCGGGAACATGCGATACGGCAGCGGATGCAGCACGCCTTCTTCGAAGCACTGCATGACGTCGCGGAACAGACGCGTCGTCACTTCGGGCAGCGCGCCCATGAGCTGGTCGGCGTCGATGCCGAAGTAGCTGATGTTGTTGCGGAATGGCCGCAGGCCCAGACGGCTGTTCTCGTAGAAATCACGCTTGCCCAGTTCGAGGAAACGGCCAAACGGGCGCAGCGTATCGATGCTGCGCACCATCGCCTCGCCCGCCAGCGAGTTCAGGACGACGTCCACACCCGCGCCGCCCGTGGCGTCGCGGACCTGATCGGCGAACGCGAGGCTGCGCGAGTCGAATACGTGGTCCGCGCCGATGAGTCGCACGAATTCACGCTTTTCACGGCTGCCCGCCGTTGCGAACACTTCGGCGCCGAGATGGCGCGCAAGCTGGATCGCGGCGATACCGACGCCGCCCGCGCCGCCATGCACGAGCACGCGCTCGCCGCGACGCAGGCGCGCCAGTTCGACGAGCGCATACCAGGCCGTGAAGAAGGTGGTCGGAATCGTCGCCGCTTCTTCGAACGTCATCGCGGCCGGCTTGTGCGTGAGCGCGCTCGCACGCGTTTGAACACGTGTGGCGAACGACGCGGGCGCGAAGCCGAGCGCAGCGTCGCCCGGCCTGAATTCACGCACATCCGCACCGACGCGTGTAACGCGCCCGGACAGTTCCATGCCCACCGTCGCGCCCGCGAATCCCGTCTCGACGGCCTCGTCGGACAGCAGTCCCATCGCGTACATGACGTCGCGGAAGTTCAGGCCGGTCGCGACCGGCTCGATTTCGACCTCGTCGCCGTTGAGCACGCGCTCGGGCTGCGCAAACCATTCGAGGTTGTGCAGTGAACCCGGCGATTCGAAAGCCAGCGCCACCGCACGCGCGCTGCCGTCACCGTGCGGCGTACTGCGGCGCTGCGCTTCGGCTGCATCGAGCATGCGCGGCACGAAGCGGCCGTGCGCGCCGAGCAGCACTTCCTCCTCGCCGTCCGCAGCAAGCAGTTCGTTCGCGAGCGTGGCAAATGCGTCTTCGCAGGCACACGACACGTCGATCAGACGGCAGCCCAGTTCCGGATGCTCGTTCGCCAGCACACGGCCGAGCCCCCAGAGCGTCGCCTGCTCTGGGCGACGTGCTGCCGCGGCTGCGGCTGCCGCCGCTGCATTCGGCACGAGGCTCGCGAACGGTGCGCCGTCCTGCGTAATGACGCTCAACTGCACCGGCACGCCCGCGACACCGAGTTCGCGCACGAGCCGCGCGAGCGCGAGGGATGTCGCGCGCTGGGTGCGCATGACGGCGGCGCCATCGGCGTCGGCGGGCAACGTGGCATCGGGTGCCATGAACACGAGATGTACCGGCGCGTTATCGGGCGCGATGCTGATCGCGTGCAGCGTCTTCGCCGCTTCGGCTTGCGCGATGACCGCGACGTCCACGCCGCGTTCGCGCAATACCGATGCCAGCGCCTCGACGCTTGCATCGGCTTCGACTTCGACTTCGGCTTCGGCTTCGGCTTCAGCACCGGCATGGACGACGAGCCACGGTGCATTGGACGACGCGGACGACGCGGACGACATCGGCAGCACGGACGGCGCGGCGGCGACCGGCAGCGTGCCCGTGGCCTCGCGTGACGGTGCGCGCGCAACGATCAGCGCAGGCGTCCCCTCATACTCGACGCCCTGCTCCGCGAACGAGACGATGTCGGCGAAACCCGCTGCGTCCAGCATGTGCACGATCTGGGCGGCGGTCAGCGACGTAGCCGCCGTTACGCCGGACGGTCCGAACACGATGTCGGCGAAACGGCTGTGGCGCGATTCGGCGATCACGACGAAGGCGCCCGGCGCGAGCCAGCCGCGCAGCGCGGTCAGCACCGCGAGCGGATCGCGCTGCCCTGCGAGCAGCCGGTTCACGATCACGATGTCGTAGGGCGCGTCATCCTCGGCGGTGAGCGTGAGGCGCTCGCCCGTGACAAGCGTGACGAGGCGAGCCGCACAGGTGCCTTCGGCGGCCAGCGCCGCCTGCTGCGGCGCCGTGCACGCAATTGCGCAGTCGCAGCGCGCGGCGGGTAGCGCGAGCTCCAGCGGACTCGGCACCTCCGCGTCCGGATGGCCGATCTCGAGCACGCGCAGACGGCGCGGTGCCTGCCATGCCGCCACCGCGCGCGCCGCAAAGGCGCCGATCAGCGCACGCACATGCGACCACGTCGGCGAGGCTTCAAAGAAGTGTTCGACGAGACTGTTGCCCGTCGCGGACATCGTCTGCTCCGGCTTCAGTTCGCCCTTGAGCAACGCAGGCAGCAACGCGCCGCAGTGCGCGAGCAAGGTCAGTTCGGCGACGTGCGCGGGCGACTGTTCGAGCAGACTGCGCCACAGCTCATCGACGTGTGGCAACGCCTCGCAGGCTTTGGCGTCGCGCATGAGACGGCCGCCGTCGAAGTGTGCGAGGCCATCCTCGACGAGCATCGCCGCAAGACGCGCCGTGAGGTCCGCGAACGGGCCGCCGGGCAGCGCCGGGGCGTCGAACGCGCCGCTCGCTTCGAGCGCACGCAGCGCGTAACCGCTCGCGAGCACGTCGATGAGCGGCAGCACTTCGGTCAGATGCATCGCGCGGCGTGCGTGCTCGTCACGCGCGGCGAGCGTGCTCACCGCGTCGTCGAGCAGCATCGCCGATGTGGGCAGCGACGACGCATCGAAGCCGCCCGCAAGCGGACGCGCTTCGAGACGAAACGCATAGCGTCCCGGCTCGGCGTGGCGTCGCGCCTGCAGATCGACGCGGCGGAAACGGCACTCGCCCAGGCGGGCGACGACACGCCCTTCGCTATCGAGGAAATCGAACGACGCCACGACGGAATGTGGACTGCGCCGCTGGATCGTCGCAAGCACGCGCTCGACGGTATCGCCGCGCAGATACTCGACGCGGACGATCTGCACCGGCACATACGCGGCGCGGCCGGCAGCAGCGCCCTCGTCGGCGAGCAGCGCGAACAGCGGATGAAAACCCGCATCCATCAACGCAGGATGCAGCAGATACGGCGCTGCCACCGGCGTGTCGAGCGCGGCGAGCGCCATGCCATTGGCCATTTCATTAGCCACGCGCACTTCGCGCACCAGCCGGAACGCAGGGCCATACGCGAGTCCGATCGTCTCAGTGCTTGCGTAGAGCGTGTGCGCGTCGAGCGCGGGCCGGACCGCGAAGGCATCGCGCACCGCCGCGGGCAGTGCGTCGCGCGAAGCAAGCGTCGTGCCGCTCGCGAGCAGGCGGCCGACCACGTTGGTTGCCCAGGCGTCCTCGCTCATGCGCTCGCGCGTCTCGATCGTGAACGCAGCCGTGCGGGTATCGATCGTCAGACGGAACAGTTTTGCGTGCTGCGGCTGGAACACGACAGGCTGGCGAATTTCGACATTTTCGAGCGCGCACGACGGCGTACCGAAGAACTCGCGCGCGGCGGCAAGCGCCATCTCCACAAAACCCGCGCCGGGGAATGTCACGCCGCCGTCGACGACATGATCGGCAAGAAACGGCACGCGCACCGGATCGATCTGGTTTTCCCATGCGAACGCGTGTTCGCGCAGACGGTAGCCAAGCAGCGGATGCTCGCGGCGGCGGTCGGCGAGCCCATAGCCGTCGGCAGTCGGCATGACCCAGTAGTGCTCGTGCTGCCACGGATAGTGCGGCAGCGAGACTTCCGCGCAAGCCGGCCGATACGCGACGAGGCGCTCGCGGTCGACTTGAGCGCCGTGTGCCACCGCGGACAGGATCGCGCGATGCAGCGTGAGCGCGCTGTCGTGATGGCGCTTGAGCGTGGCGAGCGTGACGCCTTGCACCTTCAGCGCATCAAGCGACTGCTTCACGTAGGTGCGCAGAATCGTGTGCGGACCGACTTCGACGAACAGCCGCACGCCCTCGTCCACGAGCCGCGCAATCGCGTCGCCAAAACGCACCGGCTCGCGGATGTTGCGCCACCAGTAGTCGGCATCGAGCGCCGTGCCGTCGAGCGGCGCACCCGTCACGGTCGAGACGAAACGGCACTTGCCCGCACGCGGCGCGATGTCCGCGAGGCGCTCGTACACCGTCTTCTCGATCGCGTCCATGTGACGGCTGTGGAACGCGTAATCGATATCCAGCAACTGGAAGAACTGTCCGCTCGCGGCCAGCGCCGCCTGAATCACCAGCAGGCCCGCGAGCGAGCCCGCCAGTGTCACCGACTGCGGGCTGTTGATGCCAGCCACCTCGATGTCGTCCGCCAATCCAAGGCGCTCGATCAGCTCGCATGCTTGCGCCTCGCCGATACCGGCGGCAGCCATGCGGCCCGTGCCGCGCGTCGTCGCCTGCGCACGGCTGCGGGTCTTCACGACCCGCACGGCGTCCTGCAGCGTGAGCGCGCCAGCGGCCCACGCCGCGGCAACTTCGCCGACGCTGTGACCAACGCTCGCGCAGAACGCCACGCCGCGCGCCTCGATCGCCCGCACGATGCCCACCTGGATCGCGAAGAGCAGCGGTTGCGCGTGCTCGGTTGCGGCAATCACCTCGTCCTCGACGCCCGCCGAGAGCACCGCCGTCAGCGATGGGCTGCCGTCGGCGCACCAGAGCGCGTCGACTTCCGCAACAGCCGCGCCAAACGTCGCATCTTGCGCGAGCAGTTGCTGGCCCATGCCCGCCCACTGCGCACCATTGCCCGAAAACACGAGCGCGACACGCGCGTCGTCCTCGAGCACCTCGCCACGCACGACGGCCGCGCACGCATCGTCGCTACCGGCTGAAGCGAGCGCGGCGAGCGCCGCCCAGGCCTCGTCGAGACTCGACGGGGCGACGATCGCACGCTGCTCGAGCCACTGCCGGCGATGCGCGGCCGCGCTCGCGAGCACGTCCCACGGCACGCCTGCATCGAGTTGTTCCGAATAGCGCGCGGCCAATGCGGCAAGCGCCGGCTTCGAGCGCGCGGACAGCACGAGCGGCGCAAGACCGGGTGAAGCCGACGCCGACCCCGAAGCGCCGCGTTCGACGGCAGGCGCCTGCGTGAGCACGACGTGCGCGTTCGTGCCGCCGAAACCGAACGAATTGACGCCCGCGACGAGCGCATGGCCGTCCTCGCCGATGGGCGTAAAGCGATCGACGACCCGAAGGCGGCCAGCCTCGAAGTCGATATTCGGATTGGGCACATTGAAATGCAGCGTGCGCGGCACGGCGCGATGCTTCAGACACAGGATCGCCTTGAAAAGCCCTGCCATGCCCGCCGCAGTTTCCAGGTGGCCGATGTTGGTCTTGACCGAGCCGATCAGGAGCGGCTTGCTGGCAGGACGGCCTGCACCCGCGACCTCGATCAGTGCGCGCGCCTCGACCGGATCGCCGACTGCCGTCCCCGTGCCGTGCGCCTCCACGTAATCGACCGTGTGCGGATCGATGCCTGCGCACGCATAAACCTTGTGCAGCAGCGCGGCCTGCGTCGCCGCGCCCGGCACGCTGATGCCGCCCGGCGAAAAACCGTCCGAATTGACGCCGGTTCCGGCAATGACCGCGTGAATCGCGTCACCGTCCGCGAGCGCGCGATCGAGGGTCTTCAGCACGACCACTGCGCCGCCTTCGGCACGCACGTAACCGTCGCCCGTGGCGTCGAACGCGCGGCAACGACCGCGCGGCGAAAGCATCGACGCCTTCGAAAAGCCCACGAAACCGAACGGATGCAAAAGCAGGTTCACGCCACCGGCAAGCGCCATATCGACATCGCCCGACCGCAGCGCGCTCACGGCCTGATGAAGCGCGACGAGCGACGACGAACACGCCGTATCGATCGTCATGCTCGGGCCGCGCAGATCGAAGAGATACGAAATACGGTTCGACGCGATGCTCAGCGTATTGCCGGTCGCGGAGTACGGATCGACCGAATTGAGGTCGTCCATGCTGCGGTTCGCGTAGTCGGTACTGGCGGCGCCGACGTAGACCGCGCAATTGCGCCCGCGCATGTCCTGCGCACGCACGCCGGCATCTTCGAACGCCTCCCAGGTCAGTTCGAGCAGGAGACGCTGCTGGGGATCCATCTGCGTCGCCTCGCGCGGCGAGATACCGAAGAACCCGGCATCGAAACCAGCGACATCGTCGAGCACGCCCGCAGCGAACGTATAGCTCTTGCCGGGCTCGCGCTTCGAAGGATGCTGATAGAACTCGGTGCCGAAGCGCTCCGCTGGAATCTGTGTGACGGCGTCCTTTTCGCCTTCCAGCAGTTTCCAGAACGCCTCCGGCCCGTGTACGCTCCCCGGAAACCGGCACGACATGCCGACGATTGCGATCTTGCTGTTATTCATGGGCGCTGTATCTTCTCCACCGTGCTAACCGATGCGTTGCACTGACCCGCTTTCTCCATGGCGTGGAGCAGCGCGGCGCCAAGATCCTCGACGGCTCTGCCTTGCATCCTGGCGGGCCGGCCTCCAAAGTTTCGCCAGATGAAGTATTTGCTATGGGCGGGTACGTTGCCGAGCCGTTCGAATACGTGGGATAACGCCGGGACGTGATCACCGTAAAAGCACAGGATCGTGTCGCGGCGGCGTTCGCGCAGCTGCGCGATGAGGCGGCCGATCATCGCATCGGCGTTCGCAAGATGGCGCAGGTAGGCGGTGAGATCACGCCACGCCGGATCCTCGCCGAGCTTGTGGTAGTGCCCGGCCTCACCCGCTTCGACTGATTCCAGATGGAGCGGCCCGTGATTTTCCATCGTCATCGCGAAGATGAACGCGGGCTGCGAACGGTTTTCGCCGAGCAGCGCGACGATGCGGTCGAGCACCGCCGCATCGGAAACATATGGGCCGGATCGCGGCGCGCCTGCGAAAGCGCGAACGTCGAGAAAGCGGTCGAACTGGAGCAGCGGAAAAACGCGGTCGCGTCCAAAAAAATCCGCGAAAAACGGGTGAACCGCCACCGTGCAATAACCGGCGTGTCGAAACCATCCGGCAAGCGATGCGCAGGTGCGGCGCACAAATGCGTAGGGATAAAAGCGCGCGTAGCCGAGCCGCGACGACGGCAAACCCGTGAGCAACGCAAACTCCGAACGCATCGTGTTGGCGCCCCATGCGGGAACGGTCAGTCGGCCGTGTTCGAGCGATTCGCGGCAGGCCTGGTCGAAGTGCGCGAGAAGCGATGGATCAATCGCATCCGATAACGCGCGCGGATCGAAAAACGACTCGCACTGGATCACGATCATGTCGGGATGGGTTTGTAACGCCTTTGTCTGGGCAAACGGGCCGGTAGCGACCGTACGCGCGAATGCCCGAAAAACAGCAGGACGCATGCCGTTCAGCAGATAGGCAACGAAGACTGCGAAGAACCCGTGGTGGCGCTGGTCTTCGTGCAGGTCGAGGCTGAGTCGCAGGCGCGCCGCGAACAGGTAGCCGAGCGCGAGACATGCAGCGGCACCCGCGGCGCCAACGACTGCGGCGGACGCGGGCAACGTCGTATCGAGGAAGAAACCGGCCACGAAAACCGCGCTGCCGACTGCGATGGCTGCAATCGTCGCAGGGCTCAGGAACGGAAGGTAAAGGCGCGGATGCGTGAACAACTGGCTGAAAAGGCTCAGGTCCGTAAAGACGAAAGGCTCGCGCAAGGAAGCGTACTTTGCATTACTGACGGCGCCAGCGAGTGCGACCAGTGCGAACGCAACGAACGCCGCGAAATGCGGACGGCGCGTAATTGCAAGGGTCAGGCAGACGAGGAACAGCACGCTCGTGACGTGAAGGGCGAAGGCGACGGGGCAGCGACGCGAGCGCGCGCGCGGAATGACAAAGGTGTCCGCGCCGAGTGACAGCGCGATGGCGGCGACGAGCGTGATCGCAATTGATGAAGACTCCACGCTATCGCTCCTCGCGCGGCAGGTAGGACAGGCGGCCGAGAATTGCGTCGGCGAGGAAGTGCGGGAGGAGCGCTAGCAGGCGCATCCCCAGCGCGAGCGGGCCGGGAAAGGCGATCTCGGCGCGTCGGCTTGCCAGTCTGCGCTGGATAAACTTCGCCGCCTTTTCCGCCGACCACAGAAACGGCTTGTCGCCGGGGAATACGTCGCTCATCGCCGTTTTCACAAAACCCGGCAGAACGACGGACACGCGAATGCCGTCGTGGGCCAATACCGGCCGTACTGAATCGCCCCACGCTTTCAGCGCAGCCTTGCTTGCGCAGTAAGCCGGAGAAATTGCCATGCCGCGCAGCGCAGCTATCGAGCTGATCAGCGCGATGTGGCCGCGTCGGCGGATACGCATGCGCTCGATGACGGGTAACGCCGCGTGAATCGCACCGTAAAAGTTGGTATCGACAATCGTTGCGGTCCGCTCGCGTGACTCCCGGTCGCCCGCGTGCGCGAGCGTACTCGCAGTACCCGCATTAGCGATCAGGAGATCGACCGGGTATGCGGCGTCGAACGTCTCGATCCAGCACTGCATTGCGACAGCGTCGCGCACGTCGATGGTCGCCGTAACAACCGTTGCACCGCGCAGGCGGCAATCGACGGCGCTCGCTGCGAGTCGTGCCTCGTCCCGCCCACTCAGGCCCAGTACCATGCCCGGACGCGCATAGGCGAGCGCGAGCGCACGGCCGAGGCCGGCGCTGGCGCCGGTGATGGCGACGTGGCGGAGGGAACTATGCTGCATGCGACTCCTCGATACGCTGTATCGCAGCCGGAATCGCCATACCGATACCCCTTTGCGAATAGAAGTCACCGTTGATTTGCGTGCGATGAACCACAAAGTTCAAGAATGCGCGATACAACTGCTCGTTCGGCGCTTGCCCACACGTCCAAAATGTGTCGAGCGAGCCCTGCCAGGTGAGGCCTGCCATGCCATAGATCGCCGATCCCAACGTGACGAGTGGTCGCTTGTGATGTAGCGCCGATAAGCCCACTGTGCTGTTGACGACAACCACGCCTCGCGCGAGGTCGAGCAAGGTGGGCAGATGACCCGCATCGATGAAACGCAGACGCTCACCCATATCGCACTCTTGCGCAAGCGTCTGCGCGTATAGGCGGTAGTCGATCAACCCCGTATCGAACGGATGATTCTTAATGACCAGCCATGAATCTTTCGGCGCGTGAAGTGCAAACGACCGGACAACCTTCGAAATCGCATCGCGTATCCCATCAAACGGCGAATGAACAACGATCTGCGAATCCGAATTCAATTGCAGCGGAAAGAGAAAGAACGGGCGCCGGGAAGCCTGCAGCTCCCGAGCGACTACCAGCGCTTTCGCCCGATGGCCCCGCCCTTCTAGTGCGCGCCGCGCGAGCCCTGCGTATTCGGTCACTCCATTGCGCGGCCGGTGACTCTGGTAGTGCCGGAAGAACCCGTCGAACAGAAAATTGGCCGCCCGATATCGCATATCGTGCGTCGCACGCTCGAACAGGCTATAGCCGGTCTCGATACCCAGCGGACACGGTGGAGTTGTCGCTTGCGCCGCCAGGTACGACTCCGGGTCGCGTGGCAACAATGATCGTCCGTTCACGCCGTGACGCTCAAGTGTGAGCCAATAAGGACGCACGTAACCTTCCTCGAATACATGCACGCGTACGCCTCGCGCGTGAGCGATCTTATGCATGGGCCTATGAACCTCTCGGCAGTCACCGAACATCAGAACATCAGTCACCCGTTCCCGCACGATCACGTCGTCGTACCATGAGGCAAGGCCGGCAAGCGGTTGGGTGTAGTTCAGGCAGTTATTTCCACGACCGTACACAAGATCCCCCCCGCAGAAATTCACCCGCCGGACGGAGTGTCCCCGGGTGCGAAGAGACGAGGTCAGCTCGCCGAAAAATGGAGAGGCCGGCCCCTGCAAAGCCAGTATTGAACGGTGCATGGCTATGGTTGCCCCGTGCTCGACGCGCTGTCAGCGCCGCTCATACGCTCTCACTCGTCCCATACCCAGCCGAGTCCGCGATTCGCCTTGCGCTCGCGCGCCTTTCGCCTCAACGCTACCCAGCGGCGGAGCAGGGTCGGCAATGTACCGACGCTCCTTCCGAACCATTTCAACGATTTGCATTCGTCGGCGATCTGCTTCGCGACGCGCCTTGACGTCGCCGGGTTAAGCACAGCCGGCTGCAGATAGAACGTCGATGACAGCGGAGGCGCGACCTGGAACACCTGCGAATCGTCGCAGACTACGGCGACAACGTACGGCCAGTTCGCCACCGTGAAGAAGCCTATCCGCATCTGATGGAGGGCTCGTACAATCAGATCGGATTCGAATCCGTGCGCCTTCACGATAACGATGCTTCCTGCCGCGGAAATTGCGCAATCGTTACGGATTCGTTCGATGTCGAGTACGCCTTCCGCGGTAAAACCGATCCGCACCCAATCGGAAAATTCGAACGCACGGACTTCGTGCTCCGCATGGACAACCTGCGCGTGCCGCAGGATGGCCGAATTGTCCACAAGAATCGACGCCGGTTGCGTCACATCGCGCCCGGCGACACAGTGCAAAAATGATTGGACAGCTCGTTCATCGGTACGCCACGCAGAACTTGGTAGACAGACGGTATGCATGTCAGCCTCGCTTGAATGGCGTCGACTTCATCAACGCGCGAAAGTAGAAAAAAAGCCCACCCTTCAGATGCAGCACATCCCTACGTCGCAGAAACAGATAGAGCGCCGACAACATGGTCCCGAGGACCAGACCGGGAGATTTCTGTTGAAGGTACTCTTCCGGCGAGCGAAGAAACACAGCCCCCTTCGGGCGCATTGCGATGTGATTCATCAGCACGTCGTTCTCCATCACGAGCACGCGCACCGGATCGGCGCGTTCGGAAAGGAATTCATGCACGACGCGTTCAGTCCACGAGACCGGTAGCTGGTCGAACACGACCCATTTTTCGAAGTCGGCCACGAATGCGCGAAGTTTTTCAGCGTTCATGGGTACCCGCACACGCGATAGCATGTCGATGATCGTTGTGAGCCGATGCGCCGAATGCTCCACCGACGCCGCGGGCAACTGCCTCCTGATCTCGGCAGGAATGTATTTTTCGGCAAAACGGTTCATCGCCTCAAGTGCCTTCACCGTATTGACCTTGATCGCAGGCTTGCGCTTGATAGGGAGCACGGTGGTCCATGCACGTGTGAGACGCGCCTTGCCCTTCGCGCTTTCGCTGAACGTTCCGCTGACGTACATGAGTAAAGGACGGGATACCAGTGACTGCGTCACGCCAAAAGGATTGACGCGGCTCGGAACGCCCATATCCGATGCTCGATACCCATGTTCGAGATCCTCGAATTCGAGCCAATGCAAGCTTTCGTTCTGCGGACAAGCGAGCCAGACCGATTTTTTGCAGATGTACATACTGCCCGTCAGATAGCTCGTCTGATCGTAACGCAGCGTATTGTGAGCGAAAAAGCCCCGGCGTTCGGTCAACGCAAGCACGGCTGGAGCGAATTCACTGGGACGCTCTACGCCCTCATTACGCATTACCCCACGCTCGCTCTGGCCACGAACCTTATGCGAGATCCCTACGTCTGAGTACCGGCGTGGAACCATGTTCAGCTTGTCTTCGAAATACACGCATTGCATTGCCGTTAGCGGGTAGCAGTCTCCGAAGCGCTTGACGACTTCGTCGAAGTTCTCCGGAAGGAAAACGCGGTCGTGAATAATGCAAAGATTCGGATGCTTCGCCTCCTGTGCCAGCCGGTTCTTCTTTGCGCTAATCCTGACCGGCGGCGCGGTGATGTCTTCCCCGACGATTCGAACGCGATCAAAATATTTAAAGTTCGAGCCTGGCCGACCGCATAAAAGGATTTCTTTATTCTCGATCTTCAAGTCGAGGATGCGCTCTACGGCCACATTGAGCAACGTCGCATCCTCAGGACCAACTGGAATCCCAAATGTCCACGCTTCCAGCCCCGAATCGTGTTCGGCCAGCAGCGGCGAATGTTTTCTAAAAGCGACGCCTCCATCCGCAGTCCCGACTGCCTCGAACGACGTCGCAAAGTAATCGCGCTGCAGATACTTGAACGGCGATGCGTCGCCAAGCATCGTAATCGTCGCACCGAGCTCGATAGCATGCGCTACATCCCAGAGGATGAGCGGCGCTAACAGAGTGTCGGATTCCACACCGTACATGACGACATCCTGGCTCTTGAGCCACGAAAAGCGCTCCGATGCGTTGACGCGTTTAATCGTTTCCGGCCGATAATGCCGCGCCACCGGTCTGAAAGTCACGATCGTCGCACCCGTAGCTGCACGGGCCGCAACTTCGGCGGGCAGCATCGGCGCAGTCACCTTCGAAACCGGCGTGTAACCAAGTGCCTTGAGATGCGCAAGCTTGTAAATCGGCATCGCTTTATTCAACCAGATACTTGTCGTTCAGGGCGCCAGGCGTCTTGACGACTACATTGACTGCATCCGTGAGTGCTTCGAAGTCGGTTGCATCCCTGGGCTCGACAACGATGATGTCACCCTCCCCCCATTCCCTGCCGAACATACGAACCCGCCCGAACAAAACCAGCGTGATCTCTGTGGCTTCCTTATGAAAATGCATGCTTTCCTTGTCGCCCGCACCATAACGCTTAACTGCCACTTCACATGCGGTAGTCGGGAACGCGGTGGGGGCGAACCCACCAACGAACCACCCCTTGGTCATGTCGGATAGCTTGAAAACCTGCATAGTCAGACCCCATGCTCGTAATGCGATTCCGTGTGCTGCAACTGACGCTGGCTCTTGATCGGCAGATATTTGCCGCCTTCGACGCTCCACACGCCAACGCGTGCCTGTTCCAGAATCAGTTCGTTGAGCACCGGCGTCACGTAGAAATTGCCGCCAACATGAACGTCTTTGCGGATCGTGTTGCGGACGCCCGCAAGAAAACGGCGACCGTCGGCAAACCAATAAACACCCGTCGAAGCAAATTTACTGATCGGGCGCTTTTCCGCGGCTTCTGAAACCAGACCGTCGTCCTCCACACGCACGTAGGAATAACGCGGATGCACCGACTGAAAAGTAACGACGCCCGCGTCAAGCCAGCGCATGCGGAAATCGGCAACGACTTCGGCGAGGTCAATATCGATCAGCTGATTCGCATTAACAACCAACAATTCCGACTCGCCATCGAGGTGTTCAGCAGCGAGCAGGGAAGTACATGCGGCGCCACGCACCGAGTCGGAGACCGGCACGACTTTGGCATCCGAACGCAGGATGGTCACGACTTCGCCTAAATGGAAGTGCGACATCTCCGAACGACGCAGCGCAACAATCAAACGCCCATCGACGATCGGCTCGACTGAACGGATCACGCGTTCGATTAGCGTTACACCGTCGATCTCAGTCAGCATCAGCGGGTATTCACCGTCGAGCGGCTCCATTGCCGCGGCCCCTGCCGCAAGGATAAGAACGTTCATGCGACGCGCACCTCCTGAGCCTTGTGGATTGCTTCGGAAATGTTTGTGTAGTTCGTTTCGAGCACATCATTCACCACCAGCACCTGTGCTCCGGATGCACGCGCTGCACGGATTCCGTTTTCGTTGTCCTCGACGATCAAGCACTCCTCGGGCTTGCAGCCGAGCAAGCTTATCGCCTTCAGATAGATCTCCGGGCTTGGTTTGGCCTCGACGACATCTTCGTTCGACAGCATGCGATCCAGATACTTCGTCAGCCCGGCCTTGCTCATCATGAGTTCGACTGTCATGCGGATCGAGTTCGATGCGACCGCCAGCTTGTAGCCCTCTGACTTCAGCTTCGACAGCGCGAACTCGTTGACGAAGCGCGGCTTGCAAAGCGCGTGCACGAGTTCCGCCGTGTATTGCTGCTTCATCTCGTTAATGAAGGCGTGCAGGCCGCGCGGCAGGTCGTGCTGAAGTGAGAGCATCTCCAGCTTCTTCCTGGTCGGTAAGCCGTCGTAGGTCGTCAGATGTTCAACTCGAGTGATTTCGTAGCCGAAGAGTTGAAGCGCTCGGTTCAATGCGTCGTAGTGCCATTCCTTTGCTTCAATTAAGACACCATCCATATCGAAAATAACCGCCTTGATCATTGCAAACCTCACTGGTTGGAAGTCAAGACCGGAAATAGCGCTGGCAATCTTCCGGTAAATCCGTGCAGATCATCAGGTTGTCGAAATCGCTCATGCTCTTGAGCTCTGACCACAGCCCCCCGTGCTCACGCCCGTGCAACTCTGCCGATACCACGCACACACGCAGCCCACGCGAAAGCAGATCGTGAATCGTCGCAGCGTTGTACCAGGTGTGCGAAAAGGCATCGAGCCAGACGCCCTTCGCCTGATTCAGCCATGCAGGTGCGCGTTCGACGTCACTCATGCGCACAAATACCGGATTGCCTGTCTTGAGCTGCATCTTCGTATCCGGCACCGACATGTCGAACGCGAACCAGTCCAATCCTTTGCGATCAAACGCTTCCGCAAGAGCCGGCGCGAGACCATCTGCCTTCACGTTCATCGCAAGAGGCAAGTTGCGCTCCGCGACAATGTCGAGAAACGCGGACAGCGGGATGGAATGCGCGGTGGCCGGATCGTGCGAGATGACGAGTTCGCCGAGTCGGTCGCGAACATCAGTTTCTGTACCGAAACCGAGATCGAAAGAACGATGAAAAGCAAGCGGCGTGTTCTTTTCCTCGGGTTGTCTCCAGTACCCACGATGCGAGAGGACTTTCATGCAGGGACTCCAGTCGCCAGCTCGCACACGGGTAGCGTCAGGAACCTTTCGAGATCCGCAGGTATGCCGAGCCCGTACATTCCAGCGCCCTCTCTTCCCACATTCGAAATGCCGATGCTTGCGCATTCGGCGATCATTTCGTTGTAGACAGGCGCAACGTAATACTCACCGTTCACGAGCAATTCCTTCCGAATCATCGCGTCGGCTGCGCGCAGGAAGTCCCCACCACGCCTGAAGTTGTAGATACCTACCGTAGCCTCGTTGGATATCACTTGCTTTTCAACCACGTTGTTCACGAGGTGCTCGTCGGACAGGCCCACGAACGACCACTTCGGATCGTCCGCCGTCATGGTCATGATGAGACCGTCAAGGTTCTGACGCTCCATTTCAACCAGGTAGTCGTCGATGTCGATATCGACGTACTGGTCACTATTGGCGATCGTCAACGAGTCCTTCTCGCTGATATGCTCCCGCGCGGCAAGCACTGTGCAGGCGGCGCCTTGCGTTATTCCGTCGAGCCCAACGATCTCGCAACCCGGCGCCCACGCCGACAACTTCTCGGCCAGCCGAAATCGTTCAATATGCGAACGCTGGCAAACAAAGATGAATCGATGTTCGCAGGACGGTTTGAGGTTATTGATCACCACCGCTATCATCGGTACGCCACGTACCTGAATCAACGGCTTCGGATCGAGATATCCGGCGTTTGCGAAACGGCTGCCAGCACCTGCCATCGGCACCACAATATTCAACATGAATTCTTTCCTCGAAGTTCGAATCTGCGGAAAACACCCAACACATGGCCAACGAGCGGCATCAGACCGTATTGCTTTAACACGCCCAATACGCTGTCAATACGGCGAATCGCCGAGACGGCTTTCTTGCGATGACTTAATGCGGGGCCGCCGCACCCGAGGTTGACGTCGGTTAGCGCCACACGGCGCGATGACTCCGCCATACCGACCCAGTCGGATCCCCAGACGCAGTTGAAAAACTGGTAATGCGATTTCGGTACGCTCCTGTATTTGTCGAATACAAGTCCGAACTGCGACAGATTGCAGACAGTGAATTTCCTCACCAGGTAAGCACGATAGCTCTCAGCGACTTCCTCGCGTGCGTCGTCAAGGAAACTGGGAACAACGTAGCCACCCTTGCGTGCGTTTTGAATTGCGATATATTGCTCCGGACTAAAGCGGCTGCGGTATTGCCGCGCGAAGTAGTGACTGTCACATTTGTGCGGAAAGCGGTCATACCAGACCGCGTCTTGTTCCGTCATCAACGGTACGTCGTAATAGGATCGGAGTGCTTCGCTCGGTCCGAAGAAAAACCAGTCAGAGATATGGAAGGGAAATCCTTCAATTCCATCGGGGTGCAATGTATAGATGCTGCTGGCGAGCAGTCGCGCCGCAGTTACGTCGCAGACCGAGGCGCGTTGGTAGAGCTCGACGAATGCCCGCGATTCCAGCGTACAGTCCGTACGAATCTTTATGGCGTAGGGCGTTGCTGCGAGCGCCAATCCTGCTTGCGAAGAGACGATCTGTCGGTTCACGTTGTTGAGCGGTGCATGCTTGCCGCGCATGTACGTAGGCAGTGGGCCTGGGTCCGGTACGACCACAAGAGTCACATGATCCATCGCAGAAAATGCTTCGCGTATGCGCACGTCAATACTGCTGACGATGATCGGCGCACCGGGAAAGCACTCGCGAGCCTGGGCGATGTTGTCCCGTAGCCCCTCGTTCCATGGACCCTGGAAAACGATGGTTATTTGATTATCTGCGATGATGTCCCACGAGCCTTCACTCACCTGAGTCGGCATCGGCAAGCGGCTCGCCACGCGTTGTTCGACAGGTCGTTCCCCGTCGATCATGAGACTGCCGATAGCAACGGATAACGTTCGGCTGTCGCGCGAGTTCGGCGATTGCTGCGAAGGTACTGCGAGGAATCCGGACGAAAATCCTAGCTTGCTCCAGGGCCTTCGAAAGTTGATCCCTGCGATAGAACCTTTCACCCATGTGCGGCCGCATCCGTCCACCGATTGTTCGGTCAAGCGTACGGGGAATCCATCAATGAGCACAGTCAAATGAGGCAGGCGCCAGCCGTGCACCTGAAAATGAATCAGGAACGTCAGCGTTTTTGCATTTCGTGGCACGGCGACGTTCATATAAGCGTGAAGGCCCATCCAGCGAAACGCGAGTCCATCGCGGTCATCGATCTCTACCGTGTGGAAGTTCGCGTCCGTGCAGCCGCCCGTTTGCAGCGGAAAACCTTTGTGCGGTTTCACGACGTGACTGACAAGTGAAATACATTCGGCGCGATTCTCCGGCGTGTCGCCGACATCGCCCACCTTGTACGTCGACAGGATGGGGTGCACGTCTGTGAGGATTCCCAGCTCCTCATCGTCGAACGAATGGAACAGTGCATGTCGATAGAGAATGAAACGAATGTCCAGCGGTCGCGCTTTTAACCCCTCCATCGCCAGCGATCTGGCCATGATCGCCTCCGGAACGCAGATTCCTTCGCCGACAATTTCGTCGAGCCTCTCGTACGTTTCGGCGTAGCGCCGGAACGCCTGCGGTACAGCGAGACAGAGCATGTCATTCGCGCCCGACCAGCTCATATGAGGCGGCAGCAAGACTTGATCATCGGAAGGAATATCCTCTGGCAGGAATTGCTTCTGGAAATAGATGTCGAAACGGACACGAAGGACGGCCTGATAGTCGGCCAGGCGCTCGATCGAGCGGGCGCCATAAGCGATCTCGTGCCACATCATGATCTGCGTCGAAGCGACAGGCTTACCTTCGAAACGCGATACTGCATCAGCCGACACCCGTCGGGGTACGATGATCACCCTCACGCCGGGAAATGCCTGCGCCAGACTTTCAAGCGTCTCGTCGCTCGCGAATTCCTCGCGAATTGCCGCAAAGTACGACACGTTCCACTCGTCAACCATGAACTTCAGTGTGTCCACGCACCGTTCGTATCCGCCGCGGGGCACACCGGTCAACAAGACCGCAAGCCTTCGCGCTTCCTCCTTGGTTGATCTCATTGCCTCATCCCCTGTAGTGCTCATACGCGTCAGCAACCGTGCCGAACTCACTGAATCGGCCTCCCTTGAGCACCGCCGCGCGCCGACAGTACCGCTCGATCAGGTCAGTGGCATGTGAGACCAGCACAAAGGCACATGCCCCCCGCCGCTCAAATAGTTCGTATTCGCACTTTTTGTGAAACGTTGAATCACCCACGGCGATGACCTCGTCGATGAGATAGCAGTCGAAGTCAACTGCGAGAGACAGCGCAAACGAAAGGCGCGCGCGCATCCCCGCGGAATAGCGCTTCACTGGCTCGCGAAGATACGCACCAAGCTCGGTGAAGCGCTCGACGAACTCGACTTTCTCTTCAAACGGAACGTCATAGAGCCGACATATGAATCGCAGATTGTCCAAGCCCGTGAGGCTGCTTTGGAAAGCGCCGCCAAATGCGAGTGGCCAGGACACGCTCATCGACCGACGTACTTCACCACGGGAGGGCCGCTCCACACCGCTCAGCAGCCGCAGCAACGTCGACTTTCCGGAGCCGTTGCGGCCCAGAATGCCAATTCGCTCGCCCGCCGCGATGCGCGTGCTTACATCGCTGAGAATTCGCCGCGCTCCGCTGCGCGTTGCGTAGTATTTCGAGACGGATTCGAGCTCGATCATTCGTGCTCCACCCCTGCTTCGGCACGCCGACACAAATACAGGCCCGCAAGTGTCAGAAGCATGTTGACGCCGATCACGTAGGGAACGTCATAGTGCGCCTTAACTTCACTCCCGAAATAGCCAAGGCGGATTAACTCGATTGGCGTGATCATCGGCACCCACAGTGCGAGCTTTTGCACGCTCGAAGGCAACCATTCAACCATGAACATCGCGCCGGAAAGCGGAAACAGCAGATACGCAATGGGGTGCCAAAGTCGCTCGACCAACTCTGACAATTCACTTCCCGCACCCAGCACTAGCGCCAGCCCAGCACCAAACCACGCGAGCAGGCACCAGCCGAGCATCAGCGAGAAGAGGTCTGCGGGTACATGAAGCAGGTCGACACCTGCGAACACTACGATCATCAGAGTGAAAGCCGCCGTCGCTCCCGAAAGCTCCAGCAGAATTCGCGCGAAATAGATATCAACGAGCCGGATGTTGCGGTGATAAAGCAAGCTCAGGTTCGGCTGCAGCGCATGGACACATCGGCTTGCAGTCGTGCGCCAAAGTTGCACCGATGAGTATCCCGTAACCGCGAACGCGGTGATCGACAGATTGCTTGCGTGCGATTTGAACGTAAAGTGCCAGAGCAAGGTGACACCAAGCGTCAATAGCATCGGCTCGAGGAACAACCACAGGAATCCGATGTTGTGCCGCCCGTAGCGCGTGAGAATCTCCCGCATCAGAAGCGAATAGATAGCGCGCCCCTGCAGCTTCGCAGATCGGCGAAACGACGGTCTGGCGATCGCGGTGTCAGTCATGATGCTCCCGGATGCCGGCCATCAACAGACTCGCGATGCCCCACACGGTCATGCACGCGATGATCGTAATCAGAATGGCTCTAAGACGACGGGGGCGAATAGGAACGTCGGGCGTGTTGGGATTTGCCACGATTTCAACATACATCTGCTTTCGCAGCGCTTCATTGCGCGCCGACTCAAACGTGGCCATTGCGGAGGCGAGCTGCTTCTCGGCGAAGATCTGTTCGAGCTTCAGGCGGCTGTATTCACCTGCTTTCCTGGTCAGCGATACCTTGCCGCCCGCAATCTGGGACATCTGTTCGTCGGCCTGCTGCCGCAAAGACGCAAGGCGTGTCTTTAGCGCCGACATCTGCGGATTGGCCGACGCGAAGGAATTGAGTTGCGCAATTTGCACTCTCGTCTCGACAATGTCCTCCTGCAGTTTCGACAACTGTTGCAGCTGCAGCGAAGATTGACGCTCCGGATCGAAGACCTGCTGCGACGTGCGGAATCCCGTAAGGTTCGATTCAGCTACCTCGGCAGCATCCTTGGCGACATCGACTTCGCGTTGCGCCGATGCGATAAGGTCCGACTGCATGCGTGCGTTCATCTCGTTGATGAGGTGCTCCGCCATAGCCAGCAGCGACGCGTTGATCGTATGCGCATCCCGCGCAGAGAACGCGTTGACGGTGAGCGTCGTGATGCCTGAGGTCGAATCCACGTCGACGTTGACGCGGCGGTCGAAGTACTTGTACAGACTCTCAAAGCTATTGTCGATTCCGAACGGATCGAAACGACTCACGAAGTCGATGCTCCTGGCGCCGAACATACGCGAGACGTTCTCCCGGATCTCCAGTTGAGCCAATGCATCCCGCGACTGAATGAAATCGTGCACGACATACACGCTGTCTGCCGAGCGAGTCAAGCCGGTACCTTGAAGAAGTGCACCGAGCCCGGCTTGCGAGCTTTTCTCCTGCGACCGCACAACGAAACTGCTCTCGGAGACGTAAATATCCGAGGCCAATATGCCGAAGTAAATAATCGCAATCAACGTCGGACTCACGACGATGAGAAAAAACGCGCTCTTGATCAGATTGCCCTGACGGATTGCCAAGTCTTCACCTTCCTTTATTGACCTTGCCCGCGCAACAACAGCCACCGGCGCTCCTTGCAACACTTGCATGCTCACTACGCACTCCTGCGCGTCAGAGAGACATTTGGCGGGCCGCTCCCGGACATGGGCGGCCCTATGAACTAACGGAATGTCTGCACGCCGGTGATAACTGGATACGCAACAGAGAACACCACATTGAGAAATTTCTGTAGCTCCGCAATCGGCGCATTCGACACATAGAGCAAGTCCTTGTTGTCGATCATGAAGCTTTGCGCCACGAAAAACGAGTTCGGATCGCGCAGATTGACGCGATATACCACTGGAACCTTGCCGTCAGCCGTCGTGCGCGCCGGCGACTGCGGCCAGTCAAGCGCCCCAACATCCTCCAGACGGAAGATAAAAACGCCTTGCGCATCCGAACGCGAATCCTGCAGCCCTCCGGAGCGGGCAAGCGCTTGCGCAAGCGTGATACCACGCGTTTCGAAATTGACTTCTTCGTTCTTACCTGTGGCGCCGAGAGCCGTGAAACTGTATGGCTGAAATAGTACCGTCACGACATCGCCGGAATGCAATGGGATGTTCTGGCGCGGATCCCGGATTACACTCTCCAGCGGCAGCGACGCCACCGTTCTGCTGCGCGTGAGTTGCAGCGTGAGCTTACCGATCGGCTGCCGCACGCCGCCCGCAGTAGCAAGCGCATCGAGCAACCGCTCTCCACGCGCAGTCAGTGGTATACGCGAGCTAGTGGCCACATCTCCAACGATCGTCGCATAGGATGTCTCATTACGCACCAGACTGACGATGACCTGCGGGTCGTGTGCCTGTCCGCGCAGACCGCGCACGATGTCCTGCTGAAGCTGCATCGGCGTTCTGCCAGCTGCTTTCAATGCACCCACGAACGGAACGCTGATGAGGCCACTGCCATCGATGACCTGATTCGGCAACACTGTGACATGCGAGCCGCCGGCGATTCTTTTTGAATTGATCTGCTCGCTTGCAAAAAGAATCGCGGGTGACGCTTCCCATATCGCGACTTCAACGGCATCGCCTACGCCGAGTTGCTGCTGGAATGCAGAGCTCCCGCCGAAGGTCGACTCGAAATCCGAATTGCGACGTTCGGCGAACAGACGACGAGCGACATCGTCCGTGACGTCGACCACCTGAATTCCGGCCGCACTACGACTCGCATTTGCGGCTGCCACCTGGTGCCGGGTCGGACCGCTAGCAGGAATTGCCGAACAGCCGCTCAAAACCGCTGCGAGTCCTGCACACATCAGTAAACTCGTAGACTTATTATGCATAGATCTATGGAGTTCTAACCAATAGACAGCGACAGATTCGCCCACATAGTCTCATCCCAAATGAGATGCCATCGTTACAAGTATTCACCACTCATACTATCGATGACGGGTTAAGCCCATCCCGTATCGCAGTGGGGCACCACCCCGTGATCCGACCACTAAACTTTCGTGCCGTGAACTTGTTTGAATATTAGCCGCCTTTTGATTTGCTCGTACGAGAAGTGCATTCATCCGGCGTTGACGGAGTCCGCTTCGCATACGTCAAGCACTACAGGCACTGCGTGAGAGCAGTAATATGCCTGGAGCATGTTGGGCGCTTTCGGACAAGCTTTCGTTCCGGCACGATACCGGAACGAAAGCCATTCCCACGGACGTTTCGGACGAGGTGTGGAGCTTCGTTGCTTCATACGTGGCCGCGTAGAACCAAAACGCGCCGATGCGTTGTGGCGCATGCTGCCGACCAGTTTCCCGCTGCGGGAGATGGTCCACCAATAAACGTAACGCTGACTCAACACCGGTTGCTTCGAGGCGATGGCCGGCGATTTTCTCTCGGCGCCGCACGTAACGCAGTATCGGCAGTGCCAGCCCAGTGCGCTCATTCTGGATGGCCGCACGTTGCAGTCCACGTGTGAAAGCGGTCCGCGCTCGGGCGCTGACGGTCGCATGCGCAAACGAGGCAGCAACACCCGCACGGCTGCCGACACGTTGGGCATGCTATTTGTGGTCCACATTACGCGCGCCAACGACAAATTTTCACTACATAGGACCATTTGAAATAGATTCAAAGATAATCGTACTATCAGCCCATCAGACAATCGGCCGACACGAATCCTGTTGCAACACGCTTCACTAGCACGGAAAAATTGACCACCGCACTCCTAGACGTATCGCGCTTGCTCAACCGTCTGGTGGGCGGCAAATTGCCCACCGGCGTCGATCGCGTCGGTCTCGAATATATCCGCCATTACGGCACCGATACGGGCACACGTGCGGTGCTGAGCGAAGCTGGCATATGCGCCGTGCTGTCGGCTTCGCAATCGGAACGTGCATTCGATCTGCTGCTACAGCAAGATCCCGCCTCGACATTTGCAGCACGAAAAATCATCGCCCAGGCAGCATACCGCGCGTTGCGCAACGACAACTTTCCAGGCTCGATACTATTCCACACGAGTCACTCGGGCATTGAACGCAATCGCTACATGCGCGCGATGAAACAACGCGGCGTACGCACCGTAGTGATGGTGCACGATCTCATTCCACTCACGCACGCAGAATATTGCCGACCCACAATAGACCGTGTGCATCGTCAACGCATGCATTCCGCGCTCCGGCATGCGAGCGGCATCATTGCAAATTCTCAGGCAACGCTCGATTCTCTTGTCGACGAAGCACACGCTGCGCAGTTGCCTATGCCGCCCGCCGTCGTCGCGCATCTCGCGCCTGGAATCGAGCCGATGGCTCGCCTGCGACGCCCCATCAACGCACCATATTTCGTTATGCTTGGTACGATCGAGCCTCGCAAGAATCACTGGCTCATGCTGCATGTGTGGCGCAGGCTCGTGGAGAACCTCGGTAATGCAGCGCCGACGCTCGTGCTCGTTGGCCGACGTGGGTGGGAATGCGAAAACGTGATCGACATGCTTGAGCGAAGCGCACCGCTCAAGCGGGCGGTCATCGAAGAAGCTGATTGCAATGACGCACGTCTGCAGGCGTGGCTGCAACATGCACAGGCGCTCGTCTTTCCATCCTTCGTAGAGGGCTATGGAATGCCGCTCGCCGAAGCGCTTGCCCAGGGTGTGCCTGTGATTGCGAGCGATCTTGAGGTGTTTAAGGAAATCGCGAACAACATCCCCGAGTATCTTGATCCGCTTGACGGCCCCGGATGGCTCGCCATGATTCGCGCATATGCAGATCCCTCGAACGGAGCCCGCAATGCGCAAATCGAACGCTTGCGGCATTTCTGCTCACCGACGTGGAAACGTCATTTCGAAATCGTCGATCGATTTGTCGGGGAGCTCCGTTAGTGTTCGCACTCAACCATCTTGTACGCGACATCTTCACGCGAATTGTTCAGTGGCACGCGTGCGCACTCGGTGTTCGCAAGCATAGCAAGATGCCCGGTCCGGTCTGGTCCGATATATCACGTGGCCTGCCGATGCTGTCATGGTATATCGCGACGCCTGAACCACCTGACAGAGTACTTGACGCGGCCTTGCGCGATCCAACGCTCGGCATATCGCCCGACATGGAACGCATCGTGCGACGCGTGCTGGAATCAAATGCAACGCCTGCGCGCGATCACTGGCTGTGTTGTCCGCGCACGTTGCGCATACCGCGCGAGCGAACTCGCGTGCTTGTAATCGATCAGCGTCAGCGCTCACTCACGATGGCTGGCATCGTCCAGAACGATCCACTTGCCTTCTCACGCATGATCGAATCGGCTTTCGCCGCCCACCGTGACGCGCAATTCTGGATTGTGCATTCAGGTGAAGTCGCACGCGGCCGTTGGCTGTCGTCGATGATCGACAAGACTCCAGTCGCCATGAACTTCATCGACGGTGCGCATGCATTATGCAAACTGCTTGCGCATGTCGACCACGTCTACACGCTAGGCGCCGCCGAGGGCATGCATGCCCTTCTCTCAGGAAAGCCAGTTCACGTGTTCGGAGCACCGTATTACGCGGGTTGGGGCTTGACGCACGACGCAGACATTTTTCCGGACCGCCACGCGCGTCCATCGGCGCTTGCGCTGTTCGAACTGACTTTCATACGCTGGGCCCGCTACATCAATCCCTTGACGCACGAAGAGGGCTCACTGGATCAATTGCTCGACGCCATCGAAGCCCACTATCGCACACGTAATCGATTCGCGGATCTTCCCGATGTCGTCGGCGTGCGCTTTCAATGGTGGAAGCGGCCTTTCGCGACACCGTTCCTCACAGCAGGCGGTAATGCAATTCGCTGGGCCGGTGATACCGCGCTTGTCGCGTGCAATGAGTGCGCAGCACTCTGGGGTGCACGAAGCACGTCGGGGCTGGCTGCAGGCGCGAAGCATGTCCGCATCGAGGATGGCTTCCTGCATTCGTGCGGACTCGGTTCTGACATGGTCGCACCGATGAGCCAGGTCGTGGATCGACGCGGAATTTATTTCGATGCGAGCCAGCCAAGCGATTTGTCCGTGTTACTGAATGAGGCACATTTTGACGAAACCGAACTCGCACGTAGTTCAGCGCTACGACGTTCAATCGTCGATGCAGGTCTGACCAAGTACAACCTCGGCCGCCGCGCACTCACATGGCGTGTGCCTCACGGTAAGCGCATCGTTCTGGTGCCCGGTCAGGTTGCCGACGATGCATCGATCCGGTTCGCCACGCGCGCCGTCAATACCGCCGAGGATCTGCTTCGCGAAGTGCGGCGTCTGCGGCCGGATGCTTTCATCGTATATAGGCCGCATCCCGATGTGCTGTCCGGAAACCGGACCGGGCTCATCGATGCGCAACGTCTCGCCGACATCGTCGATATAAATGCTGATCTGATTACGCTCGTTGATTGCGCGGATGAAGTGCACACGCTCTCATCGCTCGCCGGTTTCGACGCCCTCCTGCGCGGCAAGCCTGTCTTCACCTACGGTCTGCCGTTTTACGCCGGGTGGGGCCTCACACATGATGCGCTGGCTCAAATTCCGTGGCGCAACCGCAAACTGTCTCTCGATATGCTGGTTGCTGGCGCTCTAATTCGATATCCAGTCTATTGGGATCGATATCTCGGCATTTACACCACACCGGAGGCAGTCGTTCGTCGGCTAGCAGCTCGGGCTTCGCGTCCGCTTCTCAAGCACAGCAGACATCGGCGGATGGCGCTGAAAATGATCCGATGGTCCGGCAATGCAATTCGACATCTGCTTTGGCGCGTACAACATGCGCCGCTCAGTTCGCGTAACCCACACCCTTGTCGAGCGAGGAAAAACAGCGCATGAATATAGTTCCGATCATTCTTTGCGGCGGCAACGGCACGCGTTTGTGGCCCATGTCCCGTGGTGGCTATCCGAAGCAGTACCTCAAGCTGACGAGCGATCTCTCACTCGCTCAGCAGACGGCCAGGCGACTGCATGGCGTCGAGGGCATTGGGGCGCCGATCGTTGTCACCAACAACGAGCAACGCTTTCTGGTGGCCGATCAATTGCGTCAGATTGGTGTGCAGCCGTCAGCCATCATCCTCGAACCAGTCGGGCGTAATACCGCGCCGGCAATCGCGGTCGCGGCGCAGTTCGCGATCCGCGAGGCAGGAGATGCTCTGCTGCTCGTGCTTCCTTCCGATCACGTTATCCAGAACGAGAGCGCATTTGTCCAGGCTGTGCAGATGGCCCGCGCGATTGCCTGCGATGATCACCTGGTAACGTTCGGCATCGAACCGACCAGCCCCCACACCGGTTACGGCTATATATTCGCGGGCGCCAGGCTCGCTGCGCAATCCAGCGCGCACAGAGTGGAAGCCTTCGTGGAGAAGCCCGATTTACAGACTGCAGAGCGCTTTCTTTCGGAGGGTGGCTATTACTGGAACAGCGGCATGTTTATGCTCAGGGCATCCTCATATCTGAGCGAGTTGAGCCGCCATGCGCCGGACATCGCCCAGACGTCGTCACTTTCGCTTGAGCGCGCCACGCAGGACAATGATTTCATTCGCCTCGATGCCGACGCGTTCGCGCGTTGCCCCAACGTGTCCATCGATTACGCGGTGATGGAAAAGACTGATCGTGCGGCCGTCATCGCGACGGTGGGCCTTGGCTGGAACGATGTCGGTTCGTGGTCCTCGCTCGCGGAGATCGCTCAAAAGGATGACAACGGCAACGCGTTGATCGGTGACGTACTCACCGACGGTATCTCTAACTCGTACGTGCGCGCCGAGCATCGCATGGTAGCGGCAATTGGACTGGACCATGTGGTGATCATCGAAACTGCGGACGCGGTGCTAGTCGCACATCGTGACAAAGCGCAGAACGTCAAGCAGATGGTTGAACGTCTAAACGCTTCGGGTCGTCAAGAGTCGGTCTCGCATCGATGCGTCGTACGTCCGTGGGGCTCTTATGAAGGCGTAGATCGAGGCGAGCGCTTTCAGGTCAAACGCATTGTCGTGAATCCCGGCGCACAATTGAGCTTGCAAATGCATCATCATCGCGCGGAGCACTGGATCGTTGTGAAAGGCACGGCGGTCGTCACCAACGGCAACGCGGAAAGTATCCTGACCGAGAATCAATCGACGTATATTCCGCTCGGCGTCACGCATCGCCTTCGCAATCCGGGCCGCATTCCGCTGGAACTAATAGAAGTTCAATCCGGCGCCTACCTCGGCGAAGACGACATCGTTCGCTTCGAAGATACATACGGCCGCGCGTGAGCTGAACCCTCAGGATTTGTCCGCTTTGGGAATGCTGCTTTCCCATTCGGGATGGGAGTTGGCGATGAAACGTCACCGGTAATCGACGGGCCAGATCGTAGCGGCGCTCAAGCAAGCCGAGTCGGGGATGCGGGCGGGGCAATCTTTAGAGCACTTAGCGGGACATAGCGCTACGTAGTGAATTTCGTCATCGACAGCGACATGGCGCAAGTATGCTGCTGCGCTTGAGCCAGGGTCGGTGGCTGGGGCGCCAGTCGGATAAAATGATCGCCCCACGCTATACCAGCTTTGCTGGCAGCTGAGTTGCTTCGATAACGATCAGCCTTCGTGAACACCATCGCCATTCAACCCAAGCCTGGTCCCCGGCCGGTTTCCTCATTGCGCGTCGCCCTCGTTTGCAATACCGCCTGGGCAATCTACACCTACCGCCAAGGGCTGCTGCGCGCACTCACGGCTGCGGGCGCGCAGGTCACCATCATCGCGCCGCGCGACCGCACCTTCGAACCGCTTGCCGCAATGGGCTGCCGTTGCGTCGAACTGCCCGTCGCCTCGAAAGGCACGAATCCCGTCGCCGATCTTGGCACGCTGCGCGCGCTCTACCGCCACTATCGCGCGCTCAAACCCGATGTCGTCTTCCACTACACGATCAAGCCCAATATCTATGGATCGGTTGCCGCATGGCTCGCGCGCGTACCGTCGGTCGCGGTAACGACAGGGCTCGGCTACGTATTTATCCAGAAAAGCCGCGCTGCACAGGTAGCAAAACTGCTCTATCGTTTCGCGTTTCGCTTCCCGCGTGAGGTCTGGTTCCTCAATCGCGACGACGAAGCCGCGTTCAAAGATCAGAACCTGCTCGCTCACCCGGAGCGTGCGCGATTGCTGCACGGCGAAGGCGTGGATCTCGAAGAGTACGCATTCACGCCGCTGCCCGAGCGCGACACCTTCGCGTTCGTGCTGATCGGCCGGCTGCTGTGGGACAAGGGCGTCGGCGAATACGTCGAAGCCGCCCGCGCGTTGCGCGCGCGCTATCCGCATGCGCGCTTCCGCTTGCTCGGACCGGTCGGCGTCGACAACCCGAGCGCAATCTCGCGCGAAGACGTGGCGGCGTGGGAGCGCGAAGGCGTGATCGAGTACCTGGGCGAGACTGCCGACGTGCGCCCGTTCATCGCCGACGCGGACTGCGTCGTGCTGCCGTCCTATCGCGAAGGCGTGCCGCGCACGCTGATGGAAGCGAGCGCGATGGGCCGCCCGATTGTCGCGACGGACGTGCCCGGCTGCCGCGAAGTGGTCGAACACGGCGTCAATGGGCTGCTCTGCGAGGCGCGCAACGCCGCATCCCTCACCGCCCGGCTCACGGACATACTGGAAACAAATCGCGCCGGGCGCGAAAAAATGTCCGATCTGGGCCGAAAAAAAATCGAAAAAGAATTCGATGAACGAGGTGTGGTACAACGATATCGCGAACTCATTCACCAGATTACCGGCGTGACGTTCTAAACGGGCGCATTCATTCGATCAACAGGAACTCGGCATGACACGGACGAACTCCAGGGGCACGATCCTCGTCACGGGCGGTGCGGGCTATATCGGCTCGCACACGTGCCTGGAGCTGCTTGACGGCGGCTACGATGTAATCGCGCTCGACAACCTCGTAAACAGCCATCGCGAGTCGCTCGCACGCGTCATGCAGATCACCGGCAAGGCGCTCACGTTCTACGAAGCCGACGTGCACGACGAAGCCGCGCTCGCAGGCATTTTCAAGGCACATGCAATCACTGGCGTAATCCACTTCGCTGCGCTCAAGGCGGTCGGCGAATCGGTCGCCAAACCGATCGAGTACTACCGCAACAATATCGACGGGCTGCTCGTCGTGCTCGACGTGATGCGCAAGCACGACGTGAAGCAGTTCGTGTTCAGTTCCTCGGCGACGGTGTATGGCGTGCCCGAACGCTCGCCGATCGACGAGTCGTTCCCGCTCTCGGCAACGAATCCGTATGGCCAGTCCAAGCTGATCGCAGAACAGATGCTGCGCGACATCGAGGTTTCCGACCCGTCGTGGCGCATCGCGGTGCTGCGCTATTTCAATCCGGTTGGCGCGCACGAAAGCGGGCTGATCGGCGAGGATCCCGCGGGCATTCCCAACAACCTGATGCCGTATGTCGCGCAGGTTGCAGTCGGCAAGCTGGAGAAACTGCGTGTATTCGGCGACGATTACCCGACACCCGACGGCACGGGCGTACGCGACTATATCCACGTCGTCGATCTCGCACGCGGACACCTTGCCGCACTGGACGCGCTGCATGGGCGCGATTCGGGATTTGTCGTGAATCTCGGCACCGGGCGCGGCTATAGCGTCCTCGAGGTCGTGAAGGCTTTCGAGCAGGCGTCGGGCCAGCGCGTGCCCTACGAGGTTGTTGCGCGGCGGCCCGGCGATATCGCCGAATGCTATGCAAACCCCGCGAATGCCGAAAAGCTGCTCGGCTGGCGCGCGCAGTTCGGCATCGAGCGCATGTGCCAGGATCACTGGCGGTGGCAGGAAGCCAATCCGAAGGGTTTCCGGTAAGCAAATTCGCACAACCGATGTCGCCGCACGGCGCGTTACAGCAGCGCTTCGACTGCCTTGAGCGCCGCACCCACAACCTGGTCCATGTTGTAGTAGCGGTATTGCGCCAGCCTGCCGACAAAGGTGACATTGGCGGTTGCTTCAGCGAGTTCGTTGTATCGTTGAAAGAGCGCCTCGTTTTCCGGACGTGGAATTGGATAATAGGGTTCGCCTTCGGACCGTGGATATTCCTTGACGATTGATGTTCCAGCGTGCTGCTGGCCCGTAAGGTGTTTAAATTCGGTAATTCTCGTGTATTCCTGATCGTTTGGGTAGTTCACGGTTCCGCTCGATTGAAAACGCTCCACACCGCTTAAATGTATATGCTGGAATGACAGGCTGCGGTAAGGAAGCTTGCCGAAGCGGTAGTCAAAGTACGCATCGATCGGACCGGTATAAACAACATGGTCATATTCGATGATCGACCTCAACACATGGAAATCCGTGGACAGGCGCACCTCGATGTTCGGATGTTCGAGTATCTTCTCGAACATGGCTGTGTATCCCTGCGCCGGCATGAACTGGAACGCGTCGGTAAAGTAACGGTCGTCATCGTTCGTTCGTGTCGGAATTCGCGCGGCCACGCCGGCGGACAACTCCGATAGATCGAGTCCCCATTGTTTAAGCGTGTAGCCGCGAAAAAAACGGTTGCACAGATCTCGGCCGACGCTGCTTAGCACGACGTCCTCGCTGCTGGTGAGCCGTTCCCGTGGCTCACGTACCGACGCGAGGTAATCGGCTGTCTCCTGTTCGTTCAGATCGAGGTGGTATAGCTTGTTGATGGTCGTGCGATTGATGGGAATCGGATAGAGATTGCCGTCGATATGAGCCTGAACTCGATGCTCGTAGAAGCGCCAATCGGTGAACCGCGACAGATATTCGAATATCCGCTTGCTGCCGGTGTGAAAGATATGCGGTCCGTACGGATGGATCAGCACGCCATGTTCGTCCATGCAGTCGAACGCATTCCCGCCTATATGATTGCGCTTGTCTATCACAAGGACGCGCTGTCCGTTCGTCGCCAGACGTTCAGCACAAACGGCGCCGGCGAAACCCGCGCCCACGATAACGAAGTCATATTTCATCTCGCGGCGTCCTTGCAGATTGAACTGGAATAGTGCGTTCCGGCTGGAGCGGCAAACCCTGGGGGACCCCGACCAGCCTGGGCTGCCACGTAAAAAATGGGGGTGACGAACTGCAGTGCGTGCTGTGGGAATGAACCTCTATGCCCGGCACTACAGGGTTCACTTCAGTTGAAATTGTCGGGCCTCTTGCTGAACAACTATGTTCGTTCTCGCACATCGTGCTGTGCTAGCGGAGGATAGATTCGGATCGATCGATCCTGCGTTACCCCCAATTGGCCTGAATTTTCGGTATCTCGAGCATGGGGAGCCAGTGCTGCGGGGCAACCTGGTTCGCCCCTCCGCTCTCGTTTGTTGTTTCCGACTAATTTGGCAACCTGATTGATCGATATGTTGCCAATACGAGTACGACAAAATGCACAAGTACTTGATCATCCTGCGATGCGGCGACAAGTCATTGCATAGCCAATGGTTTGAGCACGGCGATTCCCCGGATTTCGATCTGGTTCTGAGCTATTTTGGAAGCGCCGAGGATTACCGGGATAAATTTGCCAGGTCGATACACCGGTACAAAGGCTCGAAGTGGGAAGGCCTGAATGATTTCCTGGCAAACAATAGCGAACTGGTTTCGCAATACCGCTATGTGTGGTTGCCGGATGACGATATCTTGACGGACGTATCGACGATCAACGCATTCTTTGCGTACGTCGACCGGGAGAACTTCGCGCTTGCTCAACCCGCTCTGGACGAGCGAAGCTTTTTTTCGCATCCGGTTACCTTGCAAAATAAATCGTTCAGCTTCCGTGAGACCAATTTCGTAGAAGTCATGGTGCCGTGTTTTTCCGCGGCGGCACTACGGACGGTAAAGGATGGCTTCGAGAACACAAAGTCGGGATGGGGCCTTGATTATTTATGGCCCAATCAGTTGGCAGGTGTGGGACGGGTTGGCATAGTCGACCGATTTGCCGTGTTCCATACGCGCCCGATCGGATCGGCGGGGCACGGTATGGGCGCCGCTGCAACGGCACCCGCAGCCGTCACACCAGTCACCGAACTGCATCGGACGCTCGGTGCATTCGGGCTGAAGATATCGGTAAAGGTACGTCGTGCCAGAATGCGCGATGACAAAAAGACGCTGGAAAGCGGCCTGTTAGGCAATCCGTTGCTTTACCTCTACGGCGCAAAGGGCAGCTTGTCGGTGCGGCGCGAAAATTTCCGTGGCCACGCGCGGATCCTGAAGGAATATATCCCGTGGATTCATCTGGCACATCGCCATGAACGTGCATAGATGCTTGAACGTGACCTCCGCCGCCCCACCAACACCGTGAGCGGTGCGGCTGGTTCATCAGCCGCACCTCCACGGGTCACTGGCCTATAGCGCGTACCGGCTTTCCGACGTCGTGCCCCCGCGCTCGGGCCGTGTCGTCGCCGACAGGCTGTTGCCGGTCAGCATCTGGTCGAGGGTACGCGCGAGCGGCTCGACATAGGGTTCCAGCACCATGTCATAGTGACCGGAACCGAATCGGGTCACGTTGAGGCCGTGCCGCGCGATATGTTGCCACAGCGGCATGGGGCTCGCTCTGTCGATGATCGGGTGAGCCGCGCGAACATAGTGGATAGGTCCGGCGTCGTACGCTTTCGGCCGATATGTCGCCATCGCGACCCGCATCGCCTCGCGCATGCGCTGCACGGCGGGCGGCAAGCTCAAGACCTCGGGCGTCGGGGTGCGAGCCATATGCCCCAGGCGCAGCCTGATCTTGTCGACCGCGCCGGACAGCTTGCGCGAGATGAACTGCGCGCGCTCGACCTGAGGAACATCGCACCACGCTTTCCATTGGCGCCGCATATACACCGACTGGTAACGCAGCCAGTCCGGGAACGGGAGGCACCGCTCGTGCACGTAGGTGTCGAGGATGCAGAGCAGTTCGATTTGCTCGCCCGCACGATGCAGTTGCTGCGCCATCTCGAGCGCCACGAGTCCGCCAAACGAAAATCCGATGATGGCGTACGGACCGTGCGTCTGCACGCGGCGGATTTCGTCGACATAATGCGAGGCCATCTCGACCACGCTGCTCTGCGGCGCCTCACGGCCGTCGAGTCCACGCGCGTGCAATCCATACAGCGGACGTTCGCTTCGCAGCTCGTTGATCACCTTCAGGCATTCCATCACCGAACCAGCCATGCTGTGGACCCAGTACACCGGAGAACCCACGCCGGCTCGAATCGGCACGACGATATCGTTTGACCGATCCGGCGCACTGTCGCTTTCGCGGATCGTTGCAGCAAGGCGCGCGATGGTCGGCGCGGCAATGAGCGTTGCAAGCGAAATTGAACACGGGGTCGCGTCCTGCACTTGCGCGATCATGGCGGCAGCCATCAGCGAATCGCCGCCGATATCGAAGAAATTGTCGTCGCGGCCAATTGGCCCGAAGTCGAACAGATGCTCCCATACCGCCTGCAGGTACCGCTCCAACTGCTCCAGCGTTTCGCCCACGGGCGGAAGTTCGCACTTCGTCACGTTGAAGGCCGGATGGCGACGGATCGCATCGAGGCATTCCGGATTGCGCAGTGCGGCCGTATTGCCGACGGGCAGCCCGTTCACTGCATTGCGCACGGCAGCCTCGGAGGGTTTGCCGCTATGGGTGACGGGCAATGCGTCGACCTGCAGGACGACATCGGGCACATGCGCAGGCGAGGCGCGTCTGCCGAGTTGCCGCCGAATATCGGCGATCAGCGTGCTGTTCAGGGTGATGTCGCGATCCAGTACCACCAGCAGGACGACGCGTTTATCAAAGGCATCGTCCGTGTCCGCCTGAACCGACATCGCGCATGACGCTGCCGCCGTCCGCCGGGGCGCAATGCGCTGCTCAACCACCATGGATTCGAGGACGCCTGGGATGTCGCTCAGGACGCGATAGATTTCTCCCGGGCCTACATTGATGCCCCGTACATTGAGCACACCGTCCGAGCGGCCGTGCATGCGCGCACCGCCTTGCGAGGAGAATTCGAGCTGATCGCCGTGCGTCCACATGCCCGGATTCGCCGCGAAATACGCCGCATGAAAGCGTGTGCCATCCGCATCGCCAAAGAAACCGAGGGGACGCGACGGGAAGGGATTCGTGCAGACGAGTTCCCCCCTGCCCTGCGCGGGTCCGTTACCGTCCCACGCCTGCACGTCGAGTGCCAAAGAGCGGCACTGCGCTTCGCCGACATGGACAGGCAGATTCGGATTGCCCAATACGAAGCAGCCCAGTATGTCCGTGCCGCCCGAAATCGACTGCAGCTGCAACGGCTTGACATGGTCATGCACCCAGCGGAACTGCGAGTCGAACAGAACGGCGCCGGTCGACATCATGGCGCGAAGCGCGCGCAGATCGAATTTGCAGCCCGGTGCGAGTCCCGATTCGGCGCACATCTTCAGATACGCGGGACTCGTGCCAAATACGGTTACGCGCTCTTCGGAGACGAGGCGCCACAATGTGTCGACGCCCGCCAGCGGACCATTGTAGGTGACGAGCTCCACGCCGGACGCGAGCGCCGACAGTTGCCAGTTCCACATCATCCATGCACAGGATGTGTGGAAGTACATCTTGTCGCCGGGCACCAGGTCGCTGTGGAGGCGGTGTTCCTTCAGATGCTCGAGCAGCGCGCCGCCAGCGCCGTGCACGATGCATTTCGGCTTGCCGGTCGTGCCCGATGAAAACATGATGAACAGCGGATGATTGAACGGAAAGCGCCGCCACGCAAAACCGCCTGCATCGGTGCTGGCGGCGAGACTGCTGGATGTCCAGGTGGCCTGCCCGAGGCCCTGAGGAAGCGGGCCGTCATCGACGCTGACGACGGCCTCGAGCGTTACGGTCGATGCGGCGATGGCTGCAACCTTGTCGATCAGCGCAACGCCGGTGTCGAACGGCAGGGGTGTGGTATGGGCGAACAGCAGGCGCGGCGAGAGTTGTCCAAAGCGTTCGAGCAGGGCCTCCGTACCCATTTCGGGCGACGCAGTGGAGAGGATTGCACCAAGCGCCGTGACGGCGAGCGCTGTGATGACGGCATTCTCGTCGTTGCGCATCACCGCGACGACGCGATCGCCGCTGCGCAGGCCGAATCGTTCCAGCGCGGCGGCGAGGCGCTCGACGCGTTCGCGCAATTCGCCGCGCGTCAGGCGCGTGCGGCTTCCGTCCGCATGGCATGCGGTAATCGCGGGCGCCGTTGCGGGCGCAACGTCGAAGCTGAGGAGGTTATCCGCGTAATTCAGCTCGATGTCCGGAAAAAACACCGCCTGTTCACACGCATCGCCAACGCAGACCGGGTCGGGATCGCCAGCGTAATTCAACGCCGGCACCCAGTCGATGAAAAACCGCCAGAAAGTCCGGTAATCCCGCACCGAAAATGCATGCAACTCGTGGTAGTCCTTCAGCGCCTCTCCGGTATGTGCGCGCAGCGCCGCCGCGAACGCTGTCAACTGCGATGCAGCGATACGTTCTGCGGGCGGTACATAAACTGGACCGTCGGCCGGTGCGTGGTGGTCGGTCAAGTCGTGCTGATTGGTCATTTCCGTGCTCCCTTCCCGAACAATCCGAACAACCCTTGCCCCGCGACGCCTGGCTGGATATCCGGCTACCTCGCGTACGCAACGCGGTGCTCACACAGGCAGCGCCCCAGTTGGATCAGGCATGTATAGACTTCCGACCTTAAGATCAGAAGTGCGCGCGATCTGTTCGCTAGCCAACCGTTCGCCCGGACCGTTCATTCAGGCCGCTTATCCATGTCAATCAAGCAGGCCCGTCTCCGATGCGAAGGGAGGGCTCGACGGCCCGGCCGCGGTGGCGCAGCTTGCGGCACTCGTAGTAGACGAGCCCGGTCACGAGCGTTTCGGTCGATACCACCGCGATGGCTGTTCCGAGCGCCCCGAGCCACGTAACCAGCCAGATCAGCTGGATCGCGTGAAACCCCGCGCCAATCGCGTAGATGCGCTTGAGAGAGCGCAGTTCTCCCCGTGCGACCAGCCGCAGTTGCAGAAGGATAATGGCGAGCGCCAGGATAAACGGTAGAAAGATCAGCACTTTCAGTACGGGCAACGCCGGCATGAAACGCGCGCCGAATAACAGCAGCACCAACCGGTCGCCGACCAGGTAGATCGTCAGAATCGCAAGCGCGTTGACCAGCACGACAGCCGAAATCAACTTCCTGACGATTTCCTCGGCGGCAGCGGTGTCGCCTTGCGCATAGAGCTTGCAGACACGCGGAAACAAGGTCTGGACGAGCGGCCACAACAACTGTCGTATCGGGCTCGTCAGCTTGTCCGCTGTCACGTAGTAACCCACCTGAACATTGCCGCCGATGAATCGCAGAACCACGGTATTGGCATACGTGTAGAGAAACGTCAGGGCCGACCCGGAAAAAATCTGGAACGCGTCCGCCGACTGCTCCCTGAGATCGGCCCACGTGACCCGCTGCCAGGACGTCACCATGCCGTTCACATGCGCCGCACCCGTCAGCCACAGGCCGGACAGCATGAGCGGCAGGAAGATCGTCGCTGCGGCGATCAGATAGTCCTGCGGAGATCTGACGAAGAGGAAAAACGGCACAAGGCACGCGACGCGCGAGAGCAGACTGACCAGCGCCATTCTGGGCATTCTTTCGAGGCCCTGATAGAGCCACAGCGGGTTGAGCACGGTGCCCACCACGGACAGAAAGCCGATCGCGATCACCCACCGGTCCGGGTACAGGGAGGGAACGCATAGCAGCATCACGACGACCACCAGGATGCTCAGCGCCGCAAGCCCGCCTTTCGCTATCGTGACGGTCCAGTAGAGACGGGCCAGTTCAACCGGGTTGTCGCGATTGATCGACACTTTTCTCGCCGCGGTCAAATCGAATCCGAAGTCCGTCATCATGATGAAGAACTGGATGAACGCCTGGGCAAAACCGAGCTGGCCGAATTTCTCAGGCCCGAGCGTACGGGACAGCCACGGCAGCGCCAGCAAGGGCACGAGGAAGTTGCACCCCTGTATCACATACAGCGCAATTGCGTCTTTTCTTGCCGACAAGGGAACCTCGTGACGAACGAAGGACGGATGGCTGGCAATGCAGCCTCGGCGCGTGCGTCGCGCGCTGCCCCGAATGCAAACCGGTACGGCATTGGAACAAACCTGCCGGGGGCGCTCCGTTCGTATGCCCACACTCCCCCTCGCCTTCACCGGCAATGATCCCGCGTCGTACGGGTTCGCCCCGCTGATGCGGGCTACGCCACATACCAGCCGTAGTCCTTCGTGATAGAAAAGCCAGGACGTCCTTTTTCGTCGCTTGCCACCGGACTGGTATTCGCTTTGCGACCGGCAGGCCGTAGACGACGACGCGCGCAACGGCATATTCGTGCTGCTACAGGAGCTAGAGTCATGAAGTCGGTATCCGTCGCAATGGCCACGTACAACGGTGCCGCTTATCTGCAGGCGCAACTCGACAGTCTGGCAAAACAACAGCGCTTGCCCGCGGAGCTGGTGGTCACGGATGACGGTTCGACCGACGACACATTGGCCATCCTTGCCGAATTCACCCGCACAGCACCCTTTCCCGTGCGCGTTCACGCCAATGTGCAGCGCCTTGGCTATCGAGCCAATTTCATGCACGCAGCCGGTCTGTGCCAGTCAGAAGTCATCGCGTTCTGCGATCAGGATGACGTGTGGTCGAGCGACAAACTCCGGCGCTGCGCGGACGCGCTCGAATCCACTGACGCGCTCATGGTGTGCCATAACGCGATCGTCACGGACAGCGTCCTGAATCCCATCGATACCCTGACGAGGGATGCGCTCGCGAGGCCTTACAACCCGCCGCTCAGCATCGACCCGATGCGGCATGCGCTGGGGTTCACGTTGGTCTTCGACCGGCAGTTCATCCAGTTTTCCACCCTGTGGGACCGTTCTGTCGATCTCAACGATTTCCGCAGCCATGAAGGCCACGATCAGTGGTTCTTCTTTCTCGGCAGTGTGTTCGGCCCGGTCGTCTACATCGAGTCGCCGCTCGCCCATTACCGCCGGCATGCTGCCACCGCGACATCGACCCGGTGGGCCGGTGCGTCCCAGGTATCGCAGGCGGTACATTTTCTCTTTGAGTGTCTGCCGCGCTGGGAAATGCATGCGCTCGCCTTCGAGCGGCGAGCGGAGATTCTGGAGGACATTGCGAGCCGGCCCGCATGTTCACACGCGGCTGCCGCGCGGGCGGGTGCAGAAAAATATCGTGCGCTTGCGCGGCTCTATCGCAAGCGAGTCGAACTGTACAGCAGCAACACCCTCGTCCATCGGATGAGGCTGTTCGCACGCATCATCGCGTCGGGCGGCTACCGGAGCGCAAACGTGTGGGCGAAAGGACCGAAGAGCGCCGTAAAGGATCTGCTGGCTGGCGTATTTCGCCTGAGCCACCTGATCCCGGCTGCGGCGCGGACCAGGCTGCGCGGATATTGAGTGTCCCGCAGTACCGTCATCCGCAACCGCACGCCATTACCTGGTGACCGGGGCGCCGACAACCTCCTGGAGAAACTCGCTGTAGCGCTGCCTGCACACCTGCCAGCCGAACTCATCGATCACCCGCGCTTGCACGGCTCGCCCCTCCACGCGATCCGGCCATTCCTGCACGACCGACCGAATGAGGCCTGGCAGCTGCTCGATCGTGTCAAACAGGACTACATTGTCGAATCGCTGTGCCGCCCAGACCATGAACGGCACCGAGCGTGCGATCAACACCGGTACCCGGCCGATGGCCTCGAAAAAGGCACCGCTCACGAGCATCGAATCCGCGACATGCGGAAGAATGATCACATCGGCGGCGCAAATTCTCGCCTCAAACTCGGCGTCGCTCAGAAACCGCGCGTCGATCGTCACCGTGCCCGCCATGTCCCGCTTGCTCACTATCGTGCGCAAGGAATGGATATAGGCTGCATCGCCCCGCCCGGCAATCTCCAGCGTCTGCTCCTGCGGCCACACTTCAAGCAGTGCAGCGATATCCTTGTAGGGCTCGATTGTCCCGAGCAGCGCGAATGTTGGCGACGCATGCGTTTGCGCCGCCGGGGCGGCGCTCCGGCCAGGCGCATCCCAGTACAGCGGGTGAGGAAGATAGCGCGCTTTATATCTCGCCTCGAAATCCGGTGCATGCACGACGCGATGATCCGCAAGCCGGCGTACGAGGGACATCATACGAACCGAGAGTTCCCGCACTTTTCCGCGCGCATTGTGGACTGCGTGATCGTGGACGAAATAAACGATCTTCGCACGACCGACGACCATGAGCAGGCAATAGAAGAGGAAGATCAGTGCGCCCCGCAGCGAGAACGACACGCGTCCGGCGCCGCTCGTGAACGCGCGCAATTCGATCCAGTGAAACATAACGACGGTGCCGGGACGAAAGAGGTCGACAAGGCCGCCCCGCAACAACCCCCTGATCGACAGCGGCTGCACGTCGTAGCCAATATCGGCCAGCAACGCCTTCAGCAGATCGATATAGGCGTTCGTCGTATTGGTGAATGGCGAAAGCAGGATACGCGGCTCATGTGCAGGTATCCCCTTCCCGTCCGTTTCGTGGTGCCGCATGCAATCCGTCCCGCGCTCAAGGTCAACCTGCCCCGTCCGTGTGGCTCACACCGTCGCAACACCTGCCATGGCCAGAACGATATCGATAATGCGCGCCTGCACCTGCTCTTCGAGCATCGAGAAAATCGGCAGACACAAGACCTGTTCGGCAACGGCGTTCGCCACCGGAAGGTTCTCCCGTTTCGCGGAAGGCAGTGCGCGATAGTCGGCGAACTGGCTGATCAACGGATAGAAATATCGCCGCACAGCAATCTGCCGCGCGCGAAGTTCGTCGTACAGGGTATCCCGGCTGACCGGAAACTCCGGCGTCACGCGTATCGGAAAATAGGCATAGTTGCGGCTATTGATCGCGTCGACCTCCAGCAATTGCAGTCCGCGGATGTTGCCCAGCGCTTCACGATATCGCTGATCGATGCGCGCACGCGCCTCCTGTGCGCGCGGCATGTGCTGCAACTGGAGCAGCCCGAATGCGGCCTGCACTTCATTCATCTTGCCGTTCAGGCCGCAGGCCGTGACTGTCACCTCGTCTTCGATGCCGAAATTCTTCAGCCGGTCGACGCGACGCTTCATTTCCGCGTCGCTAAAAACAATGGCGCCGCCCTCGAACGTATGGAATATCTTGGTGCCGTGGAAGCTGAGCACGGACATATCGCCGAAATTCAGAATCGACTGGTTGTGCCGGCGCACGCCAAACGCATGAGCCGCATCGTAAATCACCCGCAAACCGTGCTTGTCGGCAATCTTCTGGATTTGTTCGACGTCGCACGGATTGCCGTACACATGGACGGGAACGATCGCGCGTGTTTCCGGTGTGATCGCGGCTTCGATCCTGGACGGATCAAGGTTCATGCTCACGGGATCGATGTCGGCAAAGACGGGCTTGATGCCGTTCCAGTGAATCGCATGTGTCGTCGCGACGAACGAGAAGGGAGTGGTAATCACCTCTCCGGTGATCTCGAGCGCCTCCAGCGCGAGAATCAGCGCAATCGTGCCATTCGAAACCAGGCTCACATGCCGAACGCCCAGATACTCGCAAAGCGCGGCCTCCAGCTGGCTATGAAACGGACCGCCGTTGGTCACCCAGCGGTTCGCCCAGATCTGCTCGAGATACGGCATGAACTCGACAAGCGGCGGGAGGTACGGCTGTGTTACGGGCACCACAGTAGCCTTCACATCGTTCATCATGATTTTTCTCGCTGTCTCTGATCGATCCGGCAACGCTCATCCCACAGACGATTGAAGGCCGCCACGCAACTGCCCAATCGATTCCGTGCACGCAACCGCTCGCCTCGACTTTCCACCGTTCAGAAAATCTCATATGTGCGCGGCCGCACAACTACCGCTACGCGCCCCACGATGTTCACAATTTGAGGATGCGCTGCGGGTGGCTCTTTCCAGCCACAAGATGCGCAAAAGCCAGCAGGTTTCCCCACAGGCGCCCGCGGTAATCGAACAGCGGGTCGCGACGCAGGCTATGAAAAAGATTCGACAGAATGTGGCGGCTGATGAACCGGAAGGCCGTTTTGCGCGCCATGGTGTTCTTCTTGACGAGAAATACCGGATTGGCAATTTGCGAGTAGCCAAGACGGATCCCTGAAATCCGCCCTCGCTTGGTGCCGAGGTGCACACCGCGGCATGCCGGCTCATAGACGAACTGGCCGAAACGCAGTGCCTGCGACGTGTAATCCTGGTCCTCCTGCCAGCCATACAACGGCAAGGCTTCTTCGAATCGGCATGCGCGTGCAACCCGGTCGACGAACGCCATGTTGCAGCCGTAGGCCGACGTGATTTCCCTGCGTTCGGCACCCGACGCCCAATGCTCGCATGGCGCCAGTGCCCCGCTCAGATACCGGCGTGCATCGTCTTCGCAAACCCCGGCCGTTTTCACGCCGTCCGCGAGAATCTGCCCCGTCATGCCGATCACACCCGACTCCTGCAACAAGAGTGCCTCGCAGTTCGACAGCCACGCATCGTCTGGCCGGAAGTCGTCGTCGAAGAAGGTGACGAACCATCGCTCGTCCGCGTTCAGGCGGTCCGCATCGCGCAACATGGCGGTCAAGCCGTAATTGCGCTGCGCGGTGAGCCCGGCTGTCCCGGACAGCAGCAGGAACACCGGCAAGGCGGCGCACAACGGGTGTGTGGCGAGCCCCGCCGTGTCGGCCTGGGCTGCGCCCACCACGTAGACCGCGTCGGGACGACGAACCTGAACGAGCAGGTAGTCGAACAGAATCGCCGTCTCTGCTGCCCTTCCTCGCGTAGCAACGATCACAAAGCTTCGCATGGCTCCCCTTGGCCGGAAAGGTTCGTTCACCTCGCTTCGGCAGTTGCACGATGTTCAAACGTGAGCAGTGCCGTCGGATATCGTTCCACTGCCCGCTCGACGACGCCGAGAAACTCCTGCCGGAACCGCGCGGCGGAAAAGCGCGCGGCATGCAGCCGGCAGACTTCGCCGTCAAATGGCGCACGGGCCTCGAACCGTTTGATCGTATCGACGATGGCCTCGACGCTCTGTTCGTAAAAGAACAGTCCGGTGCCAAAACGCGGATCGCCGGAGTCGATCACCGTTTCGAGCGCACCGCCCCGCCCATAGGCAATCACCGGCGTACCGCACGCCTGCGCCTCGACAACCGAGATGCCGAAATCCTCTTCCGCGGCGAACACAAAAGCGCGTGCGCGTTGCATGTAATCGATCAGCACATTCGACGGCTGATAGCCAAGCACCGAGATATTCGGACCTGCCAGCTCACGCACCGTTTCGAAATCCGGACCGTCACCGATGACGACCAGATGTCTGTCCGGCATTTTCGAAAAGGCCTCGACAAGGAGCGGGATGCGCTTGTACGGCACCATCCTCGATGCGGTCAGATAGAAATCCCCCCGCGCTCGCCCGGTCGGCGCAAATCGCTCCACGTCGACCGGCGGATAGACGACCTGTGCGCTACGCCCGTAGATCTTGCGGATGCGGCGCCCGACAAATGCCGAGTTGGCGACAAATTCGTCAACGCCATTGGCGGTGCGCATGTCCCAGATCCGCATGTAATGCAAAGCGGCGCGCGCAACCCAGCTCTTCGGACCGCGCAGCTTGCGCGCCTGCGCCAGATACTGATGCTGGAGATCCCACGCATACCGGATCGGTGAATGCACGTAACTGACATGTACCTGGTTCGGGCCGGTAATCACGCCCTTCGCAACAGCATGGCTCGAAGAAATAACAAGGTCGAAGCCCGACAGGTCGAACTGCTCGACGGCAAGCGGCATCAGCGGCAAATAAAGGCGAAACGCCGTGCGCGCCCGCGGCAGTTTCTGAATGAACGACGTGGTGGCGCGCTTGCCGCGAAGCACGTCGGCACGCAGTTCTTCCGGAAAGTAATCGACAACGCTAAACAGCTCCGCGTCGGGCCACAGCTTCAGGATCTGCTCCACCACGCGCTCCGAGCCGGCATAGCTCGCGAGCCAGTCATGCACGAGTGCCACGCGGCCAAAGCGCCGCCGATCAACGGCTACCGCACCGATTTTGGCTAGTTCAGCCATGGCGAAATCTCTTCAAGTAGTCCGACGGCAGTGGCACGCCAGGTTAATTGAGCAGAGCGGGCACGCCCTTCTCTGCGCATGCGATCGCGCAACGCCTCGTCCGATGCCACCCGATGCAGCACGTCAGCGAGTTCGTGCGGGTCGTCCGGTGAAAAATAAAGTGCGGCGTCGCCACAGGCCTCGACAATCGAAGGCAGGCGCGAAGCAACGACCGGGCAGCCGAGCGCCATGGCTTCGACGGGAGGCAGTCCAAAGCCCTCGTAGCGTGACGGGAAGACGAAGCACGCGGCGTCGCGGTATAGCGCGCCCAGATCCGCGTCGCTCACGTAGCCAAGATGGCGGACGAACGAAGGCAGCGCGGCCTGGCCGCTGCCGTAGACCCGTGGATCCGTACCGCCCACCACGACGATGTCGAACGGCGCGCCCGACATCAGCCGGGCGGACTCGACGATGAGCCTGAAATTCTTGTGCAGGTTCGAACTGCCGACCGCCAGCACGTACGGGCGCTTCGCATCGCTGCAAGGATGACGCTGCGTGGGCTGCACACGGAGCATGTGCTCTCCGCTCTCGTGAACGACGCCAATCTTGTTCGCCGGAATACCGTACGCTTCGTAGAGTTCGCTTCGCGAAAACTCCGAGACGGTAACGATGCGGCATGCAACGCGGCCAATGGTGGGCGCCATCCAGCGGTACCAGGCGGAAAACGCGCTGCTGTAGCTCTGCGGAACGCGCACGGGCGCGGCGTCGTGGAGCACCGTCACCTGGCGGCGGTACACGAGCGGCCCGGAATTGCAGAGATTCAGCAGCAGCGAACCGTTCGCGGCGAACGGCAGACTGAGCTGTTCCCAGTACGTTCCGCGGCCACGTCCGGCCGACCTGACCGGAATGTGACGAAAGGGACTCGGTGCGCGGCCGACGTGCACCGGCGCGACAAGCTCCACACTCAGTCCCGTCGCGATCGGATCCTGCGCGTCCAGCAGCGCGTCGATGGCCCGCACCGTCTCGAACGCGAAGCGATCCACGCCCGTGGCCGGCCGCCCGAGAAATCGGCCATTGATCACCAGTCGTCGGGTTGCCAAAGGGCTCATGGACCATGCTCCCCACTTCATGAGCGAGCGCCTTGCGCCCCGCGCGCGAGCGGATTCGCAATGTACAGCACCGCCTGATCGCTGATCCTGCGCGACGGCACGAGACAAACGAGCGTCAGGGCAATCGCGGAAACCTTCTTGCCCACTGTCCAGAAAGGATTCGCGACGATCGAGCGGAAGTATTGCCTTGAGTCGCACAGAATCCATTGCCATCGCTTCCAAAGTGTCGCGTCGTAGACGCGCATGCACAGATGCGCCTTTTCATACGAAAAGTCGATCGCACGCTCCGGAAGTTCTTCGCCTAGCCGCTCGCTGACGAGCTGACGCAGCGCAGCCCATCGATGTGGAAATGCATGCACCACCTCGCTGATATCCTGGCAATTCGCAATCGAGAGCCCTACCTCGCGATTCGTTGCGGGTGCCGCGCCGGATTCCTTGCGATGAACGCGATAGCCGCCGAGTTCCTCTTCGATCGCCATCACATCGCCGAGCAGGGCAATGCCATAGATTGCGAAGAAGTCTGCGGCGATGCCGCGCCCTTTCGCCTTCGGCACCGGCAGGATTTGCCTGAGCGCGCTCACGCGATAGGCGTTGCCCGACGCCGGCGGAGACGGATAGAGCCACCCGCGCCGCAGCAGCTCGCCGCACCCGGCGGGCGGTGTCGAATTCGGTACGCGCGCGCCCGTGCGCACGCCTTCGCCATCGATCACGCTCAACCGGAACTGCACCTTGGCGTAGTTGCCGCTTTCGAATGCACGGAGTACCTGTGCGACAGCCCCCTCATACAGAACATCGTCCGAGTCGAGGTAAAGCAGATAGGGCGTGTCGGCCATTTCGAGGCCGAGGTTATATGCGCTCGCCTGGCCGCCGTTTTCCTTGATGACCGGCACAATGCGGTCTCCATAGCTTTCGATGATGGCCCGCGACCCGTCGGTCGAACCATCGTCGATCACCACGACAACTGTCCTGTCCGGTTCCTGAGCCAACGCCGAATCAATGGCCTCGCGCAGGAACCGTTCATAGTTGTAGCTGCAGATCACGATCGTGATGTCTTTCACAGCGCGCCCCCTCCGTCCGTGAGCTTCGGCTGGTTAGCGGAGGTGCCGTACCGATACGTTCCGTAATCTCGTCCGTACCGGGTGTGCTGCGACATGTCGTTGAAGATGACGCCGTGAATGGGCACGCCGAGCTGCGCCAGTCGGCGCGCGGATTCGCGGATGTCCTCAAGGCTCGACAAACCGTGCCGCACGACCATGAATACCGTACCCGAGAGCTTCGCGACGATGCCCGAATCCGCGACCGGCAGAATCGGCGGCGAATCGACCAGCACGAGGTCGTACTCAGCCTCAACCTGACGCAGGAACGCCTGGAAGTTGCGATGAAGGAGGATGCCGCTCGGGTTTTCGCCGTATGCGCCACACGATATAAAGTCCACGCCCGGCAGCACCGCGCGCCGCACGACCTCCTCGAACCCCAGGTTGTGCATCACGATTTCGGCAAGGCCCGGTCCCTGTTCAGCCCCCAGGGAAACGTGCAACGTGCCCCTGCGCAGATCGGTATCGACGAGCAGCACACGCTGGCCCGACGCGCCAACGAGGGCAGCCAGATTGACGGAGACAAACGACTTGCCGACGGCGGGCGTCGGTCCGGCAATCTGGACGATGCGGTTTGGCGCATTCATCAAGGCAAAGTCCAATGCGCTGTGAAAGCTGCGCAAGCTCTCGATCGCCGCGTCATCGGCCGACGCGTGCGCGAGCACGAGACTCCCTCCGCCTCCCGCGGGTACACCGCGTGTGAGCAGTTCCTGGGTCTTGCTGCGCGGCACCTTCGCATAGACGGTGAGCCCCGTGCCGAACTCGATTTCCTGTGCGGCAGCTACACGGTCGATCACTGCGCGCTTCAGAAGCGCAAGCGCAACGCCGACGAAGATGCCGGACAGCAATGCCCCCAACACGGCCATCACGCGCTTCGGACGAATGGGGCTTTCCGGCACGACTGCCGGATCGAGCATCCGAACGTTGCCGACCTTGCCCGCCTTCAGCAACCGAAGCTGCTCCTGCGTATTGAGCAGGTTCGTGTACAGATCGGTGCTGACCTGCACATCGCGCTGCAGACGCAGAAGACCCTGTTCGAGGGGCGGCAATTTCCGCGTATCGGTATCCAGACTGCCGACCTGGCGTCTCGCTTCAGCCAGCTGATCCTCAATGCTGCGAACCGCCGGGTGTTGGGGCGTGAAGCGCTCGAGCAATTGCGTACGTCTTTGTTCGAGATCCGCGACCACACCTTTCGCCTGGGCCGAGCGCGCAAGCAGCGAACTTGCCTCGGCGTTCAGGTCGACCGTGCCATGCTGGGCGCGAAACTGGTTGTAGCGGCTTTCCGCCACCTCGAGTTGCGATTTCAACTCAGGCAGTTGCTGCCCGAGGAACGCAATGGATTTCTCAGCCTCCTCCACTGTGCGCCGGATGTTCTGCCGCACATACTCGGTGCCGATTGCATTGAGCACCTGACTGATCTGCAGCGGATCGCGTCCTTCCAGAGCAACGCCGATCACGTCGGAGTCGTGTCCCTTTTCCGAAATCAGCAGGTTGTTTTGAAGCTGCTGGATCGTCGCGAGCCGGGAATTCTTGACGACCGTGAAGCGCACACCGCGCGCGCCGACCAGGTCCGTCACGAGCAAAGAGAGATCCCCCCCCGCGACGTGCACGTTCAACGGTTGCCCGACGTGCCCGGCCAGGTTGACGCCATGCGTGTCTTCCGTGAGCGCAAATGCTCCGTCACCCAGCGCGGTGAGCGTGAACGGCAACCCCTCCAGCGCCTCCGGAACTTCCATTGACGCAACGTCGATGCTCTCCGATCCCCATGCGAAACCGCCGAGCCCGGAAAAGAGGAGACCATTCACATGCCTGGCAATCCATTTCCCGACGACCGGGAAATAGCGCGGTTCGGCGCTCAGGTAAAGCCGTGTGCTGTCTACCGCGCGCGCGATCACCGCGCGCGAGCGAAGCACTTCGATTTCGGCGGACGCTGCCGTCTTGACTGCGAACATCGACGAGAGATCGGTTAATGCATTTCTCGACGAACCCTGGTTCTCCTCCACCTGAATCAAAATATCGGACCGGTAAACGGGCTCGGCCAGCATCGCATACGTCAATCCCGCCAGCAGAAAAACTGCCGTCACCGCGCCTACCAGATAACGACTCTGATAGAGCACCTCGAGGGAGTTACGCGCCGGTCCACCCTGGTCTGCTTCGAGGTCGATCACGGGCGCGGCTGAGTATTTCATACGAGTTCTCCAGTTCCGCCAGTTTTCCGGAAGTCCGGCGACGCTTGCGTGTGTGACGCGCGAGCCTCGCGCACGCAAGCGTCGCGCCGCTCAATAGCCCACCATGCGGCTGGTCGCGGCTGCCTGCGTACTTGGCAAGATCAGATTGATGACACGGCTCCACTTGACCAGGCCCGACGCGTCGACGAATACAACGTCGCTCGGCTTGAGGTCGAAGCCATCCGCAACGGCCATCGCAATCGGCGATGTCGCATCGAGATGAAACAGAGTGGGATCCGCACCCTCATGCCGGCGCACGACGTACACCTGCGAAGGATCGCCCGAGGCCTGACTGATCCCGCCAGCACCGCCGATTGCGTCGCTCAGCGACAAGTGGCCGTTATTGAACAGCACGCTGCCAGGATGACCGACCTCGCCGAGCACATACGCCTTGCTGTCGTTCTGCGCATAAACACGCACCAGGTCGCCGTTTCGGAGAAGAATGTTGTCGGGGTTTACGCCCTTCCTGATCATGTCCGGGATGTTCACGACCACGGTTTGCTTGCCGCGTGTGATGCTGACGTCCGAGCGGTCCGCGGTGGTCGTGAAGCCGCCGGCGCGATTGATCGCCTCGGGCAAGGTCATCGGCATGTCGTTCAGCACCTGCAGGCCCGGGGTGCGGACCTCGCCGTCGAGATAGATCCGTTTGCCGCGATAGGCCGCGATGCGCAGGGTGACCTGGGGATCGCGCAGATAGCGCGAAAGCTTCTGCGCGACAAGATCGCGAGCCTGCAACTCGGTCAGCCCCGTCACCTTGACCGGGCCGACGTAAGGAATCTGGATGATTCCGTTCGAATCGACCGTATAGCCGAAGACAACCGAACTCGTTCCCGGATCCGCTCCATTGCCACCCGTTATGATCGACTGGTTCATCTCCGGGTGATCCCACACGGTGATGTTGAGCACATCGCCCACCGTGAGCGTGTACGGTCCCGCGTCGGCAAAAAGCGACTGAACGCTCTGCGAAATCGCGGTCGAACGTCGCTCCCGCTCCTGCTCGATCAGTTGGCTGTTGATCTCGATGAGCTTGTCTGGCGGCGGAGCGTCTGCGTCCTGCGCCGGTGTGCCGCCGCGGGTGCCGCCGCTGGTGCCACCACTGGTACCTGCGCGCGGGCTGTCGAGGTTGCGCCCCATCGTCGCGTACGTCATGCCCGGTGCAATCGCACATCCGGAAAGCAGCGAGGCGACTGCCGCGACGGCGCTCACGCCGCGCCACCACCTGGCTTTACGCGACGCAGTCTGTGCAAAAAAAGGTCCTGTGTGTAACATTGTCATCACCCCACGTATCTTTCGTTCTTTCCCGAAGACCTTCAGCAACGGCGCCAACGCTCATGGGCAAGAGGCTTCTCCTTATCGTTTCGGGTTCGTGCGCGGCATTGGCGTTTTCAGGCGCCCATGCACAATTCGCCCCTGCACAACCCAACCCGGCAAGCAGCCCCGCTCGCGCAACCCAACGCTCCGGCGCGGGTTACAGCGGGTACCCGCGGTTTGCCTACCCCACCTCGCCGCTGTCACGTCCATCGCGGCCACACGCCGCCGCCCCGCACGCACAGCGCCAGCTTCAGACCCACGACGCCGCCGCAAGCGACGCCGACCCGTACTCCTACGACGGCTGGAACGGCAGGACCTACCAGGCGCCGTCGCTGGACGGTCCAGCGCTCAATGACCCGTGGTCAACCCGTTCGCCGGCAGATGCAACACCGGAACACATGCGGTAGATATCGCAACATCAGCAACGGCAGCGCCGGCTCGCCGTCCTGCCTCACTTCTGCAAACTGCTGACGCACAGGTCAGTACGCGCCGCTTCCGTGGAATACGACCTTGAACGTCTTGAACAGAATCGCGATATCACGCGAGAGCGACCAGGTCTTCACATACGTAACATCCAGCGACACTCTCGTTGCGTAATCCGTGTCGCTTCGCCCGCTGACCTGCCACAAACCCGTCATTCCCGGCTTCGCCATGAGGTAGTAGTCCACGTCATCGCCATAGCGGGCGAGCTCCTGATCGATGATCGGCCGCGGGCCGACGAGGCTCATGTCGCCACGCACCACATTCCATAACTGCGGCAATTCGTCGAGGCTCGTGCGCCGCAGAAATCGCCCAACGTGTGTCACCCGTACGTCGTGCTTGAGCTTCAGATCCCGCTCCCATTCCGACCGGGCCTCAGGATCGTGCTCCAGCACTTCCTTCAAAACCTGATCGGCGTTCACAACCATCGTCCGAAACTTCAGGCACATGAACTTTTGACCGTTGCGGCCGACTCGCCGATGTGCGAAGAACGCGGGCCCCCCATCGCTCCTCACGACGAGCGCCAAAACGCCCAGCACGGGCGACAGCAAAACGAGCAGTGCAATGCCCAGCACCAGATCGAATACCTGCTTCACCATCTGCCGCGAAACCACTGCCCCGGTCACGGCCACGAAAGCGGACACGACAGCGGTCTTGTGCAGCCACGTACGTTGAACAACCGGCCATACGACCCGCATCGAAACAAACGTCATGGCGTGGAAGACAAGCAGCGAGACGCCCGTCACCAAGGTCCAGTAAATAAACCACGGCATTGAAACTAGCGGCATCCGATTGATCGCATAAAGCAGCGCGAGTCCGCAAAGTTGAACCAACATCCACGCAATAGCGGTTCTGCCCGCGACACTGGCCATCGACCCGCTTTGCTCCGCACGGTATGTTCCGCAAGCAGGGAAGACAGACAGCGCGAGCGCCGAAACAAACGCCACCAGCGACAGCTCTGTCTCGTGCGGGTGAACGGCAACCGGAATCTGCAGATGTAATGCACCGAAGGCGCCAAGAACGATCAACGCAATGTCGATAGCTCGATGAATTAGTCCAGGCATTTCTTCAACTCCAAACCAGCAAGTTCGTCCGCCGAAATTTGATCAGGTAACGAACCCCCAACAACTCATCCTTAATTTAGTATGTCTATGTATATTGAATGAAAATGAGATGACGAAATCATCGATTCCCGGATAGATTGGCGAGCCAACTGGCTAAATCGCCATCATTCCGGGGACTACGTCTGTCCCGCGGCAATGCTCCGACCCGCATCTTCAATCGTGACCGGCCGGGCACGATTTTCGGCGAGCCATTGCGCACCCTTGTGCACTTTATATTTGGCAGCATCGATGTCGCCCGTTACCGGAAGCAGTTGGTCACCCGCGCCCGGTAGAAGCTGCCCGGCAATCTCGCGCGAGACCGCCCCTCCAAATTTCCGCGACACGATCGCCAGTGCACCGCGCACCAGTTCGTACAGCTTATGTGCGCACGAATCGGCGACAAGCAGCGAGAAACCGTCACATACAACGACACCGACCTGACGAACAGCAGGCTTGAATGCTTCACGCGGCGTAGGCGATCCGTAGATCGGCATGGTCGTAGCGTGCACGGTCGCGCATCCAGAAAAACGTTGAAACCCTCTGCCCGTTGGCGCTAACACGTCGTAGGCAGAAATTTGCGCAGCTCAGTTGCTGCGCGATTGCCATTCTTGTGGCTTCAATTGATTTATATCGTAGAGCCCGTAACCAGCACTACCGCTATCGGTGGGTAAGTGTGCGGTCCTCAACACATGACCTGGAAAGGGTGCCTTCGGCTTTAGGCATACGAATCCGGAGGATTGCCCTTGCTCTTCTCAACGAGGCGCTCGTGGCACAGAGCAGCGAGGCTGCTGCCGCGAACGCGAGAACGAGCAACCGGGTTTACTGCAAGATGTCCATCCAGATTTTCTCGACCTCGGACAGCGCGAATCGCCGCGCATCCTGAATCGACTTCCGCTCCAGCACCCGGAGTCGATCAACGTCGCGCTCAAGCCTCGTAAGCGCTGACACGGCCCCTGCCAGAAAATCTTCCTCGGCGAAAATAAAATCCCGCAGCTCGGCATCGCGCACGATGGTGTTGGGGCCGGTGTGATTCGTCGCCATCGGAATACATCCGCAAGCCATCGCTTCGACGAGAACCATACCGAACAGCTCTTCCCAGGCGATCGTGCGTCTTGATGGAAGAACGACAACGTGATGCCGCATGAAGATCGAGGAAATTTCGGCGCGACTGCTGACGCGTCCAAACAGCGTGACGTTCGGCAAACCGGCGCTTTCAATGCTTTTCCTGAGCAGACCATCGCCGGCCAGGCCGAACTCGATCGACGGCAGGCGCCTCGCGAGTTCAATCACATATTCCACCCCTTTGCAGTCCTCGAATCGGCCGGCAAATACGACCTTCAGGGGCGTCGGCGGCCGATACGGAGCCGGATGAAATATCGTTGGGTCATAGGCATGAAATACAACAAAGAGCCGCCCGCAGTCGATCTTGAACAATCGATGAAGTTGCTCCGCCACGCGCGGCGTCACAAGGGCGAAACGATCGACTCTTCGGGTCAGGAAGTTCGACCACGCCTTGCGAATTGCGCCCGTGAGAACGGCCGGATTCTTTGCAAAGCGTGCGCCCTCCCAATCGGTCCAGGACGAATGATAGATAATTCGCGCGTGCCGCAATGCGCGAGACAGAATGGCGATCCGCCAGTCGAGCGGCGCTATCCCCAGAATCACTGTCTTACCCTTCAATGCTTGCGGAAATAGCGTCCAGAGCGCGAGTAACCAGGCGTCGCGAAGCGCTTTCCTGACCTTGTAGCGATCGCCTTGCTGAAGGCCTTGTTTGAGCTTGCGCAGCGGCGTGAATTCCACCTGCTCGACGGTCGAGTAATCGAGCGCCGCAGCGGCGCTCACTGCACCTGTGTAGTGGGATGGCTCGCCATACTCATGCAGGATGATCAAATCGGCATCGGCGAGTTTTTGTGGCCTCGCACGCACATTCGCATTCGACGCAGTCCATGAAATGAGCATCGCGAGCGGATGTAGCGCGCACAACAGTTTTTTAGCGACTACCATCGGGTCGCTCTGGATGCACAGGTGAGGAATCCAGGCAAACATGGCATTCAACGGGTCATGGTTGTAAGTCGTTTTAGCGCGGACACAAGCTACACATCATCCGGCTCGCCATCGCAGCGTCTGTCGTACCGCATTCGACGTGGCACGCATCAGACGGTCATAAGCTTTCGGCTCCGCCCGCGCGGCCCACACCAGAGCCAGTAGCGTAAAGAGTAGCCAGACCGCCGTGCGCAGCCATGACGATGCGTTCAGTACCTCGGCCGCGGCGTAGGTGGCGAGAATCTGCAGTGCCGGTACACACAGGTATCGTGCCGCCGGTTTGCCGAACCCCGCAGCCCTGAAGAGCAAAATGCCATCGACGGCGCATCTCGTACTCCACGCCAGCGCCGCACCGACAAGGCCAAACGCGTGCAGCGCCCACCAGAGCAACGCGATGAACGGGACCAGCTCGATCAGATGAAGGCGCGCAATCATGCCTGGTCGTCCCATGGCCTGCAGGTGGCTCGAAGGAAGGAACGCCAGTGAGTTCACCCAGACGCCGGCCAGGATCGCCTCGCCTACCGGAGCGGATCTCGACGCGAAATCGTGGCCGGTCCAGAGCGACAGAAAAGGCCGCATCAGAAAGATACCGAAGACGATCATCGGTGTGGTGGCAGCCGTCAGTCCACGCAGGGCGGCGATGGTCAGTTCGTTCGCGCTCGTTGGTTCGAGTGCGGACAGACGCGGAAATAGCGTGCGCGTAATCACACCGGGCAAGATGCGCGCGCGCTGGGCCAGGTTAAACGGAACCTGGTAATAGGCCACCGCCTGAGCGCCCAGCGTGCCGCCGATCAGGAGCCGGTCGGCTGTCGAGAGCAACGGGCTCAGGAGATTCGTCACCGTCACCCAGGCGCCATAGGAAAAGAGTGGCCGGATGAATCGCAATCGTGGTCCGCCGGAAAAGCGCAACGGCGCCGCCCGGCAGACCACCGCAACAAGCAATAGAAGCGAGGCGGCACCGGAAAGGATCGCAGCGGCAATGAGATGCCGCAGATCCGGCCCGACGATGACCGCCGCCACCAGCGGCACGATCTGGAAGAGCATGCCGGCGGGTACTTGCACGGCGTTGAGCGCGCCGAACTGCTCGCGGCCGATCAGCGCGCCGTAAAGTACCCCGCTGACTGTTGCGATCGGAACGGCGCAGGCGAGCCACGGTAGCGCCGTCATGACCTCCGCAAGGAGCGCCGCGTCAATGTGAAACTGCACCAGCAGGAAGCCACCCACAGCAAGCAACACGAGACCGCCCATTGCGCCGAACACGGCGTTCAATATGAGCGCCGTCCAGATCAGCGATTCACGTTCAACCGCATCGGAAAGTTGGGCCACACGGTTCGACGTGGCCGCGGCGAGTCCGAGATCGAAAAAGCCGAAATAGCCCTGGACCATCCAGACGATCGCCAGCACGCCGTAGCGTGCTGTGCCGACGCGCTCCAGATACATCGGAACCGTTGCGAGCGAAACGACGAGCGGAAGCACGCTGCCGAGGAAGTTGAATATTGCGTTTCTCGCCAGACTGGGGCGTGAATTCATGGTCCTTCGTGCGCCAGGGATCAAGGAAGCAGGAAGCAGCAACTTCCCGCTCCCGTTATCTTGACGATTGCTTCATGTTGCGATCGTTCGCAACCGCACCTAGATCCGACGTTGGTTCAGGGAAATCGTGTGATCTTTCGCGATGGCAGACCATAGCCGGTCCGCAGTGTGCATTCGCCGCCCGGAGACCGCTCATCCCCGGTGTGGCCAAGCCGGTATGCGGCTCTCGTGTTTGTGCGAGTCGAGCAGTGGCGTCGCAGGCGCACGCGCATGGCCGACCAAAACGCCGGAGCGCGAAGGCTGTGCCTTTTCGGGGGAAGCCCGGTTTCCTGGGCGATCAACGCCCCCAACCAGGGAAACTCTGCGAACCGACGATGACAACATGCCCGCAGCGGCGGCAAACATGTAGAAGCACGGGCCCAGATCGAACACCGTGCCGGAGATCGACGCACTAACCAGGATTGCCAGCATGGTCTGCCTCGACGCATAGCAGACGACACGGTCGAGCATCGGACCGTGCGTGGGAATCGGCGAGACCGTGCATTTGCAGACAAAAACACCGAACAGCATGGTGCCGACGATGCCGAGATTCGACAGCAGGACCAGGATAAAGCTCGACGTCCGCGAACTGCCGATCCCCACACCGAACCCGAACGTCTCAACAAGATTGACCAAAGCTTGCCTGTTCCATGCCCCCCTCTCGATACCGGAGGCGCTATCCACCTTGTTCAGGACCGCATCGTTGAAAAAATCACCCAGTGACTCCAGCAGACTGGGCCTGAAGACAATGGCGTACAGCAGCGCAATGATGCCGACACATATCACGACAGCGCACAAACGGAGTTTGCGCGACTCGCTGCGCGGCGCGATGCGACCGCAACGGCCAAGAAGCAGTACGACAAGATAGACCGCAAACCCGACGTACGCCGTCGCGGAAGTCGACAGCGCGAGCAACACGCCGGACGCAAACGTGAGCATCCCGGTGATGCGCGGCCGGTAACCGAACAACCATAGATTGGCTGAGAAGGCGAAGAGCAACAGGGTGAAACCGGAAAATGCGGACGCTTCTGCAAATGTCCCCGCAATTCGCCGCATACCGCCCACTTCCTCCCCATCGTGCAACGTGTAACTGGCCGTCTTGATCACGCCCAGCACGTTTATGCCGACCGACGAAGAACCGATATCGACGATGGCCGCGATCACGTTCAATGCGGCAATCAGCAGAATGGCGTTGGCAAAATGCTTATAGCTGTTCTTCTTCGAGAGAAAAACCGCCATGCAGCAGTAGACAAGGACTTCCCCAATGAAATAAATCGACTGCGTCAGGTTTCCGGACACGGGGCCGAGCGGCTGCAGATCGGGTGCATTGGGGTCGATGGCGCCGCGATTGATCGCATACACATACGTGGCGCCCGCCATGGCGCGCGGCAGGAACAGGCCTCCCACCACGGCGAATACACACAGGCAAAGCAGCGGAAACCCCGGACTGCCCGGCGCCACCGGTCGCCACAACGCTGCGCCGCCGCCGATGTTGAAGGCGCGCAGGGCGAAGAAGAGCAGGAAGAGATTGGCCGGAAGAATCGTCAGTCCGCCGATCGCCGGAAACGCAATGGCGGAAGTACACGCGAACAGGCAGCAGAGGACGAGAAAGTAAATTGCCCACTGGTAGTTCAGGTTCAGCGACAGCAGACCTAACACGAGCACAATCACGCCGAAGATTTGAATTTGCATGTTTTCCAATCCTTCGTTGGCCTCGCCGACGACGGTACGCGCCGCCGCAACCTCCGTGTGGCCGCAAGGCTACCTGCCTGTAACACCTGCAATTAATACCGCGACGCCGAATGACAAATCGTGCGGTAGCCCACGTAAGCGCAATTCAAAAGACCGCATGATGCGTCAGAGGACCGGACACCGTCGGCTGCGCTCGACCGCCATGCGCTGAACCCACACCTTTCGTCTGACAATCGGCGCACAACGGTGCGTCATTGACCAGGCAATACAGGCCGGCAATCGGGACGGCGGTGCAAACCGGCAAACCAACCCCAGCGAAACGAGGGACAGGCGATGCGCCGTTCGAGCAGGTTCCTGATCCCGATTTCGATATTCGTCCTGTCGATCGCGGCTTACTTCGCGAACGCGACCCCGGCCGCCGTGGCGGATCCTCACGTTGCACGCGCAACTGTTCCGGACCCCGCCCTTGCGCCCGGCAAGGGCGACATCGATTTGACGGGATACACACTGACCTTCAATGACGAATTCGACGATCTCAGCGTAACGACGCACTCGCCCAAGGGCAATGCTGCGTGGTACTACATTCCGCCGTACGGTCCGGCCGGAAACTACTCGGCATCCATGTGGGACATCGGCGCACTCGGCGTCACCAACGGCGTGCTGTCCATCAAGGCCTTCACGGACGCCAATGGCGCCTGGCATTCGGGAAACATTTCGTCCATGGACGCAACCGGCCAGGGATTTGCCCAGCGCTACGGGTACTTTGAAGTGCGTGCGAGGATGCCCCGCTCCGGCACCGGATCATGGCCGGCGTTCTGGCTGTTGAGTTCTACGTCGATAAACAACAGGTCGAAAAAAAATTATTCGGAGATCGATATTTTCGAGTGGTACGGCAATGCGTACACCGAAAAGGGTGCATTTATTCAGGAGGCGAGTCACAACTGGAAAGCCGACAGCACTCCAGGTGAGGGTGCACAACTCTATTCACCCGCCACACCGATGCCGAACGGAGCGAAACCCTGGGAGGACTTCCATATCTACGGCTGCCAGATCGACCCGGATCACATCACCTGGTATATCGACGGCGTTCAGACGAATCAGATTTCGGCCGCAAAGTCCTCAGACTATATGACCGGGCCGTATTACATCATGCTCGACTATGCGTTGGGCGGCGGTTGGCCCATCGCCGAAGTTAGAGACGGTTCGAGCTTCGATATCGATTGGGTTCGCGTCTATTCACTGCCCCAAAAACGGGACGTCGCTTCTGTTCGATCGGCAACAGATTCCCGGCGTGCCCATTGATACGATGCAGCAATTGCAAAATGCATCGGTCCGATCGGCTTGCCACCGGGCTGTTCACCGCACCGGGTCGAGGTGATCGCTTCCGTTGGTGAAGGTCCAAACCAGCCAAACGTTCGGTCCGCTTTTCGACCGTGACACGTCGGGGAAAAGCATGACGTACGATCTGCATTCGTCAACGACCAACCGCGACTACATCGACCATATCGATGGCCTGCGCTTTGTCGCCGTGACGCTGGTGCTCCTCTATCACGTCGGTATGCCGGGATTTTCAGGCGGCTTCATCGGCGTCGATCTATTTTTCGTCATATCCGGATTTTTGATTACCCGCATCTTGTCGAGGATGCAGCTGGACCGCAGCGGAATCCTTCACTTTTACGCGAGCCGGTTCCGCCGTATCGGACCGACTTACCTGGCTGCCGTGGCCACGATCGGGGTTGTTGCCTCTTTCGTCTTTCTGCCGATCCATCTGGAGATGCTGCGTCCCGGGCTCGTCTCGTGCATTGGCTTCGTGTCGAACATCGTCTTCTACCGGGCAACCAGCTACTTTTCCCCAGATCTGCTGTACAACCCACTGCTGCACACGTGGTCGCTTGCCGTCGAATGGCAGTTTTATATGCTTTACCCGTTTGCGTTCATCGTGTGCCGCAGGATGAAACTCAGCGACCTGACGACACTCGCGCTCATGGCAGTGACGTCATTTGCGCTCTCGGTCGCACTGCTCGCCTTCTTCAAACTGGAAGCGGCGTTTTATCTGCTGCCTGGGCGCATGTGGGAGTTCGCTGTGGGCGGCCTGCTTGCACTCGCCCCGGCCCGCACATTGCCGCCTGCGGTATCGCGCGTCCTGGCCGCCGCCGCGGTTGGCGCCATCGCGTTTTGCACCGTGCGCTACGACGTCTCCACGCTCTTTCCTGGCGCCGCGGCGCTCGTGCCATGCATCGCGACGGCCATCCTCGTGCGCGAAGGCGTCCGCCCCGGCATCCTGCATTCGCTTTTGACCCGGAAGCCGGTTCGTCTCCTGGGTCAGGCGTCGTATTCGATCTATCTGTGGCACTGGCCGATTATCGTGTTCCTCAACTACGGATTCGTGCACTTTTCTGATTATCCGTTCGTCTACAGGGCAGTGACGATAGTGCTGCTCTCGCTCGCGTGCGGCCTCGCCTCGTGGCGCTTCATCGAATTGCCGTTCCGCCGCCCCGACGGCCTCTGCGGCAAACGGCTCGCTGCGATATCGACGTTCGCAACCGTGCCGTTGCTGACCGCGTTCGTCATCGCTGCTACAAGCGGCCTGCCGCAGCGGTTTCCGGGTGCGGTAACGCTTCTCTCCGAAGGTTCCGCGGACGTGGGAGCGTTTCGGTCCTGCCTCACGCGGACGGCCCCTGTCGACGGCGATGCTCGCGGGTTATGCAGGCTCGGCGCGTCTCGCGCGCGGCGTACGTTCGTCGTGCTCGGCGATTCACACGCGGCGGCGCTCGCTGAAGGACTCTCCGTGCTTGCGAGTCGACACGGCAAAGCCGGTGTGCTCGCAGTGGCAGACGGCTGCCCGCCGTTTCTCGGCTTTCCGTCGAGTTATGCGCCCGCGCGCAAACGCTGCGCCGACAATCAGGCGGCGATGCCCGCCCTGGTCGCTGCGACAAAACCTGAAACGGTGATCCTGCACGCCGCATGGCCTGCGTACTATAAGGAGACGCCTCAGGCGTTCGAAGCCGCGCTCGCCAAAACGCTTGACTGGCTTGCTGCGCAAAAGGTGCACGTCTATTTGATCGGCGATACGCCAGGCGCAAGCGCGAATGTGCCGATCGGTCTCGCGAAGAAGGCCGCGTATAACGTGCCGTTCGAACTCGAGCGCACCGCCGATTACGAGAACAGCCACGAAGCAGTGAGTGCGCTCCTGCAAGCCGAAGCGCATGCGCGTGGTTTCGTCTACCTGGACACGGCTTCCGCGCTGTGCGAAAACGGCGGTTATTGCGAAGTCGAATCGAATGACCACCCGCTGTACTGGGACTCCGCGCATCTCTCCGGTTACGGTTCGCGGCTTGTGGCGATCGATCTCGATCGCGGCGGAGGCATCGTATTCTGATGCGGGACGTGCTTCGATTTCCGGTGCTCGTGCATCGGCAAGAAACGTGTCACGTAAGCAGTCCCGCTCAAGCCAGATCGATCGACTGAAGGCGAACGTCGGCTAAATTGTGCTCCGCGCCCGCCCCGTCGATTGCCCACGCGAGCGACGCGAAGGCCCACGTGTGCACACCCGAATCCACCCTGACATCCCCTCTGTGAACGCCTCAGCCACTTCCCCCCAAGTCTGCCTCTTCGCTGCAAGTCATACTCGTCCGCGATACAGACCGGGCGATCTACACCTATCGGCAAGGTTTGCTGCGCGCACTCACCGATGCCGGCGCGCAAGTCACCATCATCGCACCGCGCGACCGTACGGGGGTGGGTTATATTTAGCCGCACCCCCGTCCTGGGTAGGGGAACTGGACGATTCCGATTCCTCATTGATGGGATAGCCAAGGTATGACAGCCATCCATGATTTCTGAGTCATTCTGTTTTCTTTACCGCTGATATGGCGATCGATCTATCTTGGCTCCGACGGCGTTCCGGTTTGAACATCGCCGCCTTCTTCTCGACAAGGTACCACGATAGCGCCGCGCACGGAATCGTGAACACGAATGCCAAGACGATCTGACCGATCACCGGCATCGACGAGAACTTCGATTGCAATAGCTGCTGGATCGGGAAGGCGTAGAGGTAAAGACCGTAGGAGATGTCACCGTACTTGCCAGCCGACGAGAGGATCGGAGTCGCCTTCTGTCCAGCCGTGATGTAAAGATAGGGGAACACGAACGCCGATACCACTGAGACAATATAAAACTCATGTGGTGTTGTGCAGAGTCTGGCCGAGATGAAATATACGAGCAGGGCGGCCGCTGCGTACTTCGCCGAGAATTGAATGCGTCTCTTGAGCACAGAAAACATGCCGCCAGCAAGAAAGTATGCCCCCATTTCCAGGGCTGCTCGCACGTCGGTTGCGTAGATGACCACCATCGGGCCTTTGTACCCGGACTGCAGATAGGCCGCCACGCAGGCAAATGCAGCGGAAAGCGCACCAAACGCAATCGCCTTCCGGCCCATCGCAACAACTGCGACAATAGGCGTCACGATATACATCAGGAATTCAGCTGGCAGGCTCCAGAGCGATCCATTCACTGCATTGGGAATGGGGCTGTGCTCAAATACGCCAGGAAGATAATAGACAATAAACAACCGCATATTCCGCAGGTAACCGTAAGTCGCTGGGTTCGCGAAATAGTCCGAGCGGCTTAACGTTGTCACGGCTGGCCCGAACATGAAGACGGTAACCAGGACAATCATGATGAGCGCCGGGAAAATTCGAAGCGCGCGTTTCGCGAAGAATCGCGCCGCGTTTGGATCGCTCAGCCAACTCGATGCCACTAGATATCCGCTGATTGAGAAGAAAATCGCGACGCCGTAGCCATGCACCGGGATGCTGAGGATCGTCGGAGCCGTCGCCCCGTTAAGCGCGAACGCATGACCGACGATGACAAGCGACGCCGCAAGCAGTCGAAGGAAGTCGAAATTATTAGATGGATGTTTCATGTTATAAACCTTTCATACAGAAAGGTTAAAATTAGAATCTCGCGAGATTAGCATGATTGCCCCTATCTGCCGAGTCCCACCACGGCGTGAGATCCCGCCCCCCCGTTTATATCTTCCCGCCTCGATAATCGAGGCTTTGGCCAGCCAGGCCCGGCATGATTCTCGCCCCCAGTCGCAGTCATGATCCGGGGGGTGTTGTCACCGGGCCTGGTGGGTGGCTGGTGATCGCTAATAGGGGCTCGGCTGGGATATTCCAATGCCGTCCGTAACGTGGATGCCGAGACTTGCCACCGTTACTCCGATCATTCAAGGTGACATCGCCGGGCACTTTCGATTGGGTGAAAGACGCAGGTTGTGACCGAGCGTATGTGTGTCGATCACTGCTGTTGGCAGGAATAATCCGAGTGGATATGAACAAGAACGAGCGGCACCACGCGCCGCGCGTCAGCAAGCGAGGACCGCGCGTCCTCGCATTCGACTTCAGCCGGCCGCGCGTGCCGGCGCTTCACCTACGCTCTGCAGCTTCGGAGCACTCGACGGCTGATACTCGGGCACCCAGCGGCGCAGATCACGACGCACTTCATCGTCACTTGGCACGCGGTGCTGCATCAGCCAGGGCAGCAATTCGTCGAGCAAATGCTCCGACACCGCTCGCGCCTTTGCCGTACGCAGCTTGGGATGCGGAGTACGCGTCGTGGTTTCGTCATCGGCGAGGAGTTCTTCATAGAGCTTCTCGCCGGGGCGTAGCCCCGTGAAAGCGATGTGGATATGCTCCTCGGTGAAGCCGTAAAGGCGGATCAGGTCGCGTGCGAGGTCGACGATCTTGACCGGCCTGCCCATGTCCAGAATGAAGATCTCGCCGCCATGCCCCATGCTGGAGGCTTGCAGCACGAGCTGCGAAGCTTCTGGAATCGTCATGAAGAAACGCGTGATCTCCGGGTGCGTGACCGTCACCGGCCCGCCCTTCGCAATCTGCTGCTGGAACTTCGGAATCACGCTTCCCGCACTACCCAACACGTTGCCGAAGCGCACGGTCTCGAACTGGGTATGTTCGCTCGTCTGCTGCAGTGCCTGGCAGGTCATTTCCGCGAGGCGCTTGCTCGCGCCCATCACGTTCGTCGGGTTGACGGCCTTGTCAGTCGAAACAAGTACGAAATGCCGGACATGATGCTTGATCACCGCACGCGCAACGCGATACGTGCCCAGCACGTTATTGCGGATTGCCTGCCATGCGTTGACCTCTTCCATTAGCGGGACGTGCTTGTATGCAGCCGCATGGAACACAATGTACGGCGTATAGCGCGCCATCACCTGATCAAGCAACAGTGCGTCTTTCGCGTCGCCAATGATGGGCACGACCGGCAGATCGGGGGCGTGCTCGCGAAGTTCCTCGGTCAACGTGTACATCGCATACTCGGACAGATCGAGCGCGACGAGCTGCGCCGGCGCGAAACGCAGAATCTGACGGCAAAGCTCCGAACCGATCGACCCGCCCGCCCCCGTCACCATGACTACGCGGCCGCCCAGCAGTGCCTCGACGTGCGGCGTATCGATATTGACCGCGTCACGGCCGAGCAGATCCTCAAGATCGATATTGCGCACCTGCGAAAGGAAGCCCTGGCCGGCGGCATGCTCCGTCAACGCCGGCAACATCAGCGCCTTCACACCCGCGCGCAGGCATTGCGAGGCAACCTGCCGCTGCACCTCGGCCGACGCCGATGGAATGGCAATGATGGCGTACTCGCAGCGCAGCGTGCTGGCCCAGTGCTCGATGTCGCCGATCGGCCCCAACACCTTGTAGCCGTATATTTCGCGGCCCTTCTTGGACGGATCGTCATCGAGCAGGCCTAGGAGACGCCAGTCCGCCGAGCGCGACAGCTCACGCGCAAGGCTTGCGCCGGCCCCGCCCGCCCCCACGACGATGACAGGCTTACCTTGTGCAACGAGGCCGCCGTACAGGTAAAACTCTTTGGTCGCCCGATAGAGCGCACGCGCACCGCCCATGGTGAGAAACAGGAGGAGCGGCGACAGGATCAGCACTGAACGCGGAACGATCGGCGACGGCTGCAGCATGACCGAAGCCACCATCACGATGAGCGCACCGGAGACGGTGGCCTTCGATATCCGCATCAGATCGGGCAGGCTCGCGAAGACCCACATGCCGCGATACAGACCGTAGATGCGGAACATCAGGCCATAGACCGGAATGACCCACACCAGCGCGCGCAACCCGCCCAACCAGAAGGCATGCGGAATGGGGCCGTTGAAGCGGATCAGGTAAGCGGAGAGCCATGCGCCAATCACGGCACACAGGTCAAACAGAAAGGCGCTGAACGACAGCCATGAAGACTTGTGTCGAAGCATCGGCGTCAAACCTTTGGTTGTTCGGAAACTGTTGCTTGAAAACGGCGCCAGCGGGAGTCAATTGCGGCGCCGATCAACACGAGCACCACAACCCATACGGCAATGAAGCTCCACTGAATCGCCGCGGTGCGGCCGAGAGCAGAGAGAGCAAGTATGACGCCGGTGAACATGACTGCGTACCAACAGAGCGCGGTCCGCGCATGGCCCATGCCGGAGCGGACCATTCGTTGATAGTAGTGCTCCCGATGGGCCTGCCAAACTTTTTCGCCGCGGGCGAGGCGGCGTGCGAGCGTGACCGACGCGTCACCGATAAAGGGCGCAAATGCCATCGCGGGGAACCAGTCGGGCCATGTGCCGCTGCGCCAGCCCCAATAGCCGAAGGCCCCGGCAAGAAAGCCCAGCGGAATTGAACCGGCATCGCCGAGAAAAATTCGAGCCGGATGGAAATTGAAGTACAGGAAACCCGCCGCGGCGCCGACCACGGCCGCGCAGGCCAGCGCCAACTCAGGCGCAGGATGCACGCTCATCAACGAGGCTAGCGCATAACCGCCAAATCCGAACAACGCCATGCCGCCCGCCAAACCGTCGGAACCGTCCATAAAGTTGTAAAGATTGACGAGCCACAGCATCAAAAACGCAATGCAGGCGAGCACCCACCAGGGCGCGGTTGCGGGATAGGCGACTATCAGTACGACTACCGCCACAAAATGGGCGGCAAAGCGCACGCGCGCCGGCAGACCTCGCCGGTCGTCGAGTTGGGACACCGCAGCCAGGAAAAACGCGCAGGCCGCCACTAGCCACAGCGACGGCACTGCTAACACGATTGCCACGAGGCAAACGGGGACGATCCCCCACCCGCCCACGCGCGGCGTCGGGCGTACATGGAGCGAGCGATCGTTCGGGATGTCGGTAGCGAGCCGCCAGGCCAACCCCGTTTTCAGCAACGCGCCGAGAATCGCTGCGCACGCGAGGGCGGACGCTACGGCAAGAAGCAGAACGCCGGGCCAGGAATGAAGCCAGTTGTCGTAGTCAGGCATCAGTGAAGTTGTCTAAATGCGTCGAACGGTACCAGCTCGCGGTCGCGGCCAGACCATCGTCGACAGAATACGGCGGCTGCCACCCGAGCACGGTGCGAATGAGCGAGATATCGACACGGAGATCGCCAACGAGCCGTTCCACTTGCGGCGAGCGCCCCGTGAGGCGCCCGGCTGCACGCAGCAGGCCCGTCGGCATCGGAACAAGGCGTGCGGGCTTCTGCAGATGCCTGCCAAGTGCTCGTGCGAGTTCAGTCACGGAAGGGTCATCGCCGTCGGCGACATGAAAGCGCCCGTGCGCGGCGCGCGGGTCGGTCGCGCAGCGCAGCAGCGCGTCCGCCAGATTGCCGACATAAACGAGGCTGCGCCTCGCCGGAATCGCCCCGAGCGGCAAGGGCCAGCCCTTGGCGATCGCGTTCATCAACTGCAAAAAGTTTGCACGCACCCCCGGACCATAAACGAGCGGCGGGCGGACGATCACGACGTCGAGGCCGGACGTTTCGCCGAAACGAACGAGGGCCTGCTCGGCTTCGAGCTTCGAGCGGCCATACGGATCCTGCGGCCGAGGCGGATCGTCCTCGCGCAAAGCCCTTCCCGGATCGGCTTCGCCCAAGGCCTTGATGCTGCTTACGAAAACAAACCGCACCGCGCCGCTTCTATGCGCGGCCTGCGCCACGCGCAAGGCGCCATCGACGTTCGTGGCCCGGAACGCCGACAGAGGATCGGCCGCGCGATCCTGCATCACATGGACGCGTCCTGCCAGGTGGACAACGGTGTCGACTTGCAGCGAATCAGGCCACGCTCCGTCGAGGCCGATGAAGTCCGGGCTCGGTTGAACCCATTCGCGTACGCCCTCGGCGCACCCGCCCGCGTGTCTGACGAGGCCTGTCACCGCATGCCCCTGCCCCATCAGCGCGTGGCAAAGCGCCCGCCCCACGAAGCCGTTGGCGCCAGAAACGAGGACCCGGTTCATACCCACTTCCAGCCGAAGCGGTTGAAGAACTTGAAGGCCGACGCGGAGAACATCCGAATATGCTGGTAGCCCTTTCGCGCTGCGCCTCCACCGTGATGCATCACCCTTACCGACGGAGCGTACGCAATGCGTGCCGCACCATGTGTGCGCAGGCTCAGGTCGTAATCTTCGAAGTACAGGAAATAGCGGTCGTCGAAACCTGCGAGCTTTTTCAGCACCTCCGTGCGAAACAACATGAAACAGCCACTGACGATCGGCGGATCCCAGAGGATGTCGTGCTCGTTAATCAGGTCGCGCATCTCGTAGCGCGCGAGTCGGCGCGCGAAAAGCGTGCGCACGGAAGAGGGAAGGAAGCCGCGCACGAACAGGTCGAACACCGTAGGGTAGCGACGGCACAAGTACTGAATCTGCCCTTCGCCATCATCGATGCACGGGCTCAGCAGGCCGACTTCTGGATGGTCGGCAAAGAAGTCCAGCGCCACGACGAGTGCGTGTTCTTCCATGTCAATGTCGGGATTCAGCACGAGATGATAGCGGCTCGCAGCCTGCTGAATCGCAAGATTGTGACCGCGGCCGTAGCCGACGTTTCCGTGACCACTGATGATCGTGTGGACGACGCCGTGCGCGCTCAGCGCAGCTAGTTCAGCAGCCATGTCCGGCAGTCCGCCGTTGTCGATCAGACACAGATTCACCGCGAATTCGGGATATTTGGCGCGAGCCAATGCGCATGCGGCCGCCAGGCTCGCCAACGTCTGCGCGAGCAGCGCCGGATCTGGCTTGTATACGACGATTGACACGGACAAGCCGTGGCCCACGCTGCACGGCACGCTTGTAGCACTCATAGGGAAGAAGAGTTAGACGTCGTCTCGGTGACTGTCTCGATGATTGAACGCTAAAAAGAGCTGAATTGCGGTAGTCAACTGCGTTGCCGCGCGTCTTCTGTGCTGCCGTTTCGCGTTAGAACGACCCGGGAGAGAATATACGTGACTGGCAGCGTGACGATCACCACAACCACGGGCCCATATTCCTTTGCGCCCCCCAAAGTGCTGACGAAAACGTTCAGAACCGCCGCCCCTACCACATAGTGGATGAGATAGACGAGCGGGTAAAGCGCGAATTTCAACACCGACCCCGATTCTTTAAACACAAATTTCAGATTGAACCAATACGACACCACAATGCCGATGACGTAGCAGATTGCATACGCGAGGTTGTAGTTCATGAAGCGTATCAGCATCAGGTAGACGATATACGTCACGATTGTGTTGATCCCGCCCCCTACGAGAAATCGCAGGACTCGCGGCATTGCCCTCGCGGCCGTGCTGCGCATTGGCCACCATTCCTCGCAGGAACTGCATCAGCGTGATTGCCTCGCCCAGTTGACTGGCCATCGACGCTGGCGCCCGGATCGATGTGCGAAACACGTCGACAAATGGCAGCCAATATGCGGCGCCCACGCACAGCGCGGAAATGGCGGCGCCTGCCAAAATCGTCACCGACGACTTTACAGACACCTGATTCGTTCGCGTCGTCGCGAGCACATAGATCCACCAGCATGCCGAGACCAGGCCAAAGGCATAGATGTAGTTCGCGTAACCACAAAAGAACGTTAACCCCGTCGCGACTCCCGACACTACCGCCCACCGCAACTGCCCCGATTCGGCCGCGCGCCTGGCAGCCCAAAGCGCAAGCGGCAGCCATGCGGACAAAACAAGCGGAAATTCCAGCGACATGTAGTAGATATTGTGCCCATTGAACGCCCAGATCAGCGCGCCCATTATGGCTGCACACGTAGAACATTTGAGCCATTTCAAAAATCTGTACATGAACGCCAGGGAAAGGAATTCATGCAGCATAATCATGGCCGTGTGCGCACTCATTGTCCCCAGAACACTGGAAATCACAAGACGAATGGGATAGTAGAATCCGAACAGTCCGGTTTCGGGTGCGCGCGTCGCGCCGAAATCGAACGGGTACCATAGAGGTAAATGGTGAAGCTTGAGTTGTGTCGCGAGAAAATTCCAATGCGGCCAGAAACTGTCTGCGAAATCGGACTGGGGAAACCCTGTCCGAATGGCATTGTCAAGGGGGGTCCGCCACGGGAAATAGCTCGCCATTTGCTGCGCCGAAGAGGCAACCGTCCAGCCGTGCAAAACGAAATGAAAAAACCCCACCGTTGCCGCGACAAACAACAGATCTATATAAATAGTTTTTACTTTTATGTGTGACGTCGTCACGCAAAACCCTCTACGTACTTGCAACCGATTTGATACACTGAATCGCGGTTACGGGAATCCCCTTCCCGGAATCATAATCCGCCTACAGCAGGTTGACGGGCTCAAGCTTTCCATTGTAACTGCTGGTAATGGACAGCAGGATAATTTCTGAAGCCCGCACCACCTGTCAAATCCGTAAGCAGGAAGCACAAAGCTTGTAACAAATGCTCCTGCAGACTCCGGAGGCCGTCGCGGCGGTTCCGGCAACCCGTGTCAAGCACGAGTATCGGCACCAGTCGGTTCTCCGTTTGCCGCACGCGGGTTCTGTATAATTGCGCGACAGTCGAGTGCGACGAAGACAAGAAGAATTCGCAGGAATCATCGCGCGCCGTTCTCGGACGCGACCCGAATTGGCCCGGTCGACTTTCGGCGCCGTCGCCGTCGAGGCTTAACCCGGCTCGGACCCCTTTAATTCCCGGCACGTTAAACCGCTTACATTCGCGCCCACACTATCTATTCAGAGAACATGGACGTCAATTCTCTCGATCCTCGAACGAGTTCGGAGCCCAAACGCGTAGCGATTGGCGTGGTGTTGTACGAAAACAGCCCGGCAGAAATCCATCGCTGCCTGGATGCCATCGCGCGTCAGGACGGGCCGGAGCAGATTGCAGAAGTCCTGTTTCGCGACCAAAGCGGCAACTGCCTTCCTCACGTACACGCCTGGACCGATACCCATCAACCTCGATTCGAGGTGCGCACGTGGACCGGCGAGAACCGCGGGTTTGGCGCAGGGCATAACGCCCTGTTTCGCGAAATGAGCAGCGGGTCAGATGCGTATTTGTGCCTGAACCCGGACGGCACGTTGCATCCGTCCTGCGTTAAGAGCCTAATGAGCTTCGCCGAGATGCATTCGTGGAACGGCATCTTCGAGGCGCTTCAAGAGCCAATCATGCACCCGAAGCATTTCGATCCGCAGTCCGGCTTGACTGCATGGTGCTCGGGGGCTTGTGTTCTGATTCCGAAGTCCGTCTACGAGGCGATCGATGGCTTTGACGATAGCTTCTTCCTCTATTGCGAGGACGTCGATTTGTCGTGGCGCGTAAAGGCGCTCGGAATGCACTGCTACACGGTAGCCGGCGCGCTCTTCTTCCACTACGCAGTGGAGCGCTCGGGGCGTTCGCCCGAAATGTGGAAATCGGCGTATTTGCTTGCTCGCAAGTGGCGAGCGGGGCAATTCAAGCAAGTCGCGCTCAAGAATCTGACCGACATGCTGGATGCCAACGCGCCAGCTCTGAACGAGTTGCGAGGCCACGTTACGGAAATGCCTATGGAAGCGGTCTTCAGAGCGCGCCCCGACTTCGAGCACAATCTCGTTTTTGCCACTCCGATTTGGTCGTAAATTGATGAATTCGTTAGTTTCCGTCATCGTTCGAACGATGCCCGGGCGCGAGGCCTTCCTCGACAGGTGTTTGTTCGTATTGAGCGGTCAGACTCACGAACAGATTGAGGTCACCGTAGTCGTTCAATACTTCGGCGACTCGAGTGAACTCGCGCAGATTCAGAACGTGTCGAAGCGCTGGCAGCATGCATTCTCCAATCTGCAGATCGTGTTAAACGAATCGCAAACGGATGCGCGTGCACACAGTCTGAACCTGGGGCTCCAGCAGTCGCACGGACGCTACGCGGCGTTCCTTGACGACGACGACAAAGTCTACCCTGCTCATTACGAGGTTCTCATCTCCGCACTTCGAGAAAGCCAGTTCGCGTGGGCTTACTCGGACGTCGTGCGCGCTGGATACAATGCGCACGGCCAACTCGTTTCCCGAACGATGCCGTTTCACCGCAGCGGCTATTCATTCCTGTTCCATCTGCAAGACAACTTCATTCCGATCCACTCGTTCCTGATCGACCGCAAGCGCGCAACGGACTTGCCGAGCGTAGACGAATCACTGTGCCGGCTTGAAGATTATGATTTCCTGCTTCGTCTGGCAGCGTCGCATGAGCCCGTGTACGTGCCCCACGTGGGCTGCGAATACTGCATTCGCGACGACGGCTCGAATTCGGTGATGGATGGGACCGCACAAGTCCAGGATATGCTCCAGAAGCAGCAACTCTGGAATGCCGCCCGTACCAGCCTGCAAGAAAAAAAATACGCGCTCGTCGGCTGGTGGCTGCGCGAGGTACTTGACCTCCCAGCCACGGCAATTGCCGGCAAGCCCCATTTGAGCACCAGCTTCCGCGACACGCTGCGCGACTACTATCAGTCGACGTCGTGGCGTCTGACACGACCGCTGCGCAATCTCAAGCGGCGGTTCGCCGGATTACCCAGGGAGACGATGAACCTGCCGTCTACCGAAGAGGATGCTCTGATTGCACTGCTCGCGATTCATTCATCGTTTTCATGGGAGCTCACAGCCCCGCTTCGTCTCCTCAAGCGAGCCGTCAGCCGCGTGCGGCGGGCACGGTAACCAGATCACCGTTACCGCGTCAACTCGCTTTCGCGCACGCCTTGCGCGAGCAATCGTTCCAGACGGAAGGCATAGAGAAGGATTATTGCAGTGAATACTACACAAGAAAACGTCGACCAACACGCTCCCGACTCGACCAAACCAGTCGACACTTATGACAACGTCGAAGCGCTCGCTTTAGATGGGGAGCGCTTCATTCCGGGTATGTATCAATCGATCATGCTCGAGCACTACCATCGGTACATGCTCGTGGCGCCGCTCGCATCAGGACTTCGCGTCCTGGATATTGCCTCCGGCGAAGGCTATGGAACGGCAAACCTCGCACGACACGCCGCGCACGCGATCGGAGTCGATATCTCCGAGTCAGCGGTACTACACGCGCGCCGCACGTATCAAGCATCCAATCTGGAGTACCGCACCGGCAATGCCGCCGCAATTCCCGTCGACACACATTCGATTGACCTCGTCGTGAGCTTCGAGACGATCGAGCATCATGATCAGCACGCGGAAATGATGGCAGAAATCAAGCGGGTCCTGAAGCCCGGCGGCGTGCTCGTGATGTCCAGCCCCAACAAGTACGAATACTCAGACGTACCAGGCACATCGAATCCGTTCCACGTCAAGGAACTGTATCTGGACGAGTTCCGAGCCCTGCTCGCCAGCACCTTCGCACATCATGCCCTGTGGGGACAACGCATCTTGAGCGGTTCGGTGATCGCGCCGATCGACGGACAAGCCAGCCACTTCGGTCACTTCCCGGCTGTCACGCAGATCACGAATAGCGGCGCCGCGACGCAAGCACTGCGCAAACCGCTCTACTTTATCGCCGTCGCATCCGACGAGGCACTGCCATCCCTGGATACGTCGATTCTCGAATCCAATGACGTGCTCGACGACATGATCGCGCAATTCGAGACCAAGTTATATTGGCGCCCCGTGGACGGACAATACAGCGAAGCAGATTCGACGTCCAAGGTAATTCGTGCAAATGGCGTCCAGCAGGATATTGAACTCGCGCTGACTGAGTTGCGGGGTCCTGTCGAGCGTCTTCGCTACGATCTCGCTGATCGCCCTGCAGTGATTCACTTGAGTTCGCTGAAGCTGATCGACGGTGCGGATGTCGAGCAATGGCGATGGTCGGGAAACGAAGCAGACCTGGCCACGCGCCGCGAAGTCCTGATTCGCAGGGAAGCCGGACAACTCGCGATCGCCACTTTGGGCGACGATCCCGGCTTCGAAATTGAATTGCCCGACGACCTCACTCAGCGCATCGGTCCAACCTGGAAGTTTGTCGTAACGCTGACGGCTACTGTGGAGTCCGACAGCGCGATGGTCATGCGCACGATGGACTACCGCATAGCACTGTTGAGCGAAGAGCTTTCGGCCACCCGACGGCTCATCGAAAATGAATTGACTCAGAACAAGCGCTCGCTGCGTGCCGCTCACAATGAGGCGTCGGCCATGCGCAGTTCATTTGCATCGCGAGTAAGCGCCCCGCTCCGACTGGCGGCCTCAGCGATCAAGCGGGTATTCTCCTAATCCATAGCTGGCCTGCTGCGCGACGACCGAACCGGCTGTTCGCGCAGCCCCTCCTCATATAGAGCAACATGCAACGTCATAGCGCATCGCCCGCCTCGCTCATGAGGTCGATGATCAAGAATCGCCGCCTCCTATTCGATCTTGCACGCCGCGACGCAGTCGGGCGATACAAGGGTTCGGTGCTGGGCATCTTCTGGTCGCTTCTCACACCTCTGCTGATGCTGACGGTCTACACGCTCGTGTTCAGCGAGGTGTTCAAATCTCGCTGGCAAAACGGCGGAGCCCAAGCGTCCAAGGCCGAATTCGCGGTCGTGCTCTTCTCCGGGATGATTCTCTTCAATCTATTTGCCGAATGCATCGGCCGAGCCCCGACACTTATTCTGACCAATAGCAATTTCGTCAAAAAGATTGTCTTCCCGCTCGAAATCCTGCCTTGCGTCAATTTGTTCTCGGCGCTATTCCACGGCACCGTCAGCCTGATTATTCTGCTGGTCACCGAGTGGATCGTCCGCGGCTCCGTACCCTGGACCGCGTTACTCATCCCCCTCATCGTCGCCCCCTTGTGTTTATTCATACTCGGCGTCTCATGGTTTCTCGCAGCGACCGGCGTGTTCCTGCGAGATATCGGGCAGACAATCGGCATCGTCATTACGGCCATGATGTTCCTCAGCCCGGTGTTTTATTCGATCACGTCGTTGCCGCATCGCTTCCAGGTCCTCGTATACTTGAACCCGATGACATTTCCGATCGAGCAGGGACGCAACGTGCTCATTTGGGGCCAGTCCATTAGTTGGCAGTATTGGATCGTCTACTCGATCGCTTGCATCCTCTGTGCCTGGCTTGGTTTCGCCTGGTTTCAGCGGACGCGTGGAGGATTTGCTGATGTCGTCTGAGATCGCCATCCGCGTAAGCGGCGTTTCCAAGGGATTCCAGGCCTACAATCGGCCCCAGGATCGTCTTCTCCAAAGCCTCTATGGGCTGGCGGCCAGGCTCGCACCACTCCCCGTATTGCGCGACAAGTTCGCTCGCAAAGCTCAATCGTGCTCGCGCACATTCTGGGCGCTGCGCGATGTCAGCTTCGAGGTACGGCGCGGTGAAACTGTGGGGGTCATCGGGCGCAATGGTTCCGGCAAGAGCACAATTTTGCAGATGATCTGCGGCACCCTCGGCGCGACGACCGGGGAAATCGAAACGCACGGACGAATCGCCGCACTGCTCGAACTCGGGTCGGGATTCAACCCGGAGTTCACAGGCCGCGAAAACATTTATCTAAACGGCCAACTGCACGGGCTGACGCGCGAACAGATCCGCGAGCGCTTCGACGACATCATCGGCTTCGCGGATATCGGTGACTTCATCGAGCAGCCCGTGAAGACCTACTCGAGTGGGATGTTCGTTCGCCTTGCGTTTGCGGTCATTGCGCACGTAGACGCGGACATTCTCGTCGTGGATGAAGCGCTCGCGGTCGGCGATGCATTCTTTACGCAGCGCTGTATGCGCTTTCTGCGCGAATTCATGAAGACGGGCACTGTGCTGTTCGTCAGTCACGACACGAACGCCATTCGCAATCTGTGCACGCGCGCAATCTGGCTTGAACGCGGTCAGATGCAACAGGAAGGGGAGCCAAAGGACGTTTGCAATCTCTACCTTGAGGCATTCTACGAAGCGCAGCAGGGCAAAGGAACAACCACGCGCATGAAGTCGCGCGCCGATGTCGTCGCAGCTGCCGCCCGAAAACCGGAGAAAGATCAGCGTCTTGCGTTCATCAATAACACAACTTTGCGCAATGATATCCGCCTGTTTAAATTCAACCCCGATGCTGCGGCATTCGGCAAAGGCGGAGCGCATATTACCGGAGTCGAGTTCTTCGACGAGAGCGGCTCACCACTCTCGTGGATAGTCGGCGGAGAGTTGGTAACGTTGTGTATTTCCGTCCACTCCGAGATTCTGCTTGCCTCGCCGATTATCGGATTTCATATCAAGGATAAGCTAGGCCAGACGCTGTTTGGCGACAACACATTCCTGTCTTTTTGTGACAGCCCGGTCGCGTGCGAAGCAGGCAGCACGATTAGCGCTTATTTTACTTTCCTGATGCCCGTGCTGCCCGGTGGAGACTATTCGGTCAATGCCGCCGTTGCCGAAGGTACGCAGGAAAATCATGTGCAGTTGCACTGGATGCACGACGCGCTTATTTTCAAGTCGGAGGCATCGAGCGTATCGACGGGCCTTGTCGGCATACCGATGCTCAACATCGACTTAAAGCCGACGACGTCGCAGAAAGAAGTCGCGGCGGAAATTTGGACAGATCGAATCTGAAGCGATCCGCACGCGTGAACCGCTCCGGTTTTCTGGACCCACTGCGGCGTTAGTGTTCGGTCTTTTATGAGTCTTCGACCGCGGGTCGAAGGCTGTGGTGCCGGGCGAATTCACCCGGCGTCAAATCATTGAGTACCTGGTGAGGCCGGGTCTCATTGTAGTCCCGGCGCCAAGCATCGATCTCGCATCTCGCCTCAGCCGGGGATTCAAACCGGTGCAGGTTCGGACATTCATCCCGAAGTGAACCGTTGAACGTCTCCAGCGGTTGTTCGTTGGCTTGCCTGGTCGGCTGAAGTCGATCGGTATCTTGCAGGGGGCTTGACGCAGGATGCGGTGCAAAACGAATTTCGGGGTGGACTACCGCGCGCGTCCCGTAGTCACCTTCCGTTTAACCCGCGCCGCCGTACCTCTGACCACCAGATACACTCGACGCAGCGTCCAGATTCCAGGAATACGTCTGGCGATTCTGAGCAAGCGGCTTCGCGACACGGCCACCGGGTACATCATTTTGGCGATCTCGGCGGCATACGAGTAAACCTGATTGGGCGTCGTCTCGATGATCAGATTGTCACGTGCTCTAAGCGCCTTTTGATAGTAATCGTCGAGTTCCTGCTGGCGCGTCGTAGCGTGACCATGTCGCGCAGGTACCCGGTACGCGGACGTGACTTTCTCGATCAATTCGTAGTCGTCCTTTTGACAGTATCGAACCCAGAGATCCCAATCCTCAAGCCGTTCGAGCTCGACGTTGAATCCGCCGTAACGCGTAAAGAGTTCACGCCGAAAGAGGATTGCCTGGATTGGAATAAAGTTGTGATGCCAGATGGCTGGTCGCGAAAAACGTTCACGATACGCGACGAAGCGATTGACCTCCTGGTATTCCCAAGGATCGTGACTAATGACCTCGGTCTCGATCTCGAAAGCAAGCGAATAGACGGCAGCAAGGTCATGTCGCTCCGTCAGTCGGCCCGCCAGGAGTTCGACATGGTCCGCGTACAGCAAATCGTCGTCGTCCAGAAAACACGCATAGACGCCTTTCGCAGCGGCGAGACCCGCGTTGCCCGCAAGACAACGCCCGCCCTTCGGTAACGACCGGTACTGGACGGCCGCAATCAAACCGGACTTCGCAACGGAATCAATGAATGCCTGTGCAGTGTTCGAGCCATCCTCCACCACGACAAGCTCGACATTCGGGTAGGTCTGGTTTTGTACTGATTGCACCGCCTCTTTGAGCTTGCCAAGGCGGCCGGCATAAGTGCGTACGACAATGCTGACCAGTGGTAAATCGGCCGGCAGCGGGCCGGCTTCGATGAACTGCCCCTCACGAGAGAGATCGTAATCCCAGCCGGAAAATGAAAATCTGATTGCAGACTTCTTGCGCGTACGCAAGAAATACAGGCCATCCCGCAGCAATTTTCTCCAGCCGGCCAGCAACCCTTTCAACCGTCCCGGCACCGGCACGGGAATCATCAGGAGGCCAAGGTACATCACGAGGCCTGCGAAGATCTCGCGCATCGTTCCGTAACGGAGCCTGAGCAGGACGTTGGCCAGCGTACTGCCGAAGAACTGTGCGGGCTTGATCTCGTTGGCGGTCTCGTAGGAGTAGTGCCAACAGACGGCGTTAACGCAATAGCGCAAAATAAAGCCGAAATCGCGCAAACGGTACGAAATTTCGACGTCCTCTCCGTAAAGAAATAGCCGCGGCTCGTACCCGCCTATTTTCTCGAACGCGGATCGCCGGAAAAGGATGCACGCGCTGGATGCCCATCCGACTACCAGCGTCACCGCGTCATAGTTCTTCGGGTGTTCGTAGGGCTTTTGCCTGAACTCCCACGCGGCGACATTCTCGGCGTCGAGCATAGCTGTACGCACCGCTATTTCAATCGCGCGTTCGTCAAACGTGAGATCGACGTTCGAAACGAGACAGAACACCGCGCTGCCGCGGGCAAGATTGGCATTGTGTCCCCTGCCGAATCCTATGTTTTGACCACATTCCAATGAGGCCGACGCGAAACGGTGTTGATGCTCCGCGAGCATCTCGCGAATTGCTGCAACTGTGCCGTCTTCTGAACCGTTATCCCGGATCAACAGAGAAATCTTGTGCAGCGGAAAGCTTTGCTGCATTAGACTGCGCCAAAAGCCATCAAGCCAGCGCTGCGAGTTGAAGGTCACGATCGACAGATCGATCGTCGGCAGGTCAGACAAGTTGATCATAGGGTAAAAACGTCGAATCAGAACACGGCGCAATTCACTGCCCGCCGCCAACGCAAGTGCAAACGCCGTGTGGACCGCGACGCTCGGGCATAAATGCCCTAAGGTGAAACCGGGGAAGGCCCCGCGAACGCCAGCCGAAGGCGAAGCCCGCTGCAACGCACGAACGCGCCGTGTCGCGTCAACCAGCCATGCAAAGCTGAAGGGCGTCACGCCAGTCCGGCGCGCGCAAGCCAAATACCTTTTCCAATTTGTCGCACGATAACCGGGAATTGGCCGGCCGTTTTGCGGGTGTCGGGTACTCCGCACTTGGAATCGGCTTGAGGACAGGCTTTCGATCGAGTCCAGACAGCTCAAAGATCGTAGACGCAAAGCCGTGCCACGATGTGTCACCGGACGCAGTCAAATGGTAAATCCCGGAATGTGCGTTCCACCAGCTATCCCAGTCTTCCGCTGCCCCGACCATTGCTTGCGCCAGCACGTTGGACGTGAGTGCAGCGATGGTGTTGGCCCAAGTGGGCGCGCCAAACTGATCGTCGACTATGCTCAACTCATCACGCTCGGCGCCGAGGCGCAGCATCGTGCGAAGGAAGTTCTTGCTGCGTGCGGCGTAGACCCAACTAGTCCGGAAAATCAAATAGTCGCACCCGCACTGAGCCACTGCCTGCTCGCCTGCAAGCTTGCTGGCGCCATAGACGTTTTGCGGATTGACCGGGTCATCCTCGACGTAAGGGGCCGACTGGGTTCCGTCGAAAACATAGTCAGTCGAGTAGTGGACGATGCGAGCGCCGAGGCGCTTCGCCTCTTCGGCCAGCAAGGCGGGCGCTTCGGCATTGAGCCGCATGGCAGTGGCGACGTCCGATTCCGCCTGGTCGACCGCCGTGTAAGCTGCCGGATTGACAATCAATGCAGGCTTCAAGTCTCGCAGCACGCGGCGAATCTGATCCATATCCCCAAGATCGAGAACACTTCGATCCGCCGCCACGACCTTGCCCAGTCCTTGCAAGGTACGCATCAACTCGAATCCCACCTGCCCACTCACGCCAGTCAGCAGAATGGTCGGTCGTGCACGCTTCACCATTCGACTCCCTTACTCATAGCATTCAGCGTCAGCAAGCCGCTTTCCCTGCGCGTCCCTTGCGGCGAGTATGGGTTCCATAGCGATCGGCCATTCAATGCCGATATCGGGATCGTTCCAGACGATGCTACGCTCGTGCTCGGGAAACCAGTAGTCGGTGGTTTTGTAAAGGAACTGCGCCGCCTCGGACAACACGACGAAACCGTGTGCGAAGCCCGGAGGAATCCAGAGCTGCCGGTGATTGTCACCCGACAGCACTACGCCCTCCCACTTGCCGAAATTGGGCGAACTCTTGCGGACATCGACCGCGACGTCGAACACCTCGCCCTCGACCACGCGGACCAGCTTGCCCTGTGCATGCTGAATCTGATAGTGCAATCCGCGCAGCACGCCTTTGGTCGAGCGCGAATGATTGTCCTGTACGAATTCAACACCCATCGCGACCTGCTCGGCAAACTCTCGCGCGTTAAAGCTTTCGAAAAAAAAGCCGCGCGCGTCACCGAACACCTTAGGTTCGATGATCTTGACTTCGGGGAGAGCCGTAGACGTTACCTGGATGGCCATGCAACTTGATCCGTAAGAAGATTCTTCAAATACTGCCCATAACCGTTCTTCGCCAGCGGCTGTGCAAGTTTGTCCAACTGCTCGGCGTCGATCCAGCGATAGCGATATGCAATTTCTTCGGGGCAGGCTACCACGAGTCCCTGCCGCTTTTGCAGCGTGGCAATGAACGTTGCCGCCTCGATCAGCGAATCGTGGGTGCCGGTATCGAGCCATGCATAGCCGCGGCCCATGATTTCGACATTGAGCGCACCCTGCGACAGGTAGCGCGAGTTTACATCAGTGATCTCGAGTTCGCCGCGTGCGGAAGGCTTGATATCGGCGGCGATGTCGCACACCTGGTTATCGTAGAAGTAGAGTCCCGTGACCGCATAGTTCGAGCGCGGCGTAGCCGGCTTCTCTTCGATCGACACCGCACGGAACGACTTGTCGAATTCCACGACACCGTAACGCTCGGGATCATGCACGTGATACGCGAACACTGTGGCACCGGAGTCCCGGGCATTCGCCCGCTCCAGTTGCTTCGCGAGATCATGGCCGTAGAAGATGTTATCGCCGAGAATCAGCGCGGACTGATCGTTGCCGACGAAGTCTTTGCCGATGATGAACGCTTGTGCCAAACCATCGGGCGACGGCTGCACCGCATACTGGATGCTCATGCCCCACTGACTGCCGTCACCGAGCATCGCCTCGAAGCGCGGCGTGTCTTGCGGCGTGGAGATGATCAGGACCTCACGAATACCCGCTACCATCAGCGTGGACAGCGGATAGTAGATCATCGGCTTGTCGTAGACCGGCAACAACTGCTTCGATACGACGTGGGTTATAGGATATAGACGGGTTCCCGACCCGCCAGCGAGAATAATGCCCTTGCGCGCCATGACGGTGCCTTTACGCGCGCTGCGCGTAGTTGGTCTCAACCCACTTTCGGTAATCGCCGGAAGCCACTTCGTCGACCCACGCCTGGTTGTCGAGATACCAGCGCACGGTCTTCGCCATGCCCGTTTCGAACGTCTCCGCCGGCTTCCAACCCAGCTCGCGCTCGAGCTTGCGTGCGTCGATCGCGTAGCGGCGATCGTGGCCGGGGCGGTCCTTCACGTACGTGATCTGGTCGCGGTACGAGCCCTCAGCCTTCGGGCGCAGTTCGTCGAGCAGGTCGCACAGCGTATGCACGACTTCGAGGTTCTTTTTTTCGTTCCAGCCGCCCACGTTGTACGTCTCGCCCACCGCTCCGCGCACGAGGACTTCGCGAATCGCGCTGCAATGGTCGCCCACATAGAGCCAGTCACGCACGTTCTGACCATCGCCGTATACGGGCAGCGGCTTGCCGGCAAGCGCGTTGGCGATCATCAGCGGAATGAGCTTTTCTGGAAACTGATACGGACCGTAGTTGTTCGAACAGTTCGTGGTGAGCGTCGGCAACCCATACGTATGGTGATACGCGCGCACGAGGTGGTCCGAACCGGCTTTGGTTGCCGAATACGGACTGTTTGGCGCATAAGGAGTCGTTTCGGAGAATTGGGGGTCCGTCGCCGAAAGCGAACCGAAAACTTCGTCCGTCGAGACGTGGAGGAAACGGAATGCGGTCTTTTCGCCCTCGGGCAGTCCATTCCAGTACTTGCGCGCGGCTTCTAGCAGTGCAAAAGTACCAACCACATTGGTCTGAACAAAGTCCGCCGGGCCATGAATTGAGCGATCGACATGGCTTTCCGCCGCGAAATGCAGAACGGCGCGCGGCCGGTGTTCCGTAAAAAGCGCATCCAGCCCCGCAGCGTCGCAAATGTCCTGGCGCACAAATACGTGCTTCGGATTGCCCCGCAGCGATTGCAACGTTCCCAGATTGCCCGCGTAGGTCAACTTGTCCACGTTCAAAACGGCTTCGTCGGATTGACGCAACCAATCAAGCACAAAATTGGCGCCGATAAAACCGGCACCACCCGTTATGAGAATCATGGAACTCCCTTTGTTGGCGCGAATACGCGGACACATCCAGCGCTTCCCCCCCGCCGCCAGACGCACAGACGAATGCTGAAAAATGGACTATTCGCGAGACAACGCCGAGGTTAATCCAAACCGCATACTCTGACTCTGATTTATTAACGGCAATTATACGGGGCGGTCGAGCGAACGCCATAGCCCTAACATCCAGAAACAGCTTGATAATTTCCGCCCGACCCCACCCTGCCTGAAAGCAGGCGGGAGCTACATCATGTCAAAATAGCCTTACGCAAACGATTCAGCCGACGTCCATCACACCCCCATCGTTCTCCTGTGATACCGTCACCCAGATCCTCTGGCGCTCCGCCACACCGCGCTAAGCCTAATTCGCATCCGTTTTCGCTTCAATGATCAAGCACGATCCGCTTCCGCCCCCCCTCGCTTTCGGCGACCTCCAGGGCTGCCTCTCGCCATTTCGCGAACTGCTGGCCAAGGCCGCACCCTCCCCCGACACGCCGCTCTGGTTCGCGGGCGACCTGATCAATCGCGGGCCCGCGTCTCTTGAGACGCTGCGCGAAGTCATCGATCTCGGCGAGCGTGGCGTAGCCGTGCTAGGCAATCACGATCTGCATCTGCTGTCGGTATCGGCGGGCATTCGCAAGTCGAAAAAGGGCGACACCATCGACGACATCCTGAACGCGCCCGACGCGGAAGACTTGCTGCACTGGGTGCGCCACCGCCCAATCGCGCACTACGAAAACGGCATGCTGATGGTGCATGCGGGCGTATTGCCGCAGTGGGACGTCGGCCTCACGATGGAACTCGCGCGCGAACTTGAAAAAGCGTTACGCCGCGACAGCTGGCGCGAGACGCTCGCAGGCCTCTACGGCAACGAGCCGAACCGCTGGTCAAAGGATCTGAAAGGCATCGATCGTCTGCGCGTGACGTGCAGTGCGCTCACGCGCATGCGCTTTTGCGATCGCGACGGCGTAATGGATTTCTCGTCCAGCGGCGGCATCGATTCCGCGCCGCCGGGTTTCATGCCGTGGTTCGACGTGCCCGGGCGCAAAACCGAAAACATCACGGTAGTCTTCGGCCATTGGGCCGCGCTTGGCCTCACCTTGCGCAAAAACGTGATCGGTCTCGACTCCGGCTGCGTTTGGGGTGAGCAGCTTTCGGCAATCCATCTCGTCGACGATCCGTGCGGGCGCATCCTCACGCAGGTCCCGTGCGAGAGTTGCCGCGCGGCGAACGGCTAAATCACCCGAATTCGCGCAGGCGCACGCCTTCCGGCGTCAAATCGTCTGCGCCGCGCCATGCAGATGCGCCGACGGTTCCGCCCGCATCGTCTCCAACGCCAGCCCCACCGCCGCCTCCGCCTGCGCCGCCAGCTTGCGCCGGTCGTCCTGCGGCGGAATCGGCTCACCCACGTAGACATGCGCGGTCAGCGGCCCGTCATTCAGGATCGCATCGAGCGACGCCTTGAGCGACACGTCGTCGATATACGCGGGCGCGAGCGACTGCCGCCCCTGCGCATCCTCGTAGAATATGCACAGCGGCTGCACCGGCCGGCCCGCCGACACCGCCGCCTGAAACATGTTCGTATGAAACGGCTTGAGCGCGCCCCCGTCCGATGTCGTGCCTTCGGGGAACACGCACATCAGTTCGCCGCGTTCGAGCCGGGCCGCCAGTTCGTGCATGATGCGCCGCGCGTCGCTGCGCTTTTCGCGTTCGACGAACACGGTATCGAGATTCTGCGCGAACCAGCCGATCAGCGGCCAGCGGCGGATCTCGGCCTTCGAGACGAACGGCGTCGGCCGCCACGCGTTGATGACATAGATGTCGATCCACGAAATGTGGTTGCTCACCACGAGCGCGCCCGCGTCGATGCGGGCCGCGTCGTTGTGGACGACGAGCTTCATGCCGCACAGCGCGAGCATCTTGAGCGACCACGCGCGGTTCATGGCGTGGCGTTCGTCGGCGCTCGCACGCGGAAAGCGCAGTGCGACAGTCAACGCGCCGCGCAGCAGATGGACGAGCAATCGGGCCTTGCGAACGAAGAGACTCATGGCGAATCAGGCGAAAACGATATCGATTGAAGTGCGTGTCGAGGGATGTGTCGCAAACGGATTCAGTTGCGCTCGAAACCGATTCGCCCGGCAACGAGCGTAGCGCGCACGACAGCGGGCAGTTCGTAACCGAGAAACGGCGTGTTGTGCCCCTGGCTCTTCAGCGCGCGCGGTGCCACGTGCCAGTGCGCGTGTGCATCGAATACGCAGAGATCCGCATCCGCACCAACTTCAATACGGCCGGCGTCAAGCTTCATGGCCGCCGCGGGCGCCGACGTGATGCGCGCCAGCGCCTGCGCGAGCGGCACGCGCGCCTCCTGCGCCCACTTCACCGTCAGCGAAAGCAGGAGTTCGAGGCCGGTCGCACCCGGCGTCGCTTCGGCGAACGGCAAGAGCTTTTCGTCGTCGTCCACGGGCGTGTGGTCCGAGCAGATCGCGTCGATCGTGCCGTCGGCGAGTCCCGCGCGGATCGCTTCGCGGTCGCGCTGCTGACGCAGCGGCGGGTCGAGCCGGAACTGCGCATCGAAATAGCCGATGTCCATGTCGATCAGATGCACGTGGTTCGCGCTCACATCGCAGGTCACCGGCAGTCCTTCGGCCTTCGCCGCACGCATAAGCTCGACGCCCGCCGCCGACGAGAGATGCATGACGTGCACGCGCGCGCCCGTCACGCGCATCAGTTCGAAAAGCGTATGCAGCGCGATCGTCTCCGCGCTCACGGGCACGCCTGCGAGGCCAAGCCGCGACGCCACCGCGCCGCTCGCCGCCACGCCGCCCTTCGAGAGATACGCGTCCTGCGGACGCAGCCACGCCGCGTAACCATACGTGCTCGCGTATTGGAGCGCGCGCAACAAAACCTGCGTGTCGGCGATAGGCTGATCGGCTTGCGTGAAGCCGATGCAACCGGCGTCGGTGAGCGACACCATCTCCGTGATCACCTGGCCCTTCAGCCCCACGGTGAGCGCGCCAAGCGGATGGACGCGCGCGCGTTCGAGCTTGCCCGCGCGATATTTGAGCATCTCGATCAGGCCCGCTTCGTCGAGCACGGGATCGGTGTCGGGCATGCACACGAGGCTCGTCACGCCGCCCGCGAGCGCCGCGGCCATTTCCGATTCGAGCGTCGCCTTGTGTTCGTAGCCGGGCTCGCGCAGACGCGCGCACAGATCGACGAAGCCAGGCGCAACGTAGTGCCCTTTCGCGTCGAGGGTTCTGTCCGCCTCAAAGCCTTCTGGAGCCGCGCCGAGCGCGACGATCTTGCCGTGCGCGATATACACGTCCTGCTTCGTTTCGGTACCGGCCGCGGGGTCGATCAGCGTCCCGCCCTGAATATGGATCTTCATGCGCTGCCCTTGTTGTTTGACCGGTTCACTCGCTTGTGCCCGCAACGATGCTCATCACGGCCATGCGCACCGCAATGCCGAAGCTCACCTGATCGAGGATCACCGATTGCGGACCGTCCGCGACCTGCGAGTCGATCTCGACGCCGCGGTTCATCGGCCCCGGATGCATCACGATCGCATCGGGCCGGGCCAGCGCGAGCCGCTCGGGCGTGAGGCCCCAGCTTTTGAAATACTCCTGCGCCGAAGGCAAAAGCGCACCGCTCATGCGTTCGTTCTGCAGGCGCAGCATGATGATGACGTCGACGTCCTTCAGCCCCTCGTCGAGGTTGTGAAAGACGCGCACGCCCATTTGTTCGAGCCCGCCGGGCAAGAGCGTGCGCGGCCCGATCGCGCGCACTTCGGGCACGCCGAGCGTGGTGAGCGCATGAATGTCCGAGCGCGCGACGCGCGAGTGCAGGATGTCGCCGACGATCGCCACGCGCAGGTTCGTGAAATCGCGCTTGTAGTGGCGGATCGTGTACATGTCGAGCAGTCCCTGCGTCGGATGCGCGTGACGGCCGTCGCCCGCGTTGATCACATGCACGTGCGGCGCGCAATGCTCGGCGATCAGGTACGGCGCGCCGCTCGACGCATGGCGCACGACGAACATGTCGGCGTGCATCGCGGAGAGATTGCCGATCGTATCGAGCAGCGATTCGCCCTTGCTCGTCGACGATGCATTGATATTCAGGTTCAGCACGTCCGCCGAAAGGCGTTTGGCCGCGATTTCGAAGGTCGTGCGCGTGCGCGTCGAGTTCTCGAAGAACAGATTGAACACCGACTTGCCGCGCAACAGCGGCACCTTCTTCACGTCGCGGTCGGTCACGCTCACGAACTGCTCGGCGGTATCGAGAATGTGCGTGACGATCCGGCGCGGCAGGCCCTCGATCGTCAGCAAATGCTTGAGTTCGCCGTTCTTCGTGAGTTGCGGATTGCCCTTCAGGAAGCCGTAGCGAAACGGTTCGTTATCGGCGGATTCTGGAGTGGACTGGGAATTCATCGCTGAGGTCCTTTGCATGCAGGGCCGGGATCATACGAAATGCGCGCGACGTCGCTACGGTAGCAACGCGCGCGCGACACGCGGATCGAACTGACGCCATCAGTCACCATCGCGCACCATCAGGCGCCGCCCGCCGGCGTGACGTGAAACGCGAAACGGCCGTCGGCGTCGCGTTCGAGCACGAGCGTCGCGTCGGCGGCCACCTCCGCGACGCCGCCTGCGAAGCGCGCCGCCACCGGCAGCTCGCGGCCGCCGCGATCGGCCAGCACCGCCAGATCGACCGAGGCGGGGCGGCCGTAGTCGTACAGTTCGTTGAGCGCCGCACGCACGGTGCGGCCCGTGTACAGCACGTCGTCGACCAGCACGATGCGGCGGCCCTCCACTTCGAACGGCAGCGAAGTCGGGCTCGCCTGGCTGTGCAGGCCTTTTTTGGCGTAGTCGTCGCGATGGAGCGCGACGTTGACGACGCCCCATCCGTTCGCGCCGAGATCGTGCGCGAGCCGCGCTGCGATCCACGCGCCGCCGCTATGGATGCCCGCGAGCGCGACGCCATCGGGCGCGCTGAATGCATCCGCGGAATACGCGGCGCGGATCTGGTCGAGAACGGCGCGATAGAGCGCCTCGGCGTCAAGCGTGTCGCTGGGACTCATGGCGTGGGAGCGGAGAGTTCGTCGAGGTATTGCTGGAGGATCACGCAGGCCGCTTCGGCGTCGAGCTGGTTCTTGCCTTCGCCGCGTTCGCGCAGGCGCGCCTCGGCATCGACGGACGAATAGCGCTCGTCCACCCACACCACCGGCAGATTGAAGCGTCCGTTCAGTTGATTGCCGAAGCGTTTGGCCTGCTGCGTCATGGCGTGCGGCGTGCCGTCGGGATGTGACGGCAAGCCGACGACGAGCAGATCCGGCTGCCACTCGCGCAGCAGCGCGCCGACGGCTTCGAAACGATAGTCGCGGCTGCGGTTCTGGATCACGGTGAGCGCCCGGGCGCTATGCGTGAGCGCATTGCCGAGCGCGACGCCGATGCGTTTTTCGCCGTAGTCGAATGCGAGCAGGGTGGCTTCAGCAGCGCCACGCCCGGTAGCCACGCTCATGCGTGACCCGCTTCGCCCGAAAGCATCGTCGACGAGATGCCGAGCAGCGCGAGCGCCGCGTCGAAGCGCTCTTCGGCGGGCACGTCGAAGACGATCTTCGGATCGGCCTCGACCGTGAGCCAGCCGTTGCGCGAGATTTCGTCTTCGAGCTGACCCGCGCCCCATCCGGCATGGCCGAGCGTCAGCAAGAAACGCTCCGGGCCCTTGCCGTTCGCGACGGCTTCGAGCACGTCCTTCGACGTGGTCATTTCGAGGCCGCCCGGGACCGACATCGACGATGTGTAGCTCGTGCCCTCCTCGGGCGCGTGCAGCACGAAGCCGCGCTCGGTCTGCACCGGGCCGCCGAAATAGACGGGTACGTGCAGGAGCGGCTCGATTTCGAGCTTGAGGTCGATGCGGGAAAAGAGGGCCTGCAGATCGATGTCCGTGGGACGGTTGATGACGAGACCGAGCGCGCCGCGCTCGGAATGATCGCAAAGATAGACCACCGTTCCTGAAAACGTGGGGTCCGCCATGTTGGGCATGGCGATCAGGAACTGGTTGGTCAAATTGATGCGATCGTTACTCTTGGACATGGTTTGAATTCTAGCAAAGACGATGCGGAATGGCGGTGGCGTGCCGGGGTGCCTTGGGGGAACTTATGCCGCCGTGTGCGGGACCGCCCGGCGCGCCTGGAAGGTGCCAGCGCCCCGCGCCCTGCCGCCACGATACTTACCGCTGGGTGCTCACTCTAACACGCAGGGGCACCGCGCCCGCAGAGCGGGGAACCGCGATGGCGCCGATCGGAGCATTTCGTCGGATCTACGTTGAAAGAGCGCGAGAAGGCGGCGGGCAATGCTTCTCGTCTGCAAGCTCGATGCCCGCGTGTGCGCAGATGTGCACGAATGTGGCCGAATACGCGCGCTAGTGCTGTGGATTGCCTGGTGCAGCAACTGGCGCAGCAGCAGGCCCCGCTGCCGCCCCCGCACCCGTGATCGCCGCGCCGAGTGCGCGCACAGCAGCTGTCGCATCCGGCTGCGCGATGCCCGCCGCGATCTTGTGCAGCATCGCGCGTAGCGTTTCGCTTGCCTGCTCGAGCACAGCGCTATCCGGTGCCGCAGTCGCACTGGCCGCCCGCGACGGCTCGCCCGCCCCGCTTGCAGCCCCGGTTGTCGCCACGCTTGTCGCCCCGCCTGCCATCCCGCTTGCCGCCCCAGTCGTAGCCCCGCTTGCGGCCGCGTGCGCGGTGCGCCGCCACGCGAGTCCGAGCGCATCGGCGAGCAGCCCGACATGCCCAAGACCAAGCGCCCAGGCCGCCGCGCCGAGCTGGTATGCCGCGTCGCCCGCGAGCAACGCTTCGGCGGCATCGCTTTGCGCGTGCCCGGACCACGCGCGGGCATGGTCCGCCAGCGCAACCATCGAAGCGTCGGCCGTCTGCAGGAAATCCTCGTACGCATTCGCGTTGAGCGCGAGCACGCCGAGTTCGCGCGTGTGCGCGACACGCGACGCCGTGGCGTCGGCCTGCGCGGTTTCCGCCTCCCAGAGCGCCTCGGATGCCTGCGTACCGGCGACATGCCAGTCCACAGTCAGGCCGTAATCGTGCAGTAGTTCGACATCGGCAGTGTCTTCAGCCGCCGCGCCGAAGAGCGCGTAATCGCGCCACAAAAGCGCGAGCGTCGTGCGCACGAGCGATTGCGGCGCGACGCGCAGCCCATGCGACTGATCCGCGAGCAGCAGATTGCAGCGCGCGTAGAAGCGCCGCATTTCGTCGTCGCCCCACAAGGCCGCACCGCGCCGCACCGCACGCGCGCATGCCGCCGCGAGGCGCCAGTAATCGTACGGATCGGAGCTGGCGAGTTCGGCGAAGCAGGCGTCCATCTCGTCGAACGCCGCGTTGGCCAGCGCCGCCACCGCACGGCCGCCATTGGCGTGCCGCATCTTGAGCGCGGGCAGCAGCGCCGCCTCGTAACGCGCGCGGATCTGTGCGAGCTTGTGCGCGGGCTGTGCACGCAGCGTCGCCGACGCGATGGGCCGGCCAAGCAGCGCGACATCGTCGTAAGCGAGCGACACGCCCGGTGTATGCTCGGCAACCAGTTCGAAAAGTGCCCGCTGCCGCGCATAGAGCGCCGGTGAGCACGACAGCTCGCGCAGATTGTGACGCTCGAGCGCGCCCATCAGGTCGGCGATCGCATCGCGAAAGAGCGTGCGCACCGCCTCATCGCCCTCGTCTGCCGCCGCGTGGCGCGACGGCTGGCCATGCGGCGCGACCGTCCCGCCGAGCGCCGAAAGCGCGAAAGGCGACGCGAGCAGAAGCGTGTCGGCGAAACGCGCCGCTGCGAGCCATCCGGCTTCGCGCAATGCACGCCCGGCATGGCGCAGCGGCGCCGTGACGTCGCCGCGCGTGTCGAACGCGTGCTGCGCCTCGGCGAGCGCGGCACGCGCGAGCGGCACGTGCGCACCGCGCGGATTGGGCAAGGCTTCGAAACGGGCGACGGACGTTGAACGAAGGTTCATGGGACAGCGCCGAAAGCGATTGCGGACCGATGCGGCGGCCAGGGTGACCAGGGCGGCCTGCGTGCCGCCTCCCGGCGCAGCACGCCGGGTGCCGGACAGCCCGGCTCGCAATCGGACGAAGAGCGGTTTTACACCAGCGGGACAGCCGGCAATCGGGCTATCTGAGCGGCTATCTCAAAAGACGTGTGTAAGTAGGGCGCGCCAGCAGCGCGCCCTACTTACACGTCGTCAGATCTGGACCATCTCGAAATCCTCCTTGCGTGCACCGCATTCAGGACAGGTCCAGTTGATCGGAACATCCTCCCAGCGCGTGCCGGGCGCGATGCCTTCCTCTGGCAAACCGGCTGCTTCGTCGTAGATCCAGCCGCAGATCAGGCACATCCAGCTTCTATATTCCATTCTTATGCCGCGTCGAAAAGTCCAAAAGAAATGGTCGGGAGACAAGAGCCATGATGGTACCGTGTTGCCGATTTTGTGCCTAGCAAACCCGGCTGCGGGAATCGTCTTGCATCAGTTGCGGGGCGCGCGGCCCCGCGCCGCCCAAAAAACGGCGCGCCGCAGACTTCATCCGTCCCCGGACGCGCCGATAATGCGCATAATTGGAGACGCGGCGCGCTCCCGCGCCACGCTACTCCACACTCGTCACGCACATGCCCAGCGACACGCCTCCCATCGTCCTCACCTTCGGCCTTTCCGATCCGACCGGCGGGGGCGGCCTGCAAGCCGACCTGCTCACGCTCGCCAGCATGGGCTGCCACGGCGTGAGCGTGCTCACCGGCTATACCGTACGCGATTCGGCGGGCTGCGACGAAGTCACCGGGCTCGACCCCGAAGTCGTCGCGACCCAGGCCCGCATGCTGCTGGAGGACATGCCCGTCGCAGCCTTCAAGGTGGGCGCGGCGACGCGCGCCGAAGTGGTGAGCGCCATCGCCGAAGTGGTGGCCGACTACGACGACATTCCGCTGATCCTCGCCCCCGACTTCACGCTCGACGACGAACACGTGCTCGCCGCCGACGAACTGCGCGAAGCCATTGCGGATCTGCTCGCGCCGCAAACCACGCTGCTCGTCGCAGACGCCGCGACGCTGCTTGCGCTCGCGCAGCCCGACGGCGACGCCGAAGCGCCCAGCGTCGATGCCGCAATCGCACATCTGCTCTCGACTGGTTGCGAATACATCCTTTCGATGGAAACGGGCACGCATCGTCTGGTCAACACGCTGTTCTGCGAGGACGGCCAGTTGCGCCAGGATCTGTGGGACCGTGCGACGCAGCCGATGCTGGGCCTGACCGACACGCTCGGCGCGGCAATCGCCGCGCTGCTGGCCAACGGCCAGGAGCCGCCCGAAGCCGTGCGCGAGGCGCAGGAGTACGTGTATCAGGCCGTGCGCAGCGCGTTTCGGCCCGGCATGGGTGCCTGGTTGCCGGATCGCTTTTTCTGGGCACGCAGCAACGACGACGACGACAACGAAAAATCGCAGAAACCCGCCGGCGACGTGCCTCCCGCAGGCGACGCACCGCACTGAAGACGCCGTCTTCACGCAGGCTTGCCCACCAGAGCGGTTGCAACGCTGTCGATGAAAGTGTCGGGCGGAGGGCCGTCGATACCCGCAAACGGCCTGGATATAATTTATACATTTCCAGAGCGATCGACGATTGCAACGATCGCTTCGGGCCGACCCGAATTTTCCAACAGCACGAATTGAGTGTGTCCTATGTCGATGGCAGGCGGATCTTCCAAACTTCGGAGTATCACGGTCGCCGACGCGGCTGCCGACGAGTTGCGCCGGAGGATCATGTCCGGCGAGTATCCGGAGGGATTCCAGCTCAAGCAGGACGCACTCGCAGTGGAAATGGGCATCAGCCGTATTCCGATTCGCGAGGCGCTCGTACAACTGGAAGGCGAAGGGCTCGTCAAGAGCGTGCCTCACAAGGGCGCTGTGGTGTCGGAACTTTCGATTTCCGAAATCGCCGAGCTATTCGAGTTGCGCGGTTTGCTCGAACCGCGTCTTCTGAAGAAATCCGTACCGAAGCTCACGCCAGCGGATTTCGATGAGATGGATGGCATCATCGCCGAATATCGACGCGAGTTGCATGCCCAGCACCAGGCGCGATGGGGCGAGCTGAACACACGTCTGCATGCGATCCTGATGTCGAAGGCGGATCAGCCTCGCACATTGGCGATCGTCAACTCTCTTCTGCAGCAAACGGACCGCTACACACGCCTCCAGCTCTCGCTCAGTGCGCAAAGCACCAGACGCGCTGAAGAAGAACATGACGAACTGGTACGGCTGTGCAAAACAGGCGATATTCGGGGTGCGGCCGCGCTACTGAAGCGTCACATCGACAACGCCTGCGAAGAGCTCAAGCAGTTCATCGCGTCGCGGCGACGTCTTTCGGCGTGAGTTCTCAAGGCCAAATCGGCCTCTTCTAGCGCCCCGCCGCTCCCGCCGCTTCTCTTTACGCGACGACGAGGTCTGACCCGCGCGAAGCGCGGACGACCCTGGCTTTCGCGTCTGCCGAGGGCTAATCCATAATCGCCGCCGTTTTTGTCAGCTGGCCTCCGTTCAGGCCCGCTCCGGCAGCCTTCAAAAAAATAGATTGTATAAAATATACGCGCGGATTAGTATCGGCACATCGCGGCCGCTTCCCCTGCATCACTGCACCGATGCGCCTGTGATTGGCCTTTATTCCCGATTCTTCAGACTATTCAGGAACGCGTGATGTCTTCCAATATTTTCGAAGGTACGATCCCCGCACTCATGACCCCCTGCACCGCCGCGCGCAAGCCGGACTTCGACGCTCTCGTGGCCAAAGGACGGGAACTCGTGGATCTCGGTATGAGCGCGGTGGTGTATTGCGGCTCGATGGGCGACTGGCCGCTCCTGACCGAGTCCGAGCGCCAGGAAGGCGTCGCGCGCCTCGTGGCGGCTGGCGTGCCGACGGTCGTCGGCACCGGCGCGGTGAACTCGAAAGAGGCGGTTTCGCACGCGGCCCATGCGGCGAAAGTCGGCGCGCAGGGCTTGATGGTCATCCCACGCGTGCTCTCGCGCGGATCGTCTCCTGCTGCGCAGAAGGCGCATTTCTCCGCGATTCTCGCAGCCGCACCGGCGCTGCCCGCGGTCATTTACAACAGCCCCTACTATGGCTTTGCCACGCGCGCGGATCTGTTCTTCGAACTCCGTCGCCAGTTCCCCAATCTGGTCGGCTTCAAGGAATTCGGCGGAGCAGCGGACATGCGCTACGCGGCCGAGAACATTACGTCGCAAGACGACAACGTGATTCTGATGGCGGGCGTCGATACCCAGGTCGTCCATGGCTTCGTGAACTGCGGTGCGACGGGTGCGATTACCGGCATCGGCAATGCACTGCCGCGCGAAGTGCTGCAACTGGTGAAGTTGAGCAAGAAGGCGGCTGCGGGTGATGTCACTGCCCGGCGCCTCGCGATGGAACTGGATACGGCACTCGCCGTCTTGTCGTCGTTCGACGAAGGCACGGACCTGGTCCTCTTCTACAAGTATCTGATGGTGCTGAATGGCGACAAGGAATACACGCTCCATTTCAACGAAACCGACGTGCTCAGCGACGCGCAACGCAACTACGCAGAAAGCCAATATGCCCTGTTCCGCAACTGGTATCGCGAATGGTCCAAATCTCTGCAAGACTAAATTGTCCTGCTGAACCGTAAGTGAAGCGGCTCGTCATGGGCCGCTTCACGCATAGGCACGCCGACTAGAACGAAAAAAAACAACTCAGGCGTCGGCGATATCGGCGGGCTTGTCGCCTTTCGCCCGTGGATGCCGCAACGCGCGATACTGGCTCGGCGTGATGCCGACCGTGGCCTTGAACTGGCGCGTGAACGCGCTGTGATCGTTGTAGCCGCAACGTGTGGCGATATCCGTGATGCTCAGATCGCCCGCGAGCAGATCGGAGGCCACGTCGAGCCGCGTCTTCAGCAGCATCTGGCGCGGCGTGAGATGAAACACCTTGTGGAAATAGCGCTCGATCTGCGCCACGGACAGATGCGCGAGCGCGGCGAGATGGGAAACCTTGAGCGGTTGCGCGTAGTTGTCCTGGATGTGGCGCGCGGCGATGGCGAGGCGCTGATACGCATGATGCGTGCCCTTCGCGGCCTGCAGGTCGCGCGAAATGCCCGCAAGGCCCAGCACCTTGCCTTGCGCGTCGTGCAGCGGAACCTTCGTGGTCAGGCACCAGCCGGGCTGGCGCCCCGGATAGAGATGCAGTTCGAGCTGGTCGATGAGCTTGCTGTCCGCGCGCATGATGGCCTCGTCCTGCGCCGTGTAGAGCGCGCCGAAACGCAACGGAAACACCTCTGCGGCCGTCTTGCCGAGCAGCGAACGCTTGTCCCTGAAGCCGCAGCGCGCCGCGAGCGTCGTGTTCGCGAACACGTAGCGGGCTTCCCGGTCTTTCACAAAAAACGCCACGTCGGGCATGGTGTCGAACACCGGCTCCAGCAACGCATAGTGCGCCACCATCTGCGCGAGCGTGGTGTTTTCAGCGACGACGAGCAACGCCTGATCGGCCATGAGTGAAGAACGCGGTGAGGAACGCGGCGACGAATGGAAAGGGGTGGCGAAACGCGGGCACACCGGCAGTTTATTGTGCCGCTTGCCTCAACGAGCCGAGCCCGCATTTCTCCACCGACGCATACGCCGCGCGTCGCGTTCAGTCCTCGGCCTGGGCCGCCAGCAGCGTGCCGATCCGGGCCGGCGCGAGCGGCGGACGCGGTATGCCCTGCGTCCAGCCGAAACAGAACGATGCGGCGGTGCCGCATATCTTGCCCTGGCACGGTCCCATGCCGCAACGGGTATGAAGTTTTGCATCGCGCCACGAGCGATGCTGCGCAACGTCGCCGAATGCCACGTCTTCGCAGCGGCAGAACGTCGTCTGCGGGGATGCGAGATCGCGTAGACGCGCGTCAAGCACGAAAGCCTCGGACAGACGCGCGGCGAAACGCCGGTAACGCTCGCGCCCGGCAAAGCGCGCCTGCGCGCGTGCGCGCTCCCCCAGCGCGGCGTGCGCCGCGATACACCCTTCCACGGCCGACAGCTCCATCCCCCCGACGCCCGTACATTCGCCGGCCGCATACACGTGCTCGACCGACGTCGCTTGCCAGTCATCGACGACGATCACGGCGTCGCGCACACCGGCGAGCGGCTGATCGTCGATCCGGCAACCGAGTTCGGCCCCCAGCGACGCATTCGGCACGAGCCCGTACGCGCATGCGAGACGATCGCACGCCACGCTGACCGCTTCGTTGCCGCGCTGCACGCGCACATGCGTAAGCCGGGTCTCGCCGCACGCCTCGATCACGTACGAACCGCACCAGTACGGCGTCGCGCGCAGATCGAAACGCATGCGCAGCGCCTGGCCGAGCTTCGCTGGCGTGCGGACCAGTTGCGCCGCGAAGCGACGTACGGAAGCGGAGCCCGCCTGCTCGACCAGCGCTACAACGCTGGCACCCTGGGCGCGCGCGGTGATTGCAGCCGCCAGCAGCAGCGGACCGCTGCCCGCGATCACGATGCGCTCTCCGCGCACGTCCATGCCGCCCTTCATGAGCGCCTGCAAACCGCCCGCTCCGGTCACGCCGGGCAGCGTCCAGCCGGGATAAGGCAGGAAGCGCTCGCGCGCCCCGCTTGCGACGATGAGCCGGTCATAACCGAGCACGCGCGCGTCGTGCGCATCTTCGGCCAGCAGTCGCCGTTCGGGCAGCGCCTGCACGATACGCGTACCGGTCAGGTGCGTGAGCGCACCGCGCCGCACAAACGTATCGATCTGGTCGAACACCGCACGTGCGTGAGCGCTGGCACGATGGTGCGGGCCCTGACGCCAGACCTGTCCGCCCGCGAGCGCGTTATCGTCGACGAGACCGACACGCGCACCGGCCTGCGCCGCAGTCAAGGCCGCATTCAGTCCGGCCGGTCCGGCGCCGACGACAAGAATGTCGAAATTCATGATTCGGTCCTTCCCGTGCACACGGTCATGCCTTCTGCGCAGAGCGTCTGGCACGCGAGGCGATGGCGCACGCCGTCGATCGTCACGCGGCACTCCTGGCACACGCCCATGCCGCACAGCGGACCGCGCAGCTCGCCACTCACCGAACGGCGCGTGACCACGCCCGTCTTCGCGACCCGCGCCGCCTGCGCGACGGCGGCCACCACCGAACTGCCCGGCACAACTTGCACCGTTTGCCCGTCCACCGTCACCGCCAAAAGCGTCTCAGCCATGCGCGGCCTCCTGTGGCGCACAGCGCGCGGGCAGATACGGGGCAGCGTCGATCGGCGTCGCGCCATTGCTCATCTGGGCGGCGATCAGCCTGGCTGTCGCGAGCGCCGTCGTCACGCCGAGCCCTTCGTGCCCGGCCGCGAGCCAGGTCGCAGGATGAAGACCGGCGGCGAACGGGCCTGCGGGGCCGATCAGCGGCAGGCCGTCGTTTGAAGCGGGACGAAAGCCCGTCCACGCGCGAATCGCATTGAGGTTGCGCAGACCCGGCAGGAAGTGCGTGGCGCGCGCCAGCATGCGCGCCAGCACGGCGGAATCGATTGCCGGATCGACAGTGTCGAACTGGCGCGACGAGCCGATCAGCAACTGCCCGGTCGGGCGCGGCTGCACGTTGAACGCGACCGAGGTGCCGCTCGCGTTGTGCGCGCTCTTGATATAGCCGAGTTCGAGGATCTGGTGACGCACGGTGCCGGGATAGCGGTCGGTGATGAGCAGATGCCCCTTCTTCGGCCGCAACGGCAGACCCGGCAACAGCCGCGCGGCATCGAAGCCGTTGGCGACCAGCACCGCGCCCGCCGCAATCGACTCACCGTCGGCAAGCTGCACGCCCGTGCGAGTCACGCACTCGACGTTCGCGTCGAGCCGGGTTGCGATGCGCCCCTTCACCGGCTGGTCGAGCAGCCACGCGGCGACGGCCGGCGCATAGACCACGCCGTCGTCGGGCACGATCATCGCGCCGCGCAAGTCCTCGCGCAAGGCGGGCTCGGCTGCGCGCAACGCCTGCTCGTCGAGCATCGCGCACGCCACGCCATCGCGCGCGAGCGACTGCTGGCGGGTCTGCGCATAGACGTATTCGTCGTCGTCCGTGGCGACCCACAACGTACCGCAGCGAACGAACGCGTGGCGCGCATCGAGGCGCGGAGCAAGATCGAGCCACAGCTGGCGCGACCACGCGGACAGCGCAAACTCGGCGCGCGTGTCGTCCATCACCACGAGATGGCCCATACCGGCCGCCGTCACGCCACCGCCCACCACGCCGCGCTCGAGGACGAGCACATCGGCGCCGAGAGCGGCCAGTTCGTACGCGCACGCCGCACCGACAATGCCTGCGCCGACCACCACCACATCCGGCGTACCTTCCCCCGCTTTCATCACGCGCGAATGCCCCAGGCGAACGGATCGGCGTCGGAGAACAGCAGACGCGCCTCGGCGTTCACATGCGCCGTGCCTCGCACGCTCGGACGCACGTAGCCCGCGGGCAGACCCGGCTCCAGTGCATAACCCGCCTCGAACACGCTGCCGATGATGCTGGCCTGATGCCACGACGCGCCCGGCGCGAGCTTGCCGTCGGCGGCCAGGCACGCGATCTTCGCGCTCGTCCCGGTTCCGCAGGGCGAACGGTCATACGCCTTGCCGGGACACAGCACGAAGTTGCGGCTGTCGATACCGGCGCGATCGGGTTCGGCGAACAGCTCGACGTGATCGATCAGCGCGCCGTCCGCGCCGGTGATGCCGTTCGCCTCCAGCGCGCGCCGCATCGCCCAGGCCGCGTCGGTCAACGTTTCGATGTTGGCAAACGTGAGCTGCAACCCGTGATCGGCGACCAGGAAGAACCAGTTGCCGCCCCACGCGATGTCGCCATGCACGCGCCCGTGGCCGGGCACATCGAGCGGCACGCCCGCGCGGTAGCGATACGCGGGCACGTTGCGCACGGTCACGCTGGCATCGGCATGCAGTTCGGCCTCGACGACGCCCACGGGCGTCTCGACCCGGTGAACGCCGGGCGCGATACGCCCGAGATGCGCGAGCGAAACGATCAGGCCGATCGTGCCGTGACCACACATGCCGAGAAAGCCGACGTTGTTGAAAAAGATCACGCCCGCCGAGCAGGTCGGATCATGCGGCTCGCACAGGAGCGCGCCGACCATCACGTCCGAACCGCGCGGCTCGTTGACGATGGCGGCGCGCACGTGGTCGAAGTCGCGGCGGAAGATTTCGAGGCGTTCGGCAAGCGGGCCGTGGCCGAGATCGGGGCCGCCCGAGATCACGAGGCGGGTGGGTTCGCCACCGGTATGCGAATCGATGACGTCGATGTGAGAGAGTGTTTTCATGGCGGTAATCGTAAGCGGCAACGATTTTGCCGTCTTGGCCGAACACACCTGCTCCGCTGATGATTTCGGCATAGTGCCCGGACGATCTGCCGACCGCTCGGGCAGCCGCTTTTGCGGCCGGCAGCGAAATCAGTGGTGCCAGGTGGTGTCACGTGGTGCCGGTAAGCACAGCCCTGCCGGGATTACCCGAGTAGCCAGAAAGGCCAGTTGGTGAGCCCGTGAGCGCGGCTTCGCGACTATGCCGATTTCTGCATCGCCGCTGTTTATTTTCCCCAAGACTCGGCAACTTCTGGATTCGTATATTGAGCTAGCCCATCACCGCTAGATCCGGAGCACTGGACTTGAGCGCCCATAAGGCCATTGAGGGTGCAGACACTGGCACCGCCCCATATAACGAGGAACGAGGAGTCCAAATCAATGAACTTTCGTCTGACACCCCTATCCGCCGCGATGATCCTGGGGGCAACCCTGACGAGCGCGCCGAGTGCGTTTGCCGCGTCGCCGGTTAATGTCCAGATCGGTTTTGCCGCACCGCTCACCGGCGGCCAGGCTCACTACGGCGCAGACTTCCGCAGCGGCGTGCAACTCGCGATCGATGACATGAACGCCACGAACCCGGTCATCGGCGGCAAGCCCGTGCACTTCGTGCTCGACGCCCAGGACGACCAGGCCGATCCGCGCACGGGCACGACGGTGGCGCAAAAGCTCGTCGACGACGGCGTCGTCGCCGTCATCGGCCACTACAACTCGGGCACGAGCATCCCGGCCGCGCCGATCTACGCGAAGGCGGGCATCCCCGAAATTGCGATGGCGACGGCCCCGACCTACACGCGCCTCGGCCTGCCCACCACGTTTCGCCTGCTGACCTCGGACACCCAGTTGGGCAGCGTGCTCGGCGACTACGCCGTGAAGGGTCTGAAGTTCAAGCGCCTCGCGATCGTCGACGACCGCACGGCCTACGGTCAGGGCGTGGCCGAGGAGTTCACCAAGGCCGCGAAGGCTGCGGGCGCAACGATCGTCGATCAGGAATACACGACCGACAAGGCCGTCGACTTCCGCTCGATTCTCACGAAGATCAAGGCGGCGAACGTCGATGCGGTGTTCTACGGCGGCGCCGACACCCAGGCCGCGCCCATGCTCAAGCAGATGCGTTCGCTGGCGATCAAGTCGCCGCTGCTCGGCCCCGACATGCTCCAGTCCGACAATCTGATCAAGGTCGCGGGCGACGCGAGCGAAGGCACGCTGGCCGCATCGGAGGGTGCCCCGCTGTCCCAGATGCCGGGCGGCAAGGCGTTTGCGGAGCACTACAAGGCGCGCTTCAACCAGCCGGTGGAACTGTATGCGCCGTATGCTTACGACGGCACGATGGCCGTTTTCAACGCAATGAAGAAGGCCAACTCGACCGATCCGCATGTGTTCATCACGGCGCTGAAGGCGACGAACATGAAGGGCGTCACGACCAGCGAGCTCTCCTATGACCAGTACGGCGACCTGAAGTATGGCGGCGTGACCGTGTACAAGGTCACCGACGGCAAGTGGGTGCCGTTGCAGACGGTGGGCACGAAGTAAGGCGAGATCAGATACTGCTTGAATGCAGTGCTTGAATGCAATGCGGGGGATGCGCCTTACGGCGCATCCCCCGCATTTTTATGTAATGCCGGCTAAGCCGAAATTACATGTCCATACCCATGCCGCCCATGCCGCCCGGCATGCCGCCAGGCATCGGAGCATCTTCCTTCGGCACTTCCGCGACGGCTGCGTCCGTCGTCAGCAGCAGGCCAGCAACCGAAGCTGCGTTTTGCAGCGCGGTGCGCGTGACCTTCGTCGGGTCGACCACGCCGGCTTCAACCAGGTCGCCGTACTCGCCGGTCGCTGCGTTGTAGCCGTAGTTGCCGTTGCCAGCAGCGACTGCCGCGACCACGACGCTGGCTTCTTCGCCGCCGTTCGTGACGATCTGGCGCAGCGGCTCTTCCATTGCGCGCAGGACGATCTTGATACCGGCGTCCTGATCGGCGTTGGCGCCCTTCAGGCCCGAAACTGCCGTGCGAGCGCGGATCAGCGCAACGCCGCCGCCGGGGACGATGCCTTCTTCAACGGCAGCGCGGGTGGCGTGCAGCGCGTCTTCGACGCGTGCCTTCTTTTCCTTCATTTCGACTTCGGTCGCAGCGCCGACCTTGATCACTGCCACGCCGCCAGCCAGCTTCGCCACGCGCTCTTGCAGCTTTTCGCGGTCGTAGTCCGAGGTCGCTTCTTCGATCTGCGTGCGGATCTGCTTCACGCGTGCTTCGATGCTTGCGGCTTCGCCAGCGCCGTCGATGATCGTCGTGTTTTCCTTGCCCACTTCGATGCGCTTGGCTTGACCCAGTTCTTGCAGCGTTGCCTTTTCGAGCGTGAGACCGGTTTCTTCCGCAACGACCTGACCGCCGGTCAGGATCGCGATGTCTTCCAGCATCGCCTTGCGACGGTCGCCGAAGCCCGGAGCCTTGACGGCGACGGTCTTCAGGATGCCGCGGATGTTGTTGACGACGAGCGTTGCGAGCGCTTCGCCTTCGACGTCTTCAGCGATGATCAGCAGCGGACGGCCAGCCTTCGCGACTTGTTCCAGAACCGGCAGGAGATCACGGATGTTCGAGACCTTCTTGTCGTGCAGCAGCACGAACGGGTTTTCCAGAACGGCGACTTGCTTGTCCGGGTTGTTGATGAAGTACGGCGAGAGGTAGCCGCGGTCGAACTGCATGCCTTCGACGACTTCCAGCTCGTCTTGCAGCGACTTGCCGTCTTCGACGGTGATGACGCCTTCCTTGCCGACCTTGTCCATCGCTTCAGCGATGCGGTCGCCGATCGACGAATCGCTGTTCGCCGAGATCGAGCCGACTTGCGCGATTTCCTTGTTGGTCGTGCAGGGCTTGCTGATCTTGCGCAGTTCTTCGATCGCTGCTGCGACGGCCTTGTCGATGCCGCGCTTCAGGTCCATCGGGTTCATGCCCGAGGCGACGTACTTCATGCCTTCGCGGACGATCGACTGGGCCAGCACCGTGGCGGTCGTGGTGCCGTCACCGGCGTTGTCGCTGGTCTTGGAAGCGACTTCCTTGACCATCTGCGCGCCCATGTTCTGGAGCTTGTCCTTCAGCTCGATTTCCTTCGCGACCGAGACACCGTCCTTGGTGACCGTCGGGCCGCCGAACGAGCGCTCGAGCACCACATTGCGGCCCTTCGGACCCAGCGTGACCTTCACTGCGTTGGCGAGAATGTTCACGCCTTCAACCATCTTGGAACGGGCGGAATCGCCGAACACGACGTCTTTAGCTGCCATCTTCTAACTCCTTGAATTCTCGAATAGTGTGCGGTGCAATGAACTTACCGGTTCACCACAGCCATGATGTCTTCTTCGCGCATCACCAGCAGTTCCTGGCCGTCGACCTTGACGGTCTGACCAGCGTACTTGCCGAACAGAACGCGGTCGCCGACCTTCACGTCGAGGGCGATCAGTGCGCCCTTGTCGTCGCGCTTGCCCGGGCCGATGGCCAGGACTTCGCCTTGATCCGGCTTTTCCGCCGCTGCGTCCGGGATCACGATGCCCGAAGCGGTCTTGGTTTCTTGATCCAGGCGCTTGACGATCACGCGATCATGCAAAGGACGAAGGTTCATGGATAGATCCTCTCTCTCTTGATTGGGACTTGAAGACACTCAAGAACACCTGGCGGGCAAGGCCCACCAGAAAATTGTTAGCACTCTCGTGCGACGAGTGCTAATTATATGGACGAGGAATGACAAATTCAAGAACGGGGGCGGGAGTTGCCTTCGGGACGGTTGAGATTCACCCAATCTGGAACTCCATTCACTTAAGTTGGAACTATTCGTCACCTGTAAAAACGGCGCACAACACAATTTTCCCCAACAAAAACAAACATTTGCCAACGCCCCACTTCGCAAACCAACGGCGCTGCCTTATAGGCTGGAAAAGCCTGCGACACAGATTTCAGCGTGCTGCGGCGTCTGTAGCGGTCCTAGGGAAATCCCCGAGCCGAAGAGCGTGACAGCCCTGCCGACCATTCCGTTGGCCTCCAGCGTTGCGCTTGAGGGGACGCGCTCAATCACCAGGAACGCGGCACAGAGAAGATCGTCTCGGCCAAGCGCGCCCGACCTGTCGCAGGCCGGCTCGCTTCAGGATCTAGCACTGCCGACCGCGTCGCGCAGTGGTCGACCATAAAGCGGGCAGTCACCTTTGCGGACAATCAAGAACTCATGGCGGTCCCGCCGGCCCTTCGTCAACCATTGAGGACCGGGAACTGGAAGTCCAGAATTTCCTGGTATCTGCGGTGTTGCACGGGCACTTCTTCATCGAAGGGTTCGCCAAGCGGTTCGACCTCGACTTCCTCCTATGACTACGAAAAAATTATCAGTGGGATGGCCCGCGGGTTGCGCCGACAAACTGCGCCACGGCAGATGCCCATGTGATATCCATTATCGTGAGTCAAATGCTGCACTATGTGCGGAGAGGCTAGCGCGTGTGCTTTACAGGGAACGAGCTATGACAATCGACGACGACGAACGCGAGCGTCGGCAGGAACCTTCGCGGACTATTGGTAGTTGACCCAGCCTTATACAGGCACTGCCTCGGCCAGCACCTGGCCTCTGAACGTCGCGGAAATATCACCCGGCGTCAACAAGTCGACCTGCACCCCCAACAGTTCCTGCAGTTCAAACTGGATACCGCCCAGATCGAACAGTGTCGCGCCCGGTAGTACGTCGACCAAGACGTCCAAGTCACTCCCGTCTTCGTCCTCGCCACGAGCAACCGATCCAAACACGCCCGGATTCGTGGCCTTATTGGCCGCAACGATCCTGCGGATATCAGCTCGATGCGCGTTCAGCGCGACAGATGGTTTCACGGGTATAGATCGCTGGTTGCTTTGTACCAATAGCGCAGAGTATATGGCTGATCATAGTCAGCCATCCGGCGAACCGACCGTTGCGGCCAGCAGCCTCCCCCTCAAGCCACATGTATGCGACTGGCTCGAATAGCCGATGCTCGACGCCCACGGCCGGCACATCGCGACCCGGCCTGAGCCGTTCGTCACGAGCGGCCGTCAATGGCAGCTTCCAGGGCACAACGGTCATCGAAGTCACTACAGAAAACGCTGGCAAACCGGCTGAACCGGTCTTCCACGCCATCTGGCGCCGGGCTTGCAGATTTGCGCGTTTTCAATTGCTCGACAACATTTGACCCCGCCCCCGGCCCGGCAGGATCACGCCCCGGCTGAAAAGGACGAAGCTCGAATCCCCGATGAAGCGCCATTGGCCGCATGAATGGATGCAATCTCCGCCCCGCCGTTGCCGTCGGAGCAGGCCGCGTTTCTGGTCCTGGACGAGCGTACCAAGGGGCTCGTCGCGATGCCGCGGGCTACACGCTTGGGGACATCTGGCCAAAACAGCAGGAACGGCAAACATGCAGATCATCTCCGCGCAGCAGATCCAGTCGGCGCTCGACTGGCCCGGCGTTCTCGACGCGTTGTCATCGCGCCCGGATGCGTGGCGGCGGTGGCTGTCCACAGCGGACTTTCACGATGTCAAAGCATGAAGGGACAATGCTAAAAAGATGTTCCTGGTGCTCGTAATTGACGCGGAGGCCGGACTTGGCGTAGTCCTCGTGCAAGGGTTTCTTTTTTTTTGGAGCTACAGGCCAGTGAACTCGTTAGGCAGTTCGATCTTATCGTGCCGATGGCCGACGACTATTCTCTCGTTCATTCCTCGCGAAACCAGAACTCGCCGTAAGACTAGTTGATGAATAAGGCCAGCGTCAGTCACGTCGAAGTTTACTTTGCCGCACGTGAGCGCGGCGCGCCGGAACATCCACCGAACATGCAGACAAAGGAGCAAGCTCGTGCCGAATCGTGAGCGCAGCGGAGCGACCATCGTCATTGACGCCGTCTGGCGCGCGGTGCTTCGCCTGGGCTTTCCGCTCGCGCGCGCGTGGCGGAGCCTTCGGCGGCCGCATCACGAAGGCGCGCTCGTCGCGATTTATGTAGCGCGCGCTGTTGCTGGTGAAGTCGTCGTACCGGTCGGAATGGAGCTTTCCCTGCGGCAGCCTCAACGCCAGCGAATCGCCAGACGCGGCGGCGCAGCGGGAATTGGACAAGGGGATCGGTCTGGCGTCGTATCCGTTGCGCGCGGTCGGCAGCGTGCGCGGCGACTGGGACGGGCGCCAGGATCAGGTGCATTTCTTCGATCTTCATCTCGACGCCATTCCGGAATTGCGCATCGATCATCGCGAGATCGTCGCCGCGCAGCTCGCATCGCCGGAAGAATTGCGCGGCATCGCGCTGACCAGACCGGTCGCGGCGTATCTGAACGGACGGCTCGGCGCGTAGAGCGTCGATGCGCTGGCCGCATCGCAGAGGCCCGACACCCATCGGGTATAATTTCTTTTTGCATGAAAATCGACACGGACGCGGCATTGTTCCTGGCTAAATGAGCGGGTCTGCCGGCCGCCGCCATCCGATCCGCCGATAGTTCCAAACCGGACGTCACGTCTTTCACGCATCGTAAGACTCGGACGATGCCGGGTGCGTAGTCGCACTTCCATTACAAAGGCAGTCCACTGCCGTTGCCAGACGATGACAGCGAAGATTCCCGACAACATAGCACCTTCCGGCAAGGATGCGACGCGAACCGCGACGCACGAGCGCCGCAGCACCAATCGGCTTCGTTCTTTCGCGACGTCCCGCAACGTGAGTCAGCACGCCGTGTTCTGCGCAGGCATCGCGATATTCACGCTTGTTTTGCTGCATCTGGCGGGCGGCTCCGTGGGCGTTGCTGCGGCGCTTGCTTCGTTCGTCGGCGCGATCGTGATCGTGCAGGCCGGCGAACTCGTGCTGAAAGCCGCGAACGCCGATTCGCTGGGCGCGCGATTGCCCGCCGCGTTTTGCATCGGCGTGACGGTGGTCAGTCTCGCCATGCTGCCGATCGTCTGGTTCGCGAATATCGCGGCGGCGACGGCCTTCGTCGTGGTCGGCGCCGCGGTCGCGGCATGCGTGTTCTTCAAACGCGGACGAACGCGGACCGCTGTATCCGCTACATCCGCTGCATCCGAAACCGCCTGGACCGATGTCATCGTCACGCTCACGCTCGCGGCGCTGGTGTGCTGGTTTTGTCGCGACGCGGCGGGCGCACTTCCTCATCTGATCGAAACCGGTACGTTTCCCGCCTCGAGCGATTACTTCATCCACGCGGGCGAGGTCGCGAAGTTCGGCGATCCGCTCGCCATCGGTCCGAGCGATATCGGGATGTTCGGTTCGCCGCGCGCGTTCTATCACTACGGCTTCTTCATGCTGGCGGCGGCGCTTTTACCGCTTGCCGGCACACCCGCGCTCGGACTCGCGACCGCCGCGCTGCTGCCCATCGGATTACTCGTCGGTGTACTGGGCATCTACGTGTTCGCGGTGGAACTCGGCGGCCAGCGCATCGGCATGTTCGCGGCTTTGCTTGTGATGTGCCTGCCCGATGCATCGCATTACTGGGTAAAGAACTGGTTCTACGGATTTCACTGGCTGCTATTCGCCGCGCCGGGATCGGGCTATGCGACGGGCATCGGGCTCGTTGCGCTGGCGCTCGCCGTGCGATGGACGAGCGGGCGACCGCGCGATGCGTCTTGGCGATGGCCGTTGTTGGCGACGTGCCTGACCTTCGGTCTCGTCATGTTCCGCGCGCATATGTTTCTGCTGCAAGCGCCCGCGCTCATCGCGATGATCGCGCTCACCGCATGGCCGAAGCTGCGCGCGCGCCTCATCGCGATCGTGGTTCTGGCGCTCGCCGCGCTCGCCGCCTTGCTCGCGCTCGATACGCACGTGCGCGATATCTGGCTCACCTATTCGCAAACGCCGCAGTTCCTCGATTTCATGCTGACGCAGTTCAGCACGCCGACACTCGCCGCGACTTACGCGAATCTGCTGAGCCAGTACGGCCGCGTGGCGGCCTCGATAATTGGACTCGCGATGCTGGCCGTGGCACCGCTCGGCGTCTTCCTGGCCGTTTATGCAGTCGCCGGCGCACTGCTCGCGCGACGCCACGCGTTCCACATGCGCGACGCCTTGCCCTTGCTGATGCTCGCGTGCTACCTGCTGCTGATCGTGTTCGCGCCCGTCGCGTACAACGGCGATTTGTCGGAGTACAAGCAGCGGCATTTCGTGCTGCTGTACGCGGTTTTCGGCGTCTATGCTGTGTGCCTGCTCGCGCGGCTATTCGACAGCGAAACGCGCCGCCGTTTCACGCTGCCACTGCGCGCGACATCGATTGCGTTCGTGCTGATCGCGCTGGGATGCGCCGTGAGCGCGCGCGGCTTCAATCCGGCGAAACCATCGCCGGGCGGCGGAGAAATCTTCTACGAAGTGCCGGTGGATCGTGAGTTGATCGACGCCGCGCAGCACATCCGGCAACACAGCGCCGTCGGCGACACCTTCGCGATCGGCGGCCCGGACGCGAACCAGCGCATTCTCGATTCCGCCACCGTGCTGACGAGCCTCACCGATCTTCCCGCGTATCTGTCGCGCACCGCTTTTCAGCTGACGCTCGGCGGCATCAAGACGCGCTTGGCGAAGGAGCGCATCGCCATGATTCAGTCGATCGATCGCGCCGATACCGTCGATCAGGCGCAGCGCCTGCTGCGCGATGCGCACGTAACGTGGTATGTCGTGCCGCGCGAGCATCCGGTGAAATCGGACCCACAGGGCGAACATGCGTCGTACAAAAACGCGGGACTGTTCGTCTACCATGTGCTACCCGGCACGCGCTGAGCGCGACGCGCCGTTCAATCACCGACATGAAGAAAGTCGCCATACTGCAATCCAACTACATCCCGTGGAAGGGCTATTTCGATCTGATCGCCGCCGTCGACGAATTCGTGATTTACGACGAAGTGCAGTTCACGAAGAACGACTGGCGCAACCGTAACCGCATCAAGACGCGCAACGGCAGCGAGTGGATCACGATTCCCGTTCAGCAGGAAAGGCTCGATCAGAAGATCAGCGAAACGCGCGTGCTCAACGAGCGATGGGCGGTCAAGCACTGGAAGGCCATCGCGAACAACTATGCGCGCGCGCCATATTTCGCGCATTACGCGGGCGCCGTCGAAGCGCTTTATCGGCAGGCGGGACAGCTCGAATGGCTGAGCGAGATCAATCTGCTGTTCATCCGCAAGCTCTGCGACTTGCTCGGCGTCACGACGAACATCACCTCGTCGCGCGACTACGATCTCAGCGGCGACCGCGTCGCGCGTCTTGTCAGCGTGTGCTGTCAGGCGGGCGCAAACATCTATCTTTCAGGGCCCGCTGCGAAAAGTTATCTCGACGAGCGCCTGTTCGCAGCAGCGGGCGTCGGCGTGGAATGGATGAGTTATGACGGCTATCCCGAGTACGAGCAATTGCACGCGCCTTTCGAGCACGGCGTGACGGTTCTCGACCTGCTCTTCAATGCCGGTCCGCAATGTAAAACCTATATGAAGCAAGCCTGATCATGGATATCTCGATCGTCACCACGTTGTACAGGTCGTCGCGATACATCGAAGAGTTTCACCGTCGCATCGCGGCGGACGCGGAGAAGCTCACGCAGACCTTCGAGATCATTTTCGTGAACGACGGTTCGCCGGACGATTCGCTGCATGTGGCGCGCTCGGTGTGCGAGCGCGATCCGCGCGTGAAGGTGCTGGATCTCGCGCGCAACTTCGGTCAGCATCGCGCGCTCATGTGCGGAATTCGGCATGCCATCGGCGAGCGGGTTTTCATCATCGACGTGGACTTGGAAGAGCTGCCGGAAAATCTCGGGCGCTTCTGGCACGCGATGAACGAGGACCCCGAAACCGATGTGATCGTCGGGCAACTCACCGAGAAGACCATGCCGCTTTTCAAGGGCGCAATGAGCGATCTGTTCTACAAGCTCTTCAACGCGTTTTCGAGCGTAAGGCTGTCCGATCGCGACATCATCGCGCGGCTGATGAAGCGCAACTATGTGAACGCGCTGCTCGACTATCACGAGACCGAGATTTTCCTGCCCGCCGTCTGGGTCGATGCGGGCTTTAAGCAAAAGCGCATCGTCGCGACGAAAACCTTCGACGGCGTGTCGTCCTACACCTTCCGCAAGCGCCTCGCGATGGTCGTCGAAGCCATCACGTCGTTCAGCAGCAAGCCGCTCATCATGATCTTCTACGTGGGGCTGTTGTTTTCGGTCGGCGCGTCGCTCGTCATCGTTTATCTGCTGATGCAAAAGCTCTTCATGGGCCGCGTATTCCAGGGATGGACTTCGTTGATGGCGGGGCTCTTTTTGATCGGCGGTATCATCATCTTTTCGCTTGGCGTCGTCGGCATTTATGTGTCGAAGATCTATCTCGAAGTCAAGGCGAGACCCAATTCGATCGTTAGAAAGATCTATCAGGCCGATCGCGAAGCACCGCGGCAAAATCATGCAGGATGAAGCGCAATGAATGGTCTGATCATATTCGGGGCGACCAGTCTGGCCCGGCTGGTGCGCTGCTATGCGGAACAGGACATGGGTCTGAAAGTGCATGCGTTCGCCGTCGATCGGCAGTACAAGACCGTGGACGAATTCGAGTCGCTGCCTGTCATCGAATGGCAGGACGCCATGCGGCGCTTTCCCGTGCATGAGGTGTCGGTGTTCGTCGCCGTCGGCTATCGCAACATGCGCGCGCGGCAAGCGGCGTATCAGAGCATCAGGCAAAGCGGTTATGCGCTGACGAATATCGTCGCGTCGTCGGGCTATGTGGCGAAAGACACGGTCATGGGCGAGAACAATATCGTGATGCCCGGCGTCGTCGTGGAACCGGGCGTGACGATCGGATCGAACAACGTGCTGTGGTCCAACGCGACCGTTTGCCACGATACTGTCATCGGCAACCATAATTTCATCGCGGCCAATACGACGCTCGGCGGCGGCGTGTCGCTCGGCGATCGCAATTTCATCGGCTTTTCGTCGGTCGTGCTGCAAGGGCGGCGCATCGGCAATGAAACGCTGATCGGCGCGCAGTCGCTCATCGATCACGACACGGCCGATCTCTCGCTCTACTACGGCAGCCCCGCGAAGCGCATTCGCGCGCTGGAAGCGGAAGTGGGCGTCGCCGTCGCCGATGCATAAATACACGATGCCAGCCAACTCAAAGACTCCGATGACCCACGGCTTGCGCAACGCGTTCGGACAACTGCTTCGTTACGGTCTGGTCGGCGTGACGATCAACCTCGCCGGCTATCTGATCTTCGTGCTCGCGACCACGCACGGCGCGGAGCCGAAACTGACGATGACGCTTTTGTATATTGCCGGTATCGCGTCCAGCTTCTGGGCGAATCGCAACTGGACCTTCAAGGATCGCGGCAACGTGCTGGGGCCGGGCCTGCGATACGGGAGCGCGTATGCGCTCGGCTATCTGCTCAATCTGGGCCTTTTGCTGGTGTTCGTCGATTACCTGCATTACTCGCCGCGCGTGATTCAGTTCATCGCCGTGTTCGTGGTGGCGGCCTTTCTGTTCGTCACGCTCAAGCTGCTCGTTTTCATGCAGCCCGCCACCATGCAGGAGAAGCACCGATGAAACGATGCCTCGCCTGCCAGCATCTCTTTCCGGCGGCGTCCGACGCCTGCACGCGTTGCCACTGGACGCCGCCCACGCGCGACGCGCTTCCCGCCTACGCGCCCGCCTTGAGCGACGCCAGCGAAGGCTTCCGCGCCACACATTTCGCCGAACTCGCCGCGCTCGAATCGGACAGCTTCTGGTTCCGCGCGCGAAATCGGCTCATCATCTGGTCGCTGCGCCGATACTGTCCTGGCTTCGCTTCGTTTCTCGAAGTCGGCTGCGGCACGGGTTATGTGCTCGCTGCGATCGCGCAGGCGTTTCCGCGCGCGAATCTGTCCGGCAGCGAAATCTTCTCGGCGGGGCTCGCTTTTGCGGCTTCACGGCAAAGCGCCGCGCGCTTCATACAAATGGATGCGCGCGATATCCCCTTCGTCGAAGAGTTCGATGCAATCGGCATGTTCGACGTGCTGGAGCACATCAAGGAAGATGACCTCGTTCTGCAGCAAGCGCGCAATGCGCTCGCGCCGCGCGGCACGCTGCTGCTCACGGTGCCGCAGCATGCATGGCTCTGGAGCGCAACCGATGAATACGCGTGTCATGTGCGCCGCTACGCCGCGAGCGATCTGCACACGAAGCTGCGCGACGCGGGCTTCGAGATCGTGCGCAGCACATCGTTCGTTTCGTTTTTACTGCCCGCCATGATGGCGGCGCGTCTGGCGAAAAAAGGCAAGGAGCAGGCTGCGGACGAGGGCGCAGAACTGAGCATGCCGCCATGGCTGAATCGACTCTTCGAAAAAATACTGGCCGTCGAAATACGGCTGATCCGTGCAGGTTTCAACTTTGCCATGGGCGGCTCCCGACTCGTAATCGCAAGAAAATTATGACGATTCATATTCCGTTCAACAAGCCGTACATGACCGGCCAGGAACTCGGCTATATCGCCGAGGCGCATGGCAATCTGCATCTGGCCGGCGACGGCATGTTCACCAAGCGCTGCCACGCGTGGCTCGAACAGCACACGGGCGCGCGCCGCGCGCTGCTCACGCACTCGTGCACCGCCGCGCTCGAAATGACAGCGCTGCTCGCCGCGATCAAGCCTGGTGACGAAATCATCATGCCGTCCTACACGTTCGTGTCGACGGCCAATGCGTTCGCGTTGCGCGGCGGCGTGCCGGTGTTCGTCGACATTCGCCCGGACACGCTCAATCTCGACGAAACCCGCATCGAGGCCGCGATCACGCCGAAGACCCGCGCGATCGTGCCCGTGCATTACGCGGGCGTGTCGTGCGAGATGGACGCCATCACAGACATTGCGAAGCGGCACGGTCTGCTCGTGATCGAAGATGCCGCGCAGGGCGTGACCTCGACGTACAAGGGCCGCGCGCTCGGCAGTATCGGCGATCTCGGCGCGTACAGCTTTCACGAAACGAAGAACGTCATTTCCGGCGAAGGCGGCGCGCTGCTCGTGAATGCGCCCGGGTTCGCCGCGCAGGCGGAGATCATCCGCGAGAAAGGCACCGACCGGAGCCGCTATTTTCGCGGCGAAGTGGACAAGTACACGTGGCAGGACATCGGCTCGTCGTTTCTGCCCGGCGAGCTGATCGCCGCTTTTTTGTGGGCGCAACTGGAACAGGCCGGGCGCATCACCGATGAGCGGCTCGCGAGCTGGCGTCACTATCATGCGCTGCTCGCCGACCTCGAAACCGATTGCTGGCTCCGCAGGCCGGTCATTCCCGAGCACTGCGTGCACAACGCGCACATGTACTACATCCTCGTCGCGCCGCACGTGAATCGGCAGGTCGTGCTGGATACGTTGAAGCAGGCGGGCATCGGCGCGGTGTTCCACTATATTCCGTTGCATTCGTCGCGCGCGGGCATGGCCGTCGGCAGAGCGGCGGGTGAGCTCGACGTCACCGACGCCCTCGCCGGCCGGCTGATCCGCCTGCCGCTGTGGGTCGGGCTCACGCGCGCGAATCAGGAGGAAGTGGTGGACGTGCTCAAGCGCGCGCTTCGTGTGGGCGCGCAAGCGGGCAACGCGTGACGCGGCCTGAGCGCGTCGGCGTGATGCATCGCGCGCGCAGAGCCCGCTCGCGCCAGGCCGCCTTGCCGCCCATTGCCTGTTCCTGCGCGATCCAAATCTGGCTGTCGGGAAACCAGAACGCATCGGGGCACGGCGGCGCGGCGAGCGAGACCGGTAGATCGGCGTTGAAAATTTTCGACCACGCCGGCAAATAAGACGGCATCTTCACGAGATGCCCGCACCGCGCGAGCAGCAGACACGACACCAGCGCCTCGCGCCCGATCTCCAGCCCCGGATGACCGCTGAAATGCACCGCGCGATCAGCCGTCGAGCAGCGACATCGCGGACGCCGGGAATGACGGGTGCAGCGATCACCGCACTCGTCACGAAGCGGAAATAGTTGCGCGGGCGGATCAGCGCGGCGGCCGTCACGCGCGGCCCGGCGACGGAGGTGGAGAATGCCCGGCGGAAGAAGCTGCTGGCCGAAGCAATGCTCGATATGGAAGCGTTGAAGGTCGTCGTCAAGGGAAAGCACTGAGGCCGCAAGCCAAGCACGAAGCAGTGGCGGCGATTCGGGAGAAGGTCAACATCTCTGAGCGCCGCGCCTGCCGGCTTGTCTGACCTTCTCGCAGCGTGTTGCATTACGACGCGAAGCCGGGCCACGAGATCGAGGTGCTAGCGGCGCGTCCGGTGGAGTTGACGCACGAACGTCGTCGATTCGGCTACCGCCGACTGCACGCCCTGTGGAACGCGAAGGCCCTATCGAAGGGGGAAGCTCACCGTTTAGTTTGATCCAAGTCACGTGCAAATTCGGCCTGGTTCCACTTTGCGACCACGAGTCTCGATGCTCCGCCTGGTTTCGAGGTGACGCAGACTTTCCGATGACCGTGGACGGACTCTTACGAACCACTGCGACTGGCCGGTTCCAGCCGGACGGCTTCAGGATCAGCCTTTCCTGTGCCGCTCATGAGCACACATTCCGCAAAAGCACCCTCCAGTCGGGCGCGTCCGCACTTTCGATACGGGGCCGTCGCGCGGTCACGACTCTTCCCTACCCTTCTACCTGCGACCAAAACGCCGATTATCATTTCGTCCCATCGCCGTCTGAAGCCCGACACACCGGGGTTCGCCAGAGCAAAATCCACCTCACACAGAAAGTTCAAAGTTGAGTGAACCAAACTCGGGATAGTTCAAAGTTAAGTGAATCGCACATTCAAGCCTAGCTGAGCAACCAGGGCCGGAAGCCTTACGCTAGGGTCATGAACAGTTCAAACTTAAATGAATCTCGACAGGGATGGTTGAGATTCACCCAATCTGGAACTCCATTCACTTGATCTGGAACTTCAGGCACTCGCAAAAGCAGCCGCATTTATTATTTTTCTCATTTGAAACATAGAGTTAAATAATAAAAACACGCCGCCCGGCAGGCCAGCCCCGACAATCGGCGCGCTATTCAAGCCAGCCATTGAAGCCTGCGACGCAGGCTGCAACGCGCCGCGATAGCCGTAGCCGCGCCAGGGAAATTCCCGATCCGAAGGGTCGGATGCCCGGCCGGACATTCCGGGCGCCTGCGGCGTTGCGCGCTTGAGCGGATTCGCTGGATAAAAGAAAGCTCGCTGCCGGGAAACCTGTTCGGCGGTCTGCACGGCCAGTTCAGACTCATCGACGCAATCGGGCACGGGATCGGTCAGCTTGGGAAACTGAAAAGCGGCTGGCACAAGCGCAAATCGTTTGACAACGCATCAGCTTCAGTCCGTCGTATCATTTGATTTCATCCAACGCCAGGAATCTTGAATCGATGATCCAGATTTCCCGTATTTCTCTACGCCGGTGGTCTGCGATGACGATCGTCGCCATCGTTGCAGCGACATCGGCACTACCCGCGCAAGCACAGCACGACCGACGCGATTACGGCGGTCACGGCCGACCCGAGTATCGCGGTGGCGGTTATCGTGGCGGACATGGCGGCTATCGCGGTGGACATGACGGCGGCGGACACGGCGACAACGGCCTGGTCGGCGGCCTGGTTGTGGGTGCGCTCCTTGGCGCGGTCGCTGGCGCGGTCATTTCGAACGCAACGCAGGCGCCGCCCGCCGATGTCTATTCCGCGCCCCCGCCGCCACCTCCTCCAGGCGCCTACTACTATCCGAACAACTACCCTCCCGGCTACTAAGCTGGCGTGCCATGGCGCAACGCCCACGCACGCAATGCCGGGGCGACGCGCAGTTCTGCAGCCCGTCTATCAGAGAGCTTCCGACCATGAAAAAAACGGTTCGTAACACTGTTGTTCCCGCCTTGTTCGTCCTTGGCTTGTGCACCGCTTCCGCGTGGGCGCAAACAGCGGTGACGAGCAGTCCGGACGCGGCATCGTCCGTGGCTGCAAATCGAGCGCAGAAACATGCCGATTTCGTGGAGCAACGGATCGACCGGCTCCATGCCGAATTGAAGATCACCGCTCAGCAGTCGCAGCAGTGGGATGCATATGCACAGGTCATGCGCGACAACGCCAGGAGCACCGATTCGGCGATACGGGATCGCGCGCAAAAACTTCATTCGCTGAACGCCGACGACGCAATGAAATCCTATGCATCGCTCGCTCAGCTGCATGCCGATAACATGCAGAAACTCGCGACCGCGTTCAGTACGCTGTACGCCGCGCTGTCCGACGATCAAAAGGCGATTGCCGACGAGTTGTTCCGCAACCAGCGTGCGCGCTCGCATATGAGCCATTCCGGGCGCAAACCAGCGGCATCGTCCGGCGCGGCTTCGGCCCCGGCTCCGGCATCGAACTGATCCGGCTCGGGACCGACGGCAGCTTGTGCAGTCGCACGCCGTACCGTGGCGTCCGGCGCGCGGCGACGATCTCGACGCGCGACGACGGCCCACTGCCCCGGCATCCACACATAGCCGTTTTATCGACGCAACTCGCCTCGTCACGCCATCAGCACATTCACGGCGTCTTCAAGCGCCTGGGCCTGCTGGTTGAGCGCGGCCGACGCAGCAGTCGATTCCTCGACGAGCGCCGCGTTCATCTGGGTGATCTGGGCAAGCTGCTCCACGGCAATCTGCGACTCGCCGATCTCGACGCTTTGTCCACTGCTTGCGCGCGCAATATCTGAAATGGTGCGCGTGAGGCCCGCAATGGATTGCTCGACCTTGCCCATGTCGCCCCCGGCGCTGGCCGCAGCCTGGGCGCTTGCCGTCATCAGTTCGAGCGAGTTGTCGATCAGCGATTTGATTTCGCGCGCCGCAGCCTCCGACTGCTTCGCGAGCGTACGCACCTCGTTCGCGACCACGGCAAATCCGCGTCCGTTCTGCCCGGCGCGCGCAGCTTCAACTGCTGCATTCAAGGCCAGCAGGTTCGTCTGAAACGCGATGCCGTCAATGGTGGATGTGATTTCCGAAATCCGCCGCGAGTGACCGGCCAGTTCGTCCGTGAGCCGCGCCGAACGGCGGACGGCCTCGGCGGCAGCCGAGGCTGCCTCAGCCGTGCGCTCACCTTCGGAGCTGGCCTGTTTCGCCGATTCGGCGTTGTGCTTCGCCGTATCGGTGATCTGACTCAGCGTTGCGGTGGTCTGTTCGATTGCGCTTGCCTGCTGCTCCGTGCGCGCTGACAGATTGGCATTCCCGGTGGCGAGCCCCGAAGAGGCGCCGCGCACTCTGTCGATCGATACGCGCGTGTCCATCAATACGCCGATGTACTTGCCGTTCATCTGGTTCAGCACGCGCCCGAGACGCTGCGTGTTCGTGTCGCCCCGCTCCAGAAAACGATGATGCAGATCGCCCGCGAGAACCTTGAGTGCGCTTGCATTCATCTCGGCAAGCGGCGCGAAAATATTGCGGGACAAGTAGACGGCCATCACCCCGCACAACAACGCGGCTGCAATGGCAATCGACCATCCAAGCTGCACGCCCACCGTATGCGCGAGAAGCCCGGATGCCGTGCTGATCGGCACCAGCAGGATCATCACTGCCTGAAGCGCCATCAGTGCGGTGAGGCGCCCACTGGCCGGAAGATTGAGCACGCGCTGCGGAATGCCGCGAATGCCCTTGCGGATAGCGCGCCCGCCTTTCAGTCGCCACTTGCCCCCGTGCTCACGCTTGAGGTCTTCGTACAGGAGCTCGGATAACGCAATCTCCGCTTCGGTCGGACGCGTGCGAACGGAGATGTATCCGGTGACCTGGCCATTGCGCACCGAGGGCGTGATATTGGCGCGTACCCAGTAGAATCCGCCGTCCTTGCGCCAGTTCTTGACGACGCCGGTCCACGGACGGCCGCGCTTGATCGTCGCCCACAGATCTTCAAACGCGCACGGCGGCATATCGGGGTGCCGGACGATATTCTGTGCCTTGCCGATCACCTCTTCGCGAGAGAACCCGCAGGCGCGAAGAAATGCGTCATTCGCGTATTCGATTCTGCCCTTCAGGTCCGTGCGAGTAATGATGATATCGTCCTGCGGCAACACATACTCGTGATTCGTGACCGGCTGATTAATACGCATGGTTTTAATCTTTATCGATGTTCTGGATTCTCCGCTCCGGTACGGAAGCAGCCCCGCCAGCCTTGCGCCCGGGCTTGTCCGGCGCATTGGCGCGCCACGGCCATCAAAAGCGAACACAAGTATTCTCGATCCTGAGTCTACAGCATCCTCTTTTAATCAAACTGACGAAAATCAATTTCGCTTTTACGTCAACGTTTGCGAGAACGAATCAATTCACGAGAAATATTTTCAGCGTTTGCCGAGAACACGGACAAAATTGCGCAGCATTATCTGGAGCGCAAAAAGATCTGATTAAACAGATAAATTTCACAAAAGGGGGTTACCCGTCACGATCGAGGACAATCCGGGTGGCCGCGTGTTTCTTCTGGATCCAAACACGGCGGGCGTTCGTCTTCTTCCCGAAAGACGAACCCGACCCGCCGCAGGTCGACCCTCGCGGGTCGACGCATGCCGATGACGATCAGGCTGCTGCAAACGCCGATTTGCCGCCGCTGACGACGAATACCGATACCGCAGTCTGAAGTTCCCCGGCCCGATCGGCGAGCAAGGTGGACGCAGCCATCGCCTCTTCGACCAGCGCGGCATTCTGATGCGTGACCTTGTCCATCTGCGACACGGCGATATTCACCTGGTCGATGCCCTTACCCTGCTCGACCGATGCCACGGCGATCTCGCCGACAATGGTCGACACATTCCCGATGGTGCCCACCGCGCGCTTGACGGCCTCGCCTGCGGTATTCACCGTGTCGGAGCTGGTGCGGATGGTCTGGACCGTGTTTTCGATCAGCGTTTTGATTTCCTTGGCCGCCACGGCGCTGCGTTGAGCGAGCGCACGCACTTCGCTCGCGACCACCGCGAATCCGCGGCCCTGCTCGCCGGCTCTCGCAGCCTCGACTGCGGCATTGAGCGCGAGGATATTGGTCTGGAAAGCAATGCCGTCGATCACGCCGATGATCTCGCTGATCTTCTGGGTGCTGGCGATGATCTTCTCCATCATGTCGATCATCGAATCGACTGCCATGCCGCCTTCGCGCGAAACGTCCGAAGCGCCCTGCGCCGATTGGCTCGCGTCGCTCGCGCGCTGCGCGTTCTGATTGACGGTCGTGGCCAGTTGCTCCATGCTCGCCGCCGTTTCTTCCAGCGACGCGGCCTGTTGCGTCGTGCGCTGTGACAGGTCGCTGTTTCCCGCAGCAATCTGCCGGGCGGCCGCGGCAATCGAATCGGCGCTCGTCCGCACATGACCGACGAGGCGGCGCAGGTTGCCGGACATATCGTTCAGCGAAAGCAGAAGCTGTGCACTCTCGTTGGTGCCGACCACCGTAATGTGTCCGGTCAGGTCGCCCTGCGCCACGTTTTTTGCGAATGTCACCGCGCTCGCAATCGGACCGGCCACCGACCGGACAATCGCAATCGCGAGAAACGTTGCGACGGCAATCAGAATCACGAGAACGCCCAGCGCGGCTTCCTGTGCTTCCTGCGAGAAGCGCATGTTCGACGCCTGCGTGTTCAGCAGGTCTTCCAATGTGCCGATCTGGGCGCCATCGACCTTGAAGTCTTCATCGATGGCACGGGTGAACGCGCCGTAATACTCCTTCGCGGGCAGGTCCAATGTCGACGCATGGATAATGCGCTGCTGCGCCGCGTCCAGCGCCGTCTCCGAAAGCCGCTGTGCCTGCGCAAGCGGCGCACTCAGCGACGCACCGAGCTTCGGATTCTCCCGCATCATCGTGTCCAGATCGTACTTGACCGCGTCCGAGCGCTCGTTGGAGCGATTCACGAGATTCGTCATCTCCACGATGTCGGCAGGCGAGGCTGTGCCCTGCGCCAGAATCTTCGCCCCCTTTGCGCGCGTCTTCCCCAGTTCCTCGGTCAGCGCCGGTACGTCCACGAGTGCGCTCAGAATCATCCGGTAGCTGTCGATATCGTGATCGACGGCGAGACCCGACTCATCGAGAAGCAACCCGTTGACCTTCAAAAGCTGCGCAATCAGATTCCCATGACCGACCACGCTTCCCTCAGGATCGATCTGATGGTTGCCGACCTTGTCGCGCAACGATTGCCAGGCCTGCATCACGCTGTTCCATTGCGCGAGCGCGGGGCCGCTTGCATTCATCCCTTGCAGCCGGCTGGTCACTTCGCTGTAGGCGGCATCGGCCTCGCTGGTATTCGCGTGCAATTGTTCCGCCACGCCTGCATCCGTGCTCGCAAGCGCGATACTCGACAGGCCACGATGCTTCTGCGTCAGTTGCACCGCGTGCAGCAGGGCACGCTCGACAGGAATGCCGCCAGCCTCGCGATGCTTGAGGTCGATGGCCGCATTGGTGCCGCCGATGTCCGCGCTGTAAATGAAGAGCGCGGTTGGAATCGCGACCATGCTGAGCGCCAGCGCCGCGAGAATGCCGAATTTTGCAGGTAGCCCGATCCGGGCGAGTAGCGTCTTCATGGTTCGTGCTTTCAAATAAATGGCCGCCCAGCGGATGGGCGGCAAATCGAGCTTTTACTTTCTGCTCAAGCTCAATGGGACCGTCGTCAGAACGTCTCCCAATCGTCCGTCTGGTTGTTATCGAGCTTGTTAGCAGGTGTACTACCGGGTGTACTGCCGGGCCGGGAGATCTGTGCAACCGGAAGCGCTTCCATGGGCTGCTCCGCCACGCTCTTCCCGACAGCATTCTTCGCGACCGGTTTCGCAGCAGCGCGCGGTGCAGCGCCGATCGTCGCTTTGGCCGATGAGCCGCTTGTGCGATGAGTTGTTGTGCCAGCAACGTTGCGGCCTGCAATCTGCGAATCCGCGACCTTGAATGCGGAAACCGCGTCGCGCAAACCCCCAGCCTGCTCGGCCAGCGACTGCGCCGCTGCCGACGCCTGCTCCACCAGCGCCGCGTTCTGCTGCGTCACCTGATCCATCTGCACGACGGCCTGGCTGACCTGCTCGATGCCCGTATGCTGCTCGTGAGAAGCGGCTGAAATCTCGCCCATCAGATCCGTGACGCGGCGCACGGCCGACACGACATCCGTGATGGTGCGTCCCGCCTCGTCCACCTGAGCCGTTCCCGCATCGACCCGTTCGACCGATGCGTGAATCAGTTCCTTGATCTCTTTCGCCGCAACGGCGGAGCGTTGCGCAAGCGTACGGACTTCGCCCGCCACCACGGCAAAACCACGGCCCTGCTCACCCGCTCGCGCAGCTTCAACGGCGGCATTGAGCGCGAGGATATTGGTCTGGAAAGCAATGCCTTCGATCGTGCCGATAATTTCGGCCACCCGCGCCGAGCTATCCGAAATGTCGTGCATCGTCTCGACCACGCGCCCCACGATGTCGCCGCCGCGCACCGCGACTTCGGACGCGTTCGCGGCCAGCATATTGCCCTGCTTCGCACTTTCGGTGTTCTGACGAACGGTCGCCGTCAATTCCTCCATGCTCGACGCCGTTTCCTGGAGCGATGCAGCCTGTTCCTCCGTGCGCGAGGAAAGATCGGTATTTCCCGTGGCGATTTCCGCCGCCCCGGTCGCGATGCTTTCACTGCTGTTGCGCACCGAGGCGATGAGATTGGCGAGATTCGTGTTCATCGTGCGCAGGGCACGAAGCAACAGCGATGTCTCGTCGCGTCCGCTGATTTCGATGCGCGAGGTCAGGTCTCCATTGGCAACCGTTTGCGCAATCGTGACAGCAGTCTGCAGCGGATTCGTAATCGAGCGCGTGATGAGAATGGCCATGAAAATGCCGAACACCACGGCAATGGCAATTAGCGTGACAGTCGCTTCGAGCGAAGTGCGATAGGTGGAAGCAGCATCGTCGCGGGCAGCATCGGAACCTTTCTTTTGAAACGCGATATCGGCCTTGAAGGCTTCCGTCACGGCCTGAAACGCGTTTTCCGATGCACCGACGGACAGACTTCGCGCGGCCGCATCGTTATTCGCCTCCGACTGGTCGAGCACCTGCTTGTCGAGTGCCAGATAGTCGTTCCAGGCCGACTTGATCTGCTGCGTCAGTTGCCCCTCTTCCCCGCCGCGAACGGTCTTTTCATACGCGTTCATTGCGGTGTCGAACTGCTTCAGCGCCTCGTCGTGTGCCGTACGCCGCGCCACTTTTTTGTCGGCCTGACTTTCGAGCACGGAATCCAGGGTCGAGTGCCGCACGGCATTCCCCGCCATACGTGCCTGAGCGAGAGTCCGCACGCCTACCAGCCAGTTGTCTGCGATATCGACCGTGCTCGCGTTGATGCGCGACGCCTCGAACGTCGCAAAACCGCCGACTGCGCACAACAACACCAGCAGTATTCCGAAACCGGCGCCTAGCCGTGCACCAATGCGCACGCTGTTCAAGCTAAAGCCCATTTACTTACCCCCCACGAGACTTTCTAATCAATAAACTTGCGTCCGAATGCCGGGTACGGTTCTCCTTGAGGACCACACCCTCGGTGCGACTGGCTCTGCGGCCCGGCTTATCGTCGTCGCACCAATTCATCGGCTGCATCTGGCTGTATCGGCCTGCCGACTGCAAACGTTTGTTCTTGAATTCGCAGCGCATCGCCTGGAAATGCGAATTATTACTGCGGGGTGACACGGCTGTTGTGCACTTTCGGGCGCAACCCGGTCATGTCATTACGCTCAATTGCCGGTTGTACACGCACGCAACATGGTCGCCCGAATGACGCCCCTTTTGTATAACGGTCGCAAGGCTTGAAACTTAAGGTCGGCGCGGCAACTTACCCATGGCGCAACACGGCCGCACTGCCTGCGCAGTGCGGATCCGCATAATTCGATCATTGAGGATTGCTTGAGTCCCGCCACGCGAAACTGGGCGTGCGAAAAACGCCGCAATAGAAATGCACTGGAAAAATAGCTGCCGAACGTCGGCGAACCAGCCTGAAAGCCGGATGCGAGGCAGAAGCGGGATTAGAACGAACGGTCGATTACGGTGTGGAAAGGACTGCGAAAGGCGCTAGACCGGCGCTTCGAAACTTCGGGGATTCTGGACGGGTTCAGCGCTGTATCGATTCGATCGTCAGCCGTGGCGGCGATGTCCGGCCGATTCGCGACGCAAGGTGCGTCGTCGCGCGATGACGGGTGCTACTGATGGCGATGGGTGGCGATGGATGGCGAACGCCACGGCACCCGGTAGAAGGTGGAGCCGGTACGCGTACCGGCTCCACCCCGTTTACTGCAGCGTTACTTCACGTCTTTCCAGTAGGCTGCGTTCAGGCGCCAGGCGACAAGCGTCAAACCGGCGAGGAACAACAGCACCCAGACGCCGACGCGCTTGCGCGTTTGCTGCTCCGGCTCGGACATCCACGACAGGTAGGCCACGATATCGCCCACCGCCGCATCGTACTGAACCGGCGACAGCGTGCCGGGCGTCACTTGCTCGAAGCCCACGAAGTTGTGGCTCTTCTCACCCGTCTTCGCGTCGACCACGTCCTCGAACTTCGCCGTGCGCTGGCCCTGCAGCTGCCACAGCACGTGAGGCATGCCCACGTTCGGGTAGACCATGTTGTTCCAGCCGGTCGGACGCGACTCGTCGCGATAGAAGCTGCGCAGATACGTGTACAGCCAGTCGCGGCCGCGTGCGCGCACTTCCACCGACAAATCGGGCGGTTGCGCGCCGAACCATGCCTTCGCATCGTCCGGGCGAATCGCGACAGTCATCGTGTTGCCGACCTTGTCGGTCGTGAACAGCAGATTGTCTTCGATCGTCTTGTTCGGAATGCCGATAGCCTGCAGGCGGCTATAACGCATCAGGCTCGCACTGTGGCAGTTCAGGCAGTAGTTGACGAACAATTGCGCGCCATGCTGCAAGGAAGCCAGATTGGCGGCCTCGGGCGCACGGTCGAGCGGAAAGCCTTCTTCCGCGTGGACCGGTGCGCTGCCAAGCGCGAATGCGAGGGCGACCGACGCCGCGCCCGCGCGCGCCAGCCTCGTAAGCAGTTTTTTCATCTTTACGTTCTCCTCGCTCAATTAATGGGCCTTGAAGTTCACACGCTCAGGCGGCTGCTTGAACGTGCCACGCCGCGTCCAGTACGGCATGCCAAGGAAAAAGGCGAAGTAGATCAGCGCGCAAACCTGGGCGATCAGCGTCGCGACAGGCGCCGGCGGACGCGTGCCGAGGTACCCGAGCGTCAGGAACACCACCACGAAAATCGCGTAGAAGACCTTGTGGAAGAACGGACGATAGCGAATCGACTTCACCGGGCTTTGATCGAGCCACGGCAGGAAGAACAGCGACACCACGGCCGAACCCATCACCACGACGCCCCAGAACTTCGACTGCGTGAAGTACATCGCGAGGACCACGAGGATGGCGAGACCCGGCAGGGCCAGCTTCCACTTGCCGCGTGCGCGCACGAGCGCGAGCACGCCGAGCAGCGCGATCACGATCATCAGCACGAGCTTGAACGGATCGGTCGTGGCGCGCAGCATCGCGTAGAACGCGGTGAAGTACCAGACCGGCGCGATTTCAGGCGGCGTCTGCAGCGGGTTCGCGGGGATGAAGTTGTTCGCTTCGAGGAAGTAACCGCCCATCTCCGGCAGGAAGAACACGATCGCTGCAAAGACCATCAGGAAAATGCAAACGCCGAGGAAGTCATGCACCGAGTAGTACGGATGGAACGGAATGCCGTCGAGCGGAATACCCTTCTCGTTCTTCTTCGCCTTGATCTCGATACCGTCCGGGTTGTTCGAGCCCACTTCGTGCAGCGCGATGACGTGAGCAACCACGAGCCCCACCAGCACGAGCGGAATCGCGATCACGTGGAAGGCGAAGAAGCGGTTCAGCGTGACGTCGGAGACCACGTAGTCGCCGCGGATCCACAGCGACAGATCCGGGCCGACGAACGGAATCGCCGAGAACAGGTTCACGATCACCTGTGCGCCCCAGTACGACATCTGCCCCCAGGGAAGCAGGTAGCCGAAGAATGCCTCGGCCATCAGGCACAGGAAAATCGCGCAGCCGAAGATCCACACGAGTTCGCGCGGCTTGCGATACGAGCCGTACAGCAGCCCGCGGAACATGTGCAGATACACCACCACGAAGAACATCGACGCGCCGGTCGAGTGCATGTAGCGGATCAGCCAGCCCCACGGCACTTCGCGCATGATGTACTCGACCGAGGCGAACGCGAGCGTCGCATCGGGCTTGTAGTTCATCGTCAGGAAGATGCCCGTGACGATCTGGTTCACCAGCACCAGCAGCGCGAGCGAGCCGAAGAAGTACCAGACGTTGAAGTTCTTCGGCGCGTAGTATTCGGAGAGATGGTCGCGCCACATCGCGGTGAGCGGAAACCGCCTGTCGATCCAGCCGACAAGGCCTGTCGTCTCCACGGTCTTTTCGGTCGCCATTTACGCTTCTCCCTTTTCGTCCTTGCCGATCACGAGCCGGTGCTCGGACGCGAACATATGGCGCGGAATATCCAGATTCTGCGGCGCGGGTTTGTTCTTGAACACGCGGCCTGCCAGGTCGTAAGTCGAGCCGTGGCACGGGCACAGGAAACCGCCGGGCCAGTCGTCCGGCAGGTTGGGCTGTGCACCCTCCTGAAAGCGCGGCGTCGGCGTACAGCCCAGATGCGTGCACACGCCAACGGCGACGAGAATGTTCTTGCGCTCGGGACGCGAGCGGAATTCGTTCTTGCAGTAGTCCGGATCCGGCATCGAGAAAGGCTTCGCGGTGTTCGGATCGGCAACGTCGTTGTTGGCCTTCTTGACGTCGGCGAGCTGCTCGTCGGTGCGGTTGAAAATCCACACCGGCTTGCCGCGCCATGCCACGGTCATCATTTCACCGGGCTTCAAGTTGCTGATATCGACTTCCACCGGAGCGCCTGCCGCTTTGGCTCTCTCCGAAGGCGCGAACGAGCTGACGAAGGGCACAACGGTCGCCACCCCGCCAACGCCGCCCACCACGGTCGCCGCAACCAGCCATGTACGGCGGCTGCCGTCGACGTGATCATCTTCCTGGTTTTTCATTACAACCCCCACTTCAAAATTGAATGTTTCCTTCAGCCGCTTTTGCCGAATGCGCGTTCGCGTGCCTGGCGCGACACCGCGCGACAAACCTTCGAAGCGCTACCAGTTTTCGTGCTGGAGGCGCACGTAATGCCGTAATGCGGGCATCGTGCGTCACGCGAACCGGCACGACGCAGGAGCGTGTCGCCCCTTCGTCGCGGCCGTCGCGCCGTATCGATGGTTTGTCTGGGCTAGCCGGAGATCCTTAGTGCAGTCCCGAGATGTAGTCGGCCACCGCCTTGATCTCGTTGTCCGAGAGACGCGATGCAATCGCATGCATCGGCTCGCTGTTGTTGCGCGCGCCCGCACCCTGGGTGAACGCGCCCAGCTGATTCGCGGTATACGCGGCCCACTGACCCGACAGGCGCGGATACTGCGCGGGAATGCCCTGACCTGCCGGTCCGTGGCAGCCTGCACACGCCGGCACGCCCTTCTCCGCAATGCCGCCGCGGTAGATCTTCTGTCCAAGCGCGACCGTATCCGCGTTATGCGCGGCGCCCGGCTTCATCGTCTGGGACGAGAGGTACGCGGCGATGTCGGCGATCTGCTGATCGGTCAGTCCGCCTGCCATGCCCGCCATGATCGGATTGACGCGCGCGGCTTGCCCGCTGGCTTGCGGCTTGAAATCCTTGAGTTGCTTCGCGATGTACTCGGCCTGCTGACCTGCGAGCTTCGGATACAACTCGCTCGCGCTGTTGCCGTCCGCGCCGTGGCACGCCACGCAAACCGTCGATACGACTTGCTGCCCACGGCTCGCGTCGGGTTTGGCCAGATCTGCTGCGTGTGCGAGAACTGCACCGCCCGAAAGGCCTGCCATCACTTGAAACATCATCCAGATCTTGCACATCCGATTCATTCGCTCGCCCCGTTTCATTCTGTGGGAGTTAGAGGTATTGCAAAACACGACGACGACCGTACTGCCACAGAAGCGCTCGTGCTGTCCCTAAAAGACACCAATGCAATGCGTATTTTAAAAAAACCTTGAGGTAGAACGGTTGACCGATAGCAAGCTGTTCGCGAAGGTTGCGCGCGAAAGTGAATTACAAATATATCCACATGCCCGTACTTGCCAATCGCGCCGCGTCATGCCTTGCCCGGAGCTTACGAATAGGGTAACGTGGTCCAGACAGCAAGCGAGGCGACGTACCTTCGTGCGCCGCCTCGAACCTCGATCATACAGGTCGATCAGATCTTCTTGATCGGAATGTAATGCCCGTTGCCTGCCACCGGCGTGAGCGGAAGGCCTTCGCGCTCACGGCGTTTTCTTTCTTTCGACAGCGGCGGGCAAACATGCTCGTCGTAATACAACACCATACAGTCGAGACAGAGCATGCACTCCATCTGGTCGATCTTGCCTTTCTCGTCGATCGCCTGCGAACCGCAGCCAACCGCGCATGCGTGGCACGACGTGCACTCAGGCTTGCGGCGCAGCTGCAGGAACCGCAGGAAACCCGGCAGCGCGAGGCTCGAACCGAGCGGGCACAGATACTTGCAGAACGGCCGCTCGACGAAGATCGACGCGCCGATCACGACCGTCCAGAACAGCACGAACGGCCACGAGCGGTTGAGCACGCCGACGAGGAACGTCGTCTTGAACGGCTCGACTTCGGCGAGCTTTTCGGCCCACGGCATCGAGAAGACCGACACGACGAGCAGCACGGCGAACACGACGTACTTCAGCTTGCGCAGGCGATTGTGCCATTTCATCGGCAACTTGCGTTGCAGTTTTTTCAGACCCGTTGCGGCCGCAATCTTGAAGAGCAACTCGGACAGCGAGCCGAACGGACACATCCAGCCGCAGAAGAGACCGCGCCCCCACACCAGCACGGTGACGGCGATCACGATCCAGAACATGAAGATGAACGGATCGGACAGGAAGAGCCCGATATTCCAGCCGCCGAACAGCGAATGGACGAACGTGAGCACCTGCGTGATCGACGGCTGCGCCATTTCATGCCAGCCCGCGAAGACGATGGCGATCATCCAGCTCGCGTACTTCGGCCACGAAACCCAGCGCTTGTCGACGCGCTTCGCCTTGCGCACCCAGCGGTCGCGCGTGATGAAGAAGCCGATGACGGCCAGCGCCCAGGCCGCGAAGAAGCCGATCTCGACCGTCTTGCCGTGCCATGCGTTGTACCAGGCCGGTTTTTCCTCTTCGACGTGCGGACGGCCGCCTTCGAGGAAGCGGGCCGGGAGCCAGTACGGCGTGTTGAACGCGGAGAACGACTTCGCGCCCGTTTCCTTGTCGACCTTGTGGCCGAGGAACACGAATTTCCACGGATAGGCCGCGCTGAAGCTGGGGCCGCGCAGGATGAAGATGCCGGTTTCGTTGAACGACGGCGCACCCTTCGCTTCCAGCGAGTAGAGGTTCAGGAAGTCGGAGTCCTTGAACGTGTATGCGTTGATGCCCTGGCGGACCTGGATGCGGTCAAAGATGCCGCCGCGCACGAAGCCCGAACCCTTGAACGATTCGGTGCCGTTCGCGACGACGAAAATGGCATGCTCGCCGGGCTTGAGCCGGCTCATGATCTGCGCGTAATCGTACGCGCCGAGCACGCTCTTGCCGATCGACGGCGAATTCAGATATCCGAAGTACAGATCGAGGTACGGGCGGCCGATATCCGCCTCGCCGACGTCTTTCGCATGCACTTCCAGATGCTGGACCGCGCCCATGTCGACGAGATCGTTCCAGCTATAAATCGTATCCGACTGCACCAGCTTCGCTTGCGGAAGGACCGTTTTCTTGACGATGCCGACCTGGCTTGCGATCGCGACCGCGGTGCGCGCGATCAGCTGGTTTTCGGCAATGGCCGTCACGGTTGCGCCCGAGATGGCGTCAAGCCCCGGAGCGCCGCCTTCGCCATGCCCGATTTCGAAACGGCCGCCGGCGAACTTGCCGACGTACTGATGCAGAAAATCGAGCAGCTTGCCCTCGGGAATCCCGGCGAGCAGAATCGGCTCGCTGTGCTGGAGCACACGTACGCCCGCGATCACGCCTTTCGTGTCCATGCCGATCAGCGTCACGATCGGCTTGCCCGAGTAGCCCATGATGTCGACGATGTCGGTCGACAGGAACACGTAGCCCTTGAGCACACGCGTATGGCCATCGTTCGCCCAACCCTCCACATACGGCGGGTTACCCTTGCGTGCCGAGAACTCGTTCGCACCCGGCAATACGCCGGCGCAGTCGGTCCATTTGCACATCTCGGGCTGACTGAACAACTGGTCTGGCAACTCCTGCTCGTAAGTCGAAGCGAAACCCGGGCGGGCCGCTACGAGGAGCAGTACTAACAGCATGATCCGGAGCAATACTTTCATTTTTGCCACTTAGAGACAGCCGGTGTCGGAACACCTCCATTTACGAACGCAACACCGCGCGCCGGCCCGTGGGCAGAAAGCGCGGTGTTGTGGCCGGTGTTACTGTGCCTTCGCAACCATGTAGTCGACGGCTGCCTTGACTTCGTCGTCCTTCAGGCTCGGGTTGCCGCCGTGCGCGGGCATCGTGCCGTTGTTGCCGGTGAAGCCTTCCAGCGCGTGCTTGTACAGCGTGTCCTTGCCCTTCGCGATACGCGGTGCCCAGTCGGCCTTGTTGCCGAACATCGGTGCGCCGGCAGCGCCGGTCTGGTGGCACATAAAGCAGGTGCCCTTGAACGTCTTCTCGCCAACCGCCGAGTTGTCGCCACCGGCTGCGGCGGTTGCCACAGCTGCAGCGGGTGCTGCGTCGCTGGCGGCTGCTGCTGCGGGCGCTGCGGCCGGCGCGGACGCCTCGACCGCGACGGACGCGACAGGTGCAACCGCTGCCGAAGCAGCGCTGGCCGATTGCGAAGCATCATCACTCTTGCCGCAGGCCGAGAGGCCGAGGGTCAGTGCGAATCCAAGTCCAACAAGCATCAAGTTACGGGTCTTCATGGGTCCTTCCTCGTTAAAAATCTTCAGGATGCGTCCGCTTGCGCGCCCTCGGGGGCGAGGCGCAAACGAAGGCATCTAGCCCAGCAAAGGTTGCGCGAGCAACCGTTCGATCAGCGTGCGAACGTTGCGCCACGGTTCGGCGCCGATCTCGGTGACCGGATCGTCGACGACCTTGCCGTCGACGGTGTGGAAATGGTTCGGAAAAGTCTTCAGCGACTTGTGCACCGGCGCGGTGTCGATGCTCATCTGCGCCGCGTCGCCCCAGAGCCAGTTCATGGCGTATTCGGTCGGGCTCACGACCCGCAGCACCATCTCGACGCCGTTGGCGAGTTTCACTTCGAGCGCGTCACGGCACAGCGTGACCGACACGACCTGCGTGTTGTCGAAGGTCGCTTCGATCTGTTCCTTCAATTCGATATGCAGCATGATCAGAGTCCCGTTGCCAGCAGCTCGCGCAGCTGTTCCCGAATGGTTTCGCGCGTGTCTGCAAGCATCTTTGCGCCGAGGTAGTGATCGTAGGCCGGGTGTTCTGCAACTTCACCCGACGTGATTTTGGCGAGCAGTTCCGCTTCGTCGGCTGCGTCGTATTGTTTAAGCAGGAGCTTGCGATCTTCGCGCAAATCGTAAATCAGACGGCTTAGTGCGTTCATCTGCACTGCGGCCTCGGAAGGCACATTATGGAAAAAATTAGACATCTCAGCTCCCTTACATGCTTTCGTCTTTAGACACGCCGCCATCGAACGATGCCATGTCGATCGTGATCTGTTCGAAGTGATACAGCTTGCCGCCCTGTTCCTTGACGAACTGTGCGGCGTCACCTTCCTTCGCGAACGACGCGAATGTCTGGCCCATCGCGCCAAGCTTTTTAGAGCCGACCACGTAGAACGCCTGCTTCGCATCGATCCAGTGCCCGGCCGGATGCTGCCAGTCGGCAACCGCCATGTCCTGCACGTACATCGCGCCAACCTTGCGGTCGGTTTCCGGGCGCAGATACACCGAGAAAAGTCCCAGCGTGTCGCAGAAGAAATCCGTGTGGCCGTCCGCGTAAATAATCTGTGCCTTCGGACCCGGATAGTCCTTCAGGCTCATCCCGTCGAGCACGCTGATGGTCGAATCGGTGACTTCGTGCGGCGCCGGCGGCACGCCCGAACTGTTCTGGCATGCGGCGACGAGTACGAGCGCAAATGCGGCAACCGTCGTCCGGAGAAGTGTGGTGAGAGTGCGGTTCATCGATTGAATCTCCATGCTGCAAGGCCGAGCGGCGCAACGATCCACAGGAGCATCACCGGGCCGAGAAAGAACGGCTCCGCGAGCGTAGCGGGAAAGACGCTGATCAAGCCGAACATCGTGTGCAGGTCGCCCGGTCCGAAGATGTTCAGAATCCGGAAAATATCGGCCGGATTGAGCATCAGCAACAGCGGGAACATCGGGCCGAGCGCCGCGCCGCCGGTGAGCACGAGCGCACCCAGCAGCAGCAGGTCGTAGACCAGCACGAAGAAGAACCACAACGCAATCGCAACACCGCTCGCCGAGGTACGGCTCGCGCAAAAGACCGAGGCGGACACGGCAAGACTCAGGAACACCCAGCCGAGCAGCACCGCGCTAATGACGAAGCCCACGTACTGATACCAGTCGGCGTTGGGCGCGCGCAGCACGATCGCCACGCCCGCGACGCCGAAGCCCGCGAGCGTCGCGCAGGTCAGCGCGGCGGCGAGGCCCACGTACTTGCCGAGCAGCAGCTCGACGCGGTTGATCGGATACGACAGCAGCAGATTCAGCGTGCCGCGCTCGCGCTCGCCCACGAGCGCATCGAAGCCGAGAATCAGCGCGATCAGCGGCAGCAGATAAATCGTGAGACTGACGAGGCTTGCAATCAGCGGCTCGATGCCCTGAAAGCCGACCGCGCCTTGCGCGGCAGCGCCGAAGTACGAAAGGGCGAGCGTGAACGCTGCGAAGACGATCGACACGGCGAGCACCCAGCGATTGCGGATGCGGTCGTGGAACTCCTTGCCGGCGATCACGCGGATTTGCGCCCAGTGCGGAAAGTTGGACAGGCTCATGCGTTCACCCCGGTGTAGCCGAGAAACACGTCTTCAAGCGACGGTTCATGAATTTGCAGATCGGCGATCCGGTCGGACAGCGGCGCCAGCGCGCCAATTGCGCTCATCTTCGCGTCGCGCGGGCAAGAGAACGCAATGCTGCGAGCGTTAATCGTCAGCTCGCCGAACGGCGCGCGACGCAGCGCCGCTTCGATTGCCTGCGTGTCGTCCCCCTTCGCGACGATTTCGAAGGACAGCGGCAGATTCATTTCGGCGCGCAGCGCCTGCACGCTGCCCACCGCCTGAATCCGGCCGCTGCGCAGGATCGCGAGGCGATCGACGCGCTGCTGGATTTCGGCAAGGATGTGCGACGTGATGACGATCGTCGTGCCGGCCTGCTGGCGCGTCTTCAGGATCTGATAAAACTCGCGAATGCCTTCGGGGTCGAGGCCGTTGGTCGGCTCATCGAGAAAGAGGAGCTGCGGATCGCCCAGCAGCGCCTGCGCGAAGCCAAGACGCTGCTTCATCCCTTTCGAGTACTCGCGCACCTTGCGCCCGGACGCGTGGCTCAACCCGACCTGTTCGAGGAGCGGCTCGCACTGCGCCATGCCGACGCCCTTGAGGCGTGCGAAAAAACGCAGCGTCTCGAGCCCGGACAGGTTGTCGTACAGCACCACGTTCTCGGGCAGATAGCCGAGCATGCGCTTGACGGCGCGAAAGCGCGCACCGGCGACGGGCCCGCCGTCGACGTGCACGTGCCCTGCGTCGGCCACGAGAAGGCCGAGCATGAGCTGGAACAGCGTGCTCTTGCCCGCGCCGTTGCGGCCGATGAGGCCGAACAGTTCGCCCTTGCGGACGTGCAGGTCTACACCGTCGACTGCGCGCAGCGAGCCAAACGATTTCGCGACGGCTTTAAGTTCAATCATGCTACTTCCCCATCCACTGCGACCAGCCGGTATGCGCCGGCTGCATCCGCGGAGCGTCGTCCACGACGCTCGGTACCGTCATCAGCGGAAATTGTTGTGCGATCAACTTCAGCGACTGCACGGCGGGACTGTTCATCAGCACCTTCACCGCCGGGATACGCCACGTGAGCCGGTCGACGAGGTCGTTCGACTTGTACGGGATATCGCCGATGCCCCGGCCGCGCTTGTCCCAACCGTAATAGTTGCTCCAGTAGTTACCGGGCCATGCCACGTCATACGCGGCGACGTAGCGGATTTGCTGGCGGTTCTGGATGAAATCGTTGCCGCTCACCTGGTTCCTGACCGAACCGCCCCACAGATGCACGCCAACCTCGTTGCCCACCACGAGATTGCCGTGGATCTTGTTGTACTCCGCGTCGTAGATGAAGAAACCGTTCTGGTTGCCCGCCACGACGTTGTTCTCGACCACTGAATCCTGGACCGTGCGCAGCATGATCCCGTGACCGCTGTTGCCCCAGACCCGGTTGTTTCTCACGGTCTGGTTGCGCGCCTCCATGATCGCGAGGCCGCCGCGGTTGTGGAAGACGTCGTTGCCATCCCACGTGTTGAAATACGAGTTCATATAGTGCGTACCGTAGCGCACGTTATGAATCGTGTTGCCCTTAAAGAGGGCATGGTGCGACACGTCGACATAAATGCCGTCGCGGGAGTAGCTGATCGTGTTGCCGACGATCTGCGCGCCCGTCGTGTTGTACAGCTGGATGCCGTTGCCGCGATTCGGCGACAGCAGGTCGCGCTTGCCGACGATCACGTTATTGAAAATTCGCAGGTCAGCCGAACCCTCGAGCCACATCCCGAACAGGTTGTAGGCGAGCTGGCAATGGCTGATGGCGGCGCGGTCCGCGCCGGGTTGCACGTAGATCCCCGCGTTCTGCGCGGTGAGATCGGCGCCGCTGTTGACGACGTCGAGGCCGTCGATCGTCACATCGGGCGCGGCGACGCGGATAACGTCACCCACGTAGTTGCCGTCGACCACCGGTCGATCGATTCCGCGCAACGTGAGGCGCTTGGTGATGCGGAGGTTTTCGGCATAGTGGCCGCCGTAAATGACGACCGTATCCCCGGGCTGCGCCGTGTCGACGGCTGCCCCGATTCGCTCTCCAGGATGAACCGTGAGCGTAGCGGCAGCCACGGCACGCATCAGCAGCAACGCTGTGATCGGCACCGCAGCAAGTGGGAACTTCAACATGCTCGACTTCTGACTTCAGGGTTTATACGGATCGCAGGCAGCATGATCCGCGCGGGGTGGAAAAACCTGCAGCCCCGCGCGGTGCGTACTCAGGCGCGCTTACGCTTCGACGAGCATCCGCGAACGCATCTCAAGGTGCAGTGCGTGGCAGAAGTTCAAGCAGTAACACCAGAACACACCCGGCTTGTCAGCAATGAAGGTGACAGACTGAGTCTGCTGCGGGTGTACGACAAAGCTGATATTGTAATTCGGGATACCGAAGCCGTGCGTCAGATCTTCGACCTTGTCCAGGTTCGTGAGAATGATCGTGACTTCGTCGCCCTTCTTCACCGTCCATTCACGCAGACCGTACGCCGGCGCTTGCGACGTCAGGTGGACCGTGACCTTCTTGCCGTTACGCTCGACGCGGTTGTCCTTCACGCTCTTCGTCGCGAGCGGGAATTCGTTCAGGTCATAGATCTGCCGGGTCTTGATGATGTCGCGGCGAACCACGATCGAGTCATGCGGCTCCGGATAGAGCGGGTGATCGGCGACGAGCAGCATCTTTTCGCCGCTGATGTCGATCAACTGCGAGCTGTCCGGGTGCAGCGGGCCGACGGGCAGGTAGCGGTCCTTCGAGAACTTGTTGTCCGAGATGAAGTACTGGCCGTCCGGCTGAGCCGTTTCGCCCATCGACGTGAAGCCGTGACCCGGCTGATAGTGAACGTCGATGCGGTCGACCACGACCTTCGCGTTCTTGTCGCCCTGGTACGCCTTCTTCGCGGCTTCGAGGTCCCACTTGACGATCTGGCTGTCGAGGAAGAGCGTCGTGTAGATGAAGCCCTTGCCGTCGAAGCCCGTGTGGAGCGGCCCGAGGCCGATTTCCGGCTCGGCGACAACCGTGTCGCGCGGATCCTTAAGACCACCGTCGAACCACTTCAGCACCAGATCGTGCTCGATCAGGGTGGCGGTCGGCGACAGCTTGCCCGAGCACGCATAGTACTTGCCGTCCGGCGAGGCGTTCACGCCGTGCGGATTCTTCGGAACCGGCACGTACACGACGAGCGCCGTCTTCGGGTCGGTGTTGCTGGCCTTCGTGCCGTCGACAACCGGCACCTTCGAATCGCCGATGTGGGTGAACTTGCCGGCCTTGACCGCTTCTTCGATACGCGCAACGTTGAAGAAGATGCACGAGTCGCGCTCGGCCGACATCATCTCTTCGTAGTGAACGCCGTTCTCGGTGTTGTACTGGTTCGAGCACGCGAGCTTGCCGTCGTACGAGGTCGCGACGAGGTCCATGTTGCCGTCGATCTTGACCTGGTAGCGCGGCTGCATCGTGACTGCGTCCACGCAGGTGAACAGGCAGGAGTACTTCGACGGATCGTTGATGTCGCGGCCGTCGTTCGGATGCGGAATATGGAATTCGCTACCGCAGAACACGCGCGTCGTGTAGTTGATCTTCTCGTCGACCGGGTCGCGCTTGTCCGGGAAAATGCCGTGGAAGCCCTGCACGTTCGGCAGTTGCGTGATGGCATCGCACTCCATCGTGTCGAGCTTCACGCGCGCAATACGGCCATTGAGCTTGTCGTTGACGAAAAGGTGCTTGCCGTCGTAGACGCCGTCCGTGTACGACAGGTGGACGTGGTGAGTATCGCCGGTGTTGTAGTTCAGCTGGCCATTCGGCTTCGTGCCGATGATCGCGCGCGATTCGTTCGTGATGCCCCAACCCGACATGCAGTCGACGTTGAAGACCGGAACGCGACGGATTTCACGGCCGGACGGGAGGCCGTGAATGCGCAGGTCGCCCGAGTGACCGCCGCTCGAGAAACTGTAGTACGTGTCGAGCTTGCCGGGATGCACTTCATACTTATCCCACTTGATGTTCGCCTGCGGATCCGCGCCGCTTGCCGCGCTCGCGGCGCCTGCCGCGGGGGCTGCATCGCTGCTGCCCTTGTTGCAACCAGCCAGACCCAGCGACAGGCTCGCACCCGCGAGACCCGCCACAGCGGACGACGCCAGGAAGCGGCGACGGCCCGGGACTACGGTTTCTTCAGTTTTTCCTTTTGCATTCGTCATGACAATCTCACTCATCGATTCGTTTCAACGCCAGGCAACCACTGGGTTTCTTGCGCTGGAGGGGAATAACGCAATACGCTCCGGGACCGTGACCGCAATGCGGCACAATGTCGCGCGTTAAAACCACGGCTGCAGACCCCGAAAATGACTCCGGATAACAACCCTTCGTCACGTGTATGAAGTTTTAGCCTCGTCCTTCTTTGTAATTGAACTGAAAGGTTCAGTCCGCGTAGTTGGGTGGTCTACCCGCCAGCCAGCCTTATTACGCATAAAAAAGCATAACATAGGGGCCTTTTTGCACAAACTGGTGAACGGGATGACGTTGATCTGCGCCTTGCCAACTGTTTATAACCACTTACGACAACCACTTACGACAACGGCCGCCGGATAAGGCCAGGCAAAGCACGTTGTTGCAGATGCGTTTTACGCTTTATTTCGTGTGACAACTCCCGGCAAATTGCCGCAGCAATACGCTCCCGCCCGATAAGCCATTGATTCAGGTATTTGGGCAAAATGTCGCAACGAAACTCAAACCCCGAATGCGGCGGTCTGACGCAGTCCAAATGTCGCACTGCGGCTCCCCGCCTCGTTGATGGATATCAGATATACAGATAACCTCAAAACATGATTTTTTTATGTATGTTCCTTCATCGACCGGTGTGCACCTGATCGGCAGGCCACTCTGATTTGAAGCTGATTGAGTACCAGAAAATTGTCTAATTTCAGAAAGGCCGCGGGTATCGTGCTGGTGCTCGCCGCCGCCATTGCAGTCGGGCTGTGGCTCACGCTCAGATCCCCCGAGGTGTACGTTCAGGGCACTTACGTGTTCGGCACCCGCGTGCAACTGGTGCTTTACGGTGTGCCGCTCAAAGACGCGCAGCAGGACGCGGACGCCGTGTTTTCCCATTTCCAGTCGATGCACCGCGAGCTGCACGCGTGGCAGCCGTCCGAAGTCACGCGCCTGAATCAGAGCATCGCGGCCGGCGAGCCGTTCCAGGCGTCGCCCGAGCTTGCGCAGATCCTGCGCGCGGCGCAGCAGCTGTCGATCGAAAGCGACGGCCTCTTCGAGCCCGGCATCGGCAGACTCATCCGGCTGTGGGGCTTTCAGGCCGACCAGTTCGACGTGAAGCCGCCGCCGCGCGACGCGGTGCTGCGCGAAGCGGCGCTGCGCCCGCGTATCGCGGACCTCACGATCTCGCCATCGGGCGTCGTCACGAGCACGAACCGCGCGGTTTCGCTCGATCTCGGCGGCTATGCGAAGGGCTGGTCGCTCGACGAAGCGGCGGCCATCCTGAAGCAGCGCGGTGTCGAAAACGCGCTGATCGACGTCGGCGGCAACCTGCTCGCGATCGGCAGCAAGGGCGGCATGCCCTGGCAAGTCGGCATCCAGGATCCGCGCAAACCCGGTGCGCTCGCAACGCTCGAACTGCACGACGGCGAAGCGATCGGCACGAGCGGCGACTACGAACGCTTCTATCAGTCCAAAGGCGTGCGGTATTGCCACATTATTGATCCGCGCACCGGGTTTCCTGTCGAAGTCAGCGAGTCGGTCACCGTGCTCGTGAAACCCGGGCCGCACGCGGGCGCGCTGTCCGATGGCGCGAGCAAGCCGCCGTTCGTCGCCGGTCCCGCACAAGCACTGGCGATGGCCCGCAAGGCGGGCGTCGAGTCGCTGCTGATGGTCGATAGCAACGGGAAAGTGTGGGCGACTGCGCCGATGGCGGCGCGCGTACGCTTCACGGATCCGTCCGTGCAACCCGCGCTCCTGCACTAAGCGGCCTGATTAGCAATCCGATTAGCCACTAATAAGCGACCTGAGGCGACTGCCATGCCGGAGAAGTCCAGCATCGATCTGTGCAACGTGAGCTTTAAGCGCGGCGGCCGCACGATCCTGCACGACATCAGCCTGTCGATCGGACGCGGCGAACTCGTCGCGATGGTCGGGCTCAACGGCGCAGGCAAGACCACGCTGCTCTCGCTGCTTGCCACGCTCGCAGTGCCGGAAAGCGGGCACATCTTCATCGACGACGTCGACGTGGTTGCCCATCCGGCCGAGGCGCGTACGCGAATCGGCGTCGTGTTTCAAACGTCGGCGCTGGAACCGCGCCTGAGCGCGCGCGACAATCTGTGGTTCATCGCGCGTTGCCAGGGACTGAAGGGGCGTGCCGTGCAGCAGCGGGTCAACGAACTGTTGACGACCTTCGGCCTCGAGGCGCAAGCCGAAACGCCGGTTCAATGGCTCTCGGGCGGCCAGTGCCGCAGGCTCGAACTCGCGCGTGCACTGATTGCGCGTCCGCCGGTGCTGCTGCTCGACGAAGCGACGCTCGGCCTCGATATCGCCGCGCGCCGCGCGTTCTGGGCGGAAATCAGAGCGCTCGTCGACGACGGCCACACGGTCCTGTGCTCGACGCACCATACCGAAGAGGCGCGCGACGCCGACCGCGTCGTCGTGCTGCATCAAGGCCACCTGCTCGCGGGCGGCCCGTGGCCCGCGATGCACGCGCCCGTGTCCGGCACGATCCGGCTGCGCGTGCCCGATATCGCCGAAGCGCAGCGCTGGCTCGCCGCGCAGGGCTATCCGGTCGAGATCGGCAACGACAACAGCATCATCGTCTCGGGCACGGATCCGCAGGCCGTATTGCCGGCGCTGCTGCAACGCATTCCGTGCCGCGTGCTCGGCGCCGACATTGCGGCGCCCGACCTCATGGACGTGGTCGGCCACTGGATCGCCGCGCAATCGGGCGACGCCGCGCACCCTGCCACGCATCTCGCCGCGAAGGTGGCTGCGAAGGTTGCAGGAAAGGCGGCCGCATGAGCAACGCACTGACCATCGTCTGGTTCGACCTGAAACGGTTCTGGGCCTCGCCGCTGCGCATCCTGTTCGGTCTCACGCAACCGCTCCTCTATCTGTTCGTGCTCGGCGCGGCGCTCAGAAGCGGCACTTACGCCGAGGTCAGCGGATATCAGGCGTACATCTTTCCCGGCGTCGTTGGCCTGTCGCTGATGTTCACCGCCATTTCGGCTGCGGTCGGCATCGTGCACGACCGGCAAACGGGTTTTCTGAAAGCGTTGCTCGTCTCGCCCGTGGGCCGCGTCGAAATCGCGGCGGGCAAGATCGGCGCGGGCGCTGTCGTCGCATGGATACAGAGTCTGTTGTTGTTGCCGTTCGCGCCGACAATCGGGATCGGACTGAGCGCGATGAATCTCGTGCTCGTCGTCGTTGCGATGGCGTTCGCCGCGCTCGTGTTCTCGGCACTCGGGCTCGCGCTCGCGTTGCCGTTCCGCTCGGTGATCGTGTTTCCGGTCGTGTCGAACACGCTGCTCCTGCCGATGTTTTTCTTGTCGGGCGGTCTCTATCCGCTCGATCTCGCGCCGGGCTGGATTCGACTCGCCGCCGCATTCGATCCCGCCGCCTACGGCGTCGACTTGATGCGCGGCGCGCTGACGATGCAATACGCCATCGCACCGGTACGCTCGGTGGCGACGCTCGCAGCCTGTCTCGCCGTAGCGGGTGTTTTCGTGGTGTGGCGGATCAGCCGCCGCGACGCGTAAGCGCATTGACGTTCGGCGAAGGAGTACGTAGAACGTGACTAAATAGTTTTCCGTAACATCCGCCTGCGCATTTCGCGCGGGAATTCGTCACCCGCGTTTTTTTGCAAGGGTGCGTGCAGGATAACCGTCGCGCGAACGGTTTTCGCGAGTTTTAATTTTTGCCGAGTCGAGAGATCGTTTTTTTCACCGGGTCTCAAGGCAACAGCGAAGTCTGGGAAATGTCATGGGTGAGTTGAGTATCTGGCACTGGCTGATCGTTTTGCTGATCGTGGCACTGGTGTTCGGCACGAAGAAGCTGCGCAATATCGGCAGCGACCTCGGTGGCGCGGTAAAGGGATTCAAGGACGGCATGCGCGAAGGCGAAATGCCTGCTGCCGAAACGCCTTCGGGCGCAGCGCCGCGCGCACTGGCGAACGCGAACGTCACGGATGTCGACGCCCGGGAAAAAGTGTCGCACGCGAGCGAGTACCGCTAACGCGCGGGCCCGGTTCGCGGCCGGGCGTTTAAAACGAGTCGATGACTGGAAAGCACGGCACGACCTCAGGCGATAATGGGAGCTTGTTTTCCAAATGGCATCCGATTTGCGGTTTATGCGTCATTCGATATCGTTCAGGCAGAAGACGCTCGGGGTTCTGGGCCGCACAGCCGCAATCGGGCCGGGGTTGCTCGTCATGCTCGCGGACTGCGACGCCGGCAACGTCGTGACCGCAGCACAAAGCGGTGCGCAGTGGGGAATCCGGTTCCTGCCGCTGCTCATCGCGCTGATTCCCCTGCTCTACATGACGCAGGAGCTGACCGTCCGGCTCGGCATTTTTACGGGCGAAGGACACGGCGAACTGATCCGTGCGCGCATTGGCCCCGTTTGGGCGTGGGTCGCGACAGCGGGCCTCGTGATTGCCGTACTGGGCTCGCTCGTCACCGAATTCACGGGTGTCGCGGGCGTGGGCGAGATGTATGGCGTGCCGCGCGGCATGACGCTTTCCGCAGCCGTCGGCCTGTTGATGTTCGTGATCCTCACGGGCTCGCACAAGCGGGTGGACCGCGTGGCGATGTTTATCGGCGCGTTCGAGCTCGCTTTTTTCGTTGTCGCCTGGCATGCGCGGCCCGATCTGCGCGCCATGAGCTACCAGTTGCGCGACATGCCGTTCAGAACGCCGCAGTTCGGGTGGCTCGCGGCGGCGCTCATCGGCGCGACTTTCAATCCGTGGATGCTGTTTTATCAGCAGGCCGCGGTGGCCGATAAAAAGCTGACCACGCGCGACTATCGGGCAGCGCGAATCGAAACGGCAGCCGGTGCGGTATTGACACAGCTTTTGACCGCCGCCGTACTCGTTGCGGCCGCAGCCAGATTGTCGGGGCCGCATGGGCAGCAGAGCCTGCAAAGCGTGGGCGAAATCAGCAACGCGCTTACCAGTGAATTAGGCCAGCGCGCGGGGCAAATGATCTTCGGCGCCGGGGTGCTCGGCGCTTCGCTCGTCGCGGCCATTATCTGTTCCCTCGCGTTGGCGTGGGGACTGTGCGAAGTGACGGGCCGCAGCCGGTCGCTCGATGGACGCCGGTCGAGATCGCCCTGGTTTTATGGCGTCTATGCGCTCGCCGTTGCATTCAGCGCACTCGTGGTCGGGTTCGTTCCGGATCTCGTGTGGTTGAACGTGGCGGCCCAGGTCGTGAACGCCGTCATGCTGCCGCTCGTCATCGGGCTGCTGATCGTTATCAGCGTCAAGGCGCTCCCGCCCGGGCGGCGCCCAACCGGCACCTATCTCAAGTTGCTGTGCGTAACCGCCGCGCTGGTGTGCATCGCCGGCTTCGTGGGCGCGATGGCTGGATTCTGGTCTTGATGCCTGCGTGAATCCGGTCGACGCGCAATGCGTAACGCGCAGCCGCGCATTCAACTTTTGCGCAACACCGTTTGCGCAAAAGCTTTACCGCTGAAGACAAAACCGCCGTCGAATCGCAACATCGTGCGTGCCTGTAGCAAACAGAATAAAACGCCCGGGTTAACGCAGGAAATCATGGCGCTTCAGAACGCGATTGCGTAAGCTGACGCCCGACCTGATTCGATCTGGAACGCAATTGACGCTTTCGGTTCGCCTCAGGTCAACGTAGCGCTTCGCCAGGATGGCACAATGGCCGCGCACGAGACAAACGATTCATGATGCGCGGCGATTAACACGTCACAGCGGCATCTCAGCAGCGTCACAGCAGAAATTCGGGCTGAAAAAAACACGAACGGGAAAACGCTTGAGCTTCGACGAACACTACCGCCAGCTAAAACTGCCGAACACGGCGTCGCTGACCGAGGTCAAGCGCGCATACCGGCGACTGAGGGCGAAGTACCACCCGGATCGCAACAAGGGGCGCGAAGAGGCGGTCGAGCCGGTGTTCAAGCGCATTCAGGAGGCGTTCGAGGTTCTGACCGGCAAGCGCACGCCGTCCGCATCGGGTCCGGCTGCGTCCGCTTCGACTGCATCCGATTCGGCAGCGGCACAGAACGGCAATCACGGCAAAGAGACTGCAGCGCGCGAGCGCCGCAGCGCGCCGCCGATGCGCGGCGCAAACTGTCTGGTCGAGCTCTTCGTGCCGCTCGAAGTTGCGATCGATGGCGGCGAAGTCGATGCGAGCTTCCCCGTGAAGGGACCGTGTCATCCGTGCGAGAAAACGAAAGGGAACCTGCAATGCGCGCGGTGTCTCGGCACCGGCATGCGGACCTGGCGCAAATCCGAAATCGTGCCGATTCCGGCGGGCGCATGGGACGGCCAGCGGCTCGTCGTCGAAGGCGGCGGTCATCCGGGAGTCAACGGCGGCCCGGCGGGCGACGCGATTTTCTCGGTTGCCATCGTCTGCGGCTCGGCGTTCAGCCGCAACGGACTGGATCTCGCCCGTGAGTTCGAAGTGGATTTCGTGACGGCCACGCTCGGCGGCACCATCGAAGCCAACATGCTCGGCCGCACGCTGCAGGTGACGATTGCGCCGAACGCACAGCCGGGGACCGCCATCAGTCTGCCCGGCCTTGGACTCGCGGACCGTCACGGCACGCGCGGCACCCTGACGCTGCAACTGGTGCTGACGATTCCCGACGCTGCTGCGTTTCTCACCGACGACGAACGGCAGCAACTGCGCGAGATGTTCGACGATGCGAAGCGCCGCGCTGCGCAGGCCATGCCCGCAAGCGTGCAAGATCCGATCCGGGATACGTCGTACCGCACGCGGCGGCAGTGAAGCCGCACGTGTGAAGCGCAGCGCGTGAAGCGCAGCAAGTGAAGCGCAGGACGTAAAGCGCCGCGGCGCATCTCACCGTTGCGCCGCGAGCACGCCTGCTTCCGGCCCCGCAAAAATCGGCTCGCCACGCACAGCACGCGCGATCAGCGCATCGGCCTCGGCAATCCGGATGCCCTGCGCCTCATACCACGCTTCATGATAGTAAGTAGTCCTGTAGCGCTCGCCGCTGTCGCATAGCAGACTCACGATCGCACCCGATTCGCCCTGCGCCTTCATGCGCCCGGCGAGAAACAGCACGCCGACGAAATTGGTTCCCGTCGAGCCGCCCACGCGCTTGCCGAGCCGCGCCGCCAGATAGCGCATTGCCGCGAACGAAAGCGGATCGGGCACCTTCACCATCGCGTCGATGCACGTCGGGATAAACGAGCGCTCGACGCGCGGCCGCCCGATCCCCTCGATACGCGAGCCGACGTCGAGCGTGAGACCGCTATCGGGATGTCCCGCGAGCACGCTTTTGAAGTAATCGAAAAACACGGAGTGCTCGGGATCGGCGCACATCACGCGCGTCTTGTGCCGCCGATAAGCGACATAGCGGCCAAGCGTCGCGATCGTGCCGCCCGTGCCGCCGCTCGAGACGAGCCATGTCGGCACCGGATACGCTTCGTCGGCCATCTGTTTGAAAATCGATTCGGCGATGTTGTTGTTCGCGCGCCAGTCGGTCGCGCGTTCGGCGTAAGTGAACTGGTCCATGAAATGCCCGCCCGACTCCTGCGCGATACGGTGCGACTCCGCGTAAATCTCGGCAGGATTCGCGACGAGATGGCAGTGGCCGCCGTAGAACTCGATTTCCTCGATCTTCATACGCGACGTGCTTGCCGGAATCACGGCCACGAACGGCAGGCCGAGCAGTTGCGCGAAATAGGCCTCGGAAATGGCGGTCGAACCGCTCGATGCCTCCACCACGGTGCTCTTTTCGTTGAGCCAGCCGTTACATAGCGCGTAGAGAAAGAGCGAGCGCGCGAGCCGGTGCTTGAGGCTGCCGGTCGGGTGACTCGACTCGTCCTTGAGGTAAAAGCGGATGCCCGGAAAGCCGGGCAGATCGAGCGCGATGAGGTGCGTATCGGCGGAGCGGTTGAAGTCGGCGTCGATCTTGCGGATCGCGTCGCGGATCCATTCTTTGTGGGGCATGGAGACTCCCGACTTGAACTGGCAGGACAACCGGCAAACGAATTGCGGCGCGCCGGAACCATCGTGCACGCCGCATCGCCATCATGGCACAACGCCGCACGCGCGGGCGCCGAACCATAATTTAAGCAACGCTCCACGGGAACTGTACGCAAAGACGCCCCGCTGGCTTTGTATAATCGCGCATCCCTTCTTCGTGCCCGGCCCGCTTTCATGCTTAGCTTCGCGCTTGGTTTCCTCGTTTCTTTGCTGGTCACGCTGCTGATCGTGCGGTACGCGCACCTGCATGAAAAATTTTCCGTGGATTCGGATCTCGCGGGCGTGCAGAAATTCCACGCGCGCCCCGTGCCGCGCATCGGCGGCACCGGTATCGTCGCGGGACTGGTCGTGGCCGCCGTGCAGTTGCACGGCGCCTATCCGGCCGTTTCGGGCGGCATCCTCGGCATCATCGCGTGCGGCATCCCCGCGTTCGCGTCGGGCCTGACCGAAGACCTCACGAAGCGGGTTTCGCCGCTCGCGCGCCTCATCTGCACGATGGCTGCCGCCGCGCTCGCGTGGTTTCTGCTCGGCATCGCGGTCACGCGCATCAGCGTGCCGCCGCTCGATTTCCTGCTCTCTTACGCGCCGGTTTCGTTCGCGGTCACGGTGCTCGCGGTCGCCGCACTCGCCAATGCGGTCAACATCATCGACGGCTTCAACGGCCTCGCCTCGATGGTCGCGTTCATGATGTTCGCCTCGCTCGCCTACGTGGCCTTCCAGGTCCACGATCCGGTTGTGCTCTCCGCGTCGCTCATCATGATGGGCGCGGTCATGGGCTTCTTCATCTGGAACTTCCCCGCCGGGCTGATCTTCCTCGGCGACGGCGGCGCGTACTTCATCGGCTTCATGCTCGCCGAGCTGTCGATCCTGCTCGTGATGCGCAACCGCGACGTGTCGGCCTGGTATCCCGTGCTGCTCTTCATGTACCCGATCTTCGAGACCTGCTTCTCGATCTACCGGAAGAAGTTCGTGCGCGGCATGTCGCCGGGCATTCCCGATGGCGTGCATCTGCACATGCTCGTCTACAAGCGGCTGATGCGCTGGGCCGTGGGCGCGCGCACCGCGCACGAACTCACGCGCCGCAACTCGCTCACGTCGCCCTACCTGTGGCTGCTGTGCCTGCTCGCAGTCATCCCCGCGACGCTCTTCTGGCGCCACACGCTCCATCTGTTCTGCTTCGTGGTGGTATTCGCGATCACCTACGTCTGGCTCTACGTGAGCATCGTGCGCTTTCGCTCGCCGAAGTGGCTCGTCGTGCGCAAGTCCCATCGGCGCAGCTGACGCAACCCGGCGACGCGCATTCAAGTCGATTCAAGCCGATTTAAAGCCATTCAAGTTGAGGCAGGCCGGTTCGCGCCGATCTGGCCCGCGCTGCGCGCGCGTAACTGCGCGACTTCCTCCTCCAGCGCGTGCACGCGTTGTTCGCGCTGCGCCGCTTCCGTTTCAAGCGCCTGAATCCGCGCGTCGCGCTCCGAAAGCGCCGCCGCCACATCCGCCGCATCGATGCGTTGCGGGATGTGCTGCGAGCAGTTGCGATCCCACGCCTCGACCGTGAGAAGAATCGCCCGCTCCGGCAGCGCCGCGTAGCCTTGCGGCATCAGTTTGCCGATCAGTTCGCGATCCTCGACGGCTCGCGCCGTGCCCCAGATCTTCACGCGCCAGCGGCGCGCATAGTCCATCAGGAACAGATGCGCGTGCGGGTTGTCCGCGAGGTTGCCGAGCGTGATGTACTGGCGGTTGCCCCTGAAATCGGCGAATCCGATCGTGCGCTTGTCGAGCACCTGCAGGAAGCCCGCCGGGCCGCCGCGATGCTGGATATACGGCTGGCCCTCGACATTCGCGGTGGCGAGGAACACGCTCGTCTGCGTTTCGATGAAGGTTTTCAGCGCGGGCGGAATGGCGGCGGGCCAGCCGCCCTCCGCCTCGACCTGCTCATACATCTCGCGCGAGCCCAGACGCTGCTGCATGGCCTTTACGCTGGTCGTGAAGACGGCATCGCCTGGAAAGTGACGGACAGCGGAGGTCATCGCGTGCTCCTTCGGTTCGGACCGGTTGGAGTCTGCAGCGTAGTCCCTTCCACCTCGAAAGATAATCCGTCAAAGCCGGGAATCATCCTCCTGGTTTTCGGGAGGCCTGCCCGATGGGCGCGCTGCAAGGCTGGGCACCTTCCTGAACGCGTGCGACCCGATCGCGCTACCCTTTAAATTCGCGCAGCGCCGCGCGTTCACGGAACACGCAAGTGAGGCACGGGCGAGGCGCAAACGAGGCACATGCCCACATGCGGCTCGCGGCGGCACGTCTCGCGAGCCAAGGCAGAGAGGGAAACATGTCGAAAACGATCTGGATCGTCGTCGCCAACCGCGTGACGGCGCGCATTTTCGCGGCGGACAATCCGCTCGGCGCAATCGATGAAGTGGAGACGCTGCTGCACCCCGAAAGCCGCGTGCCCGAGCAGAGCCTCGTGAGCGACAAGCCGGGCCGCACGACCGACCGCGCGGGCCCCGGCCGCCAATCGAGCGATCCCGACACCACACAGCACGCGCGCGAAGCCGCGCTGTTCGCGGCCCAGATCGCGGCGACGCTCGCGCGGGCACGTACTGAAGCGCGCTACGGGACGCTCGTGATCGCAGCGCCGCCCGCCTTTCTCGGCGTGCTGCGCAAGGCGCTCGATGCGCAGACGCAAAACACCGTGACGCTCGAACTCGACAAGGATCTCGCGCACCTCGACGCGCGCGCATTGCGCGCACGCCTGCCCGAGCGGCTCGTGCGCAGCGAAACCTGAGAGACCGGCAGACCGGCAAGCAGGATCGGCGGCGGCGCGCATCCACGACCGATGCCGCCGCACGGGCCATCGTGCGTTCACACCATCACATCAGGTCATCTCGATCACGACACGTCCGCGCGTGCCGCCCGCCACGGCCTCGTAGGCCTTGCGCGCACGTTCGAGCGGGAACCGCAGCGCGACGACCGGCGCTTCGAAGTGACCCGCGTCGAACGCTTCGGCGATGGCCGCCATCATCGGCGCAGCGTCCGCGACGCCGAGCTTCGCGCTGTCCGCGCCGAAAAGCTGCGTTTCGTTGTGATAGAAGTCGATCAGATCGAACTCCACGCGGCGCTTGCCGGTCGCGCTGATCTCGATCACGCGCGCGCGCCGCTTCGCAAGCGACAGCGCAAGCTCGAACGCGACGCCGCCCACCGCGTCGTAGACCACCTCCGCGCCCGCGCCGCCGGTCAGTTCCAGCACGCGCGCCGTGGTGCCGTCGTCGAGCGGCACGAACGCGTCGATGACGCGCGCCGCGGGCGACTCGGGGTGCGGCGCTTCGCGCCCGATGCCGATCACGCGCGCGCCGCGAGCATGCGCGATCTGCGCCGCAGCGCCGCCCACCCCGCCTGAAATGCCGATCACCGCGACCGTCTCGCCTTGGGCGACGCGCGCGTAGTCGACGGCGCCCAGCCACGCCACGACAAAGTTCACGCCGATGGACGCCGCTTGCGCGTGGCTCAACGACGCCGGCTTGCGCGCCAGCCCGGCCACGGGGATCTCGATGAACCCGGCGTGCGTGCCGTCGCGCGTGAAGCCGATGTCGCCGCCCGTGCCCCAGACCTCGGCGCCCATCCAGTCGTCGGGGCCCGCCGTGACGACGCCGCTGAAGTCGCGCCCCGGCACGCGCGGCAGGACCGTGTGTTCGAAGTGGCCGGACACGTTCTTCACGTCGCTCGGATTCACCGACGCCGCGAGCACGCGCACGAGCGCATTGCCCGCGGCCGGGACGGGCGTGGGCAGATCGACGTATTCGAGCACGTCCGGCTTGCCGAAGGACTTGAACTGGATGGCTTTCATGACACGACTCCTCAAGGGCGGATTGCACGCGGCGGCGACGCACTCGCAGGTGCGTCGAACTGCAGCGTCGAACTGCAACGAAGTCTAAACGGAGGCCGAGAGCCGTGCAGGCAGGCCGCCCTGGCGTGCCGGGCTGGCAGGGCAAACGCACGCGCAGCCGCGTTGCATGCGGCGGAGCGGATTTCAGATGTGGCGATGTGATTTTGTACCTGTACCGCCGCCAGGGCCGAATTGAGCAACATATTAGAAATATATATAATGTTCGCCGACAAAGTACTCCGTGATCGATCCGTGCAACGAAAGCCCCCCCAGCTCACACCCGACGCCCTCGGCGCCCTGCGCGAATCCGCCGGGAAATGCTGCGCGCTCCTGAAGGCGCTCGCACACGAGGACCGTCTGGTCCTGCTCTGCCAGCTCACCGAAGGCGAGCGCAACGTCGGCGAGCTGGAAGCGCTCGTCGGCGTGCATCAGCCGAGCCTCTCGCAGCACCTCGGCGTGCTGCGCGAAGAAGGCCTCGTGCAGACGCGCCGCGAAGGCAAGTACATCTACTACAGCCTCGCCGGCTCCGACATCATCCGCATCATGCAAACACTCTCGGATCTCTATTGCAGCCCGCCCAAGGGGAATTCATGAATTTCAGTCTCGATCTGGCACACTTCACACCAGTCGCCTCGCTCACGGGCGGTTTGCTGATCGGCGCCGCCGCCATGCTGCTCGTGCTCGGCAACGGGCGCGTGGCGGGTATCAGCGGCATCGTCGGCGGACTACTGAACGCCGTGCGCGGCGAGCGTGCGTGGCGGGCGGCCTTCATCGCCGGTCTCCTCGCCGCGCCCTGGCTCTGGCGGCTCGCCGCTCCCCTGCCCGCGCCCGTGATCGAATCGACGCCCGTCACGCTCATCGCCGCAGGCCTGCTGGTCGGCGTCGGCACGCGCTACGGCTCCGGCTGCACGAGCGGCCACGGCGTGTGCGGTCTTTCGCGCGGCTCGCTGCGCTCGCTCGTGGCGACCGGCAGCTTCATGGCAGCCGGTTTCATCACGGTCTTCGTGGTGCGCCACCTGATTGGAGGTTGAAATGAAGGTCGTCAACGCATTCGTCAGCGGCCTCGTGTTCGGCGTTGGCCTGATCCTCTCCGGCATGGCGAACCCGGCCAAGGTGCTGGGTTTTCTGGATCTGGCCGGTCACTGGGACCCGTCGCTCGCCTTCGTGATGGCGGGCGCAATCGCGCTCGGCGCGCTCGGCTTTCGTTTCGCGCGCACGCGCCGCACGAGCGTGCTCGGCGCGCCGATGCATCTGCCCACGGCCACGCGCGTCGATTTCCGCCTCGTCGGCGGCAGTCTGCTGTTCGGCGCCGGCTGGGGACTCGCGGGCTTCTGTCCGGGCCCCGCGCTCGTCAACGTGGGCAGCGGCCAGCCCGGCGCGTGGCTCTTCGTGGCCGCCATGCTCGCCGGGATGGCGCTCTACACCGTCCTCGAACGCCGTCGTCAACGATCCTAGTCATCTTGATCAGGAGTCTTCCCCACCATGCAAATCGTCCCGCACAGCGACCGGTTCGCCAGCGCCGGCCAGATCACCCCTGACGACGTCGCCCGCATTGCCGCCGCAGGCTACCGCTCGATCATCTGCACCCGCCCGGATGGCGAAAGCGGCGCGGATCAGCCCACGTCGCAGGACCTGCGCACCGCCGCGCTGAAGCACGGCCTGCAGTTCGCCTATCTGCCGGTGAAGCCGGGCCAGATCACGGCGAGCGACGCCGAACGCTTCGCACAACTGCTCGACGATCTGCCTGACCCGATCCTTGCGTACTGCCGCAGCGGCAACCGTGCGACGACGCTATATCAGCTCGCCGCCTCGCCTGCCGCCGCGCAGGCGCCGAGTGCGCCGGCCGTCCTGCCCGCATGCGACTGGGACGGCGCCGGATTCGACATCGTCGTGATCGGCGGGGGCTTCGCGGGCATCGCCGTCACCGCGAGCCTGCTGCGCCGCCAGCCCTACCTGAACATCGCGATCGTCGAGCCGGCCGACCATCACGACTATCAGCCGGCCTGGACGCTCGTTGGCGGCGGAGTCTACGACGCGAAGAAGACGCGTCGTCCGATGGCGAGCGTGATTCCCGAGGGCGTGAAATGGATCCGCGCGGCGGCGACGCGCGTCGAGCCGCACAACAACCTCGTGCGCCTCGACAGCGGCGAGACCGTCACCTACCGCGACCTCATCGTCACGCCGGGGCTGCGACTCGCGTGGGAGCGCATTCCGGGGCTCGAGGAAACACTCGGCAAGCATGGCGTCACGTCGAACTACTGCTACGACCTCGCGCCCTATACGTGGCAGCTCGTCGAGCAAATGAAAGCGGGCACCGCGCTCTTCACGCAGCCCGTCATGCCGATCAAGTGCGCGGGCGCGCCGCAAAAGGCGATGTACCTCGCGTGCGACTACTGGCGGCGCACCGGCGTGCTGTCGAAGGTCAACGTCGAGTTCAATCTCGCGGGCGCGGTTCTCTTCGGCGTCGCGGTTTTCGTGCCGCCGCTCATGAAATACGTGGAGCGCTACAACGCGAAGCTCGCGTTCTCGTCGAATCTGGTGGCTATCGACGGCCCGTCGCGCACGGCGACGTTCGAGACGAAGGACGCGAACGGCAAGGTCGCGCGCGTCGAGAAGCGCTTCGACATGATCCACGTCGTGCCGCCGCAGGTGCCGCCCGATTTCATCCGCGACAGCGAACTCGCCGATGAAGGCGGCTGGTGCGAAGTCGATCACGCGACGCTGCAGCATCCGCGCTTTTCGAATGTGTTCTCGCTCGGCGACGTGTGTTCCGCGCCGAACGCGAAGACGGGCGCGGCGGCACGCAAGCAGGCCGTGATCGTCGCCGAGAACCTGCTCGCCGCGCGCGGCGGCAAGCCGCTCGCCTATCGCTACGACGGCTACGGCGCGTGCCCGCTCACGGTCGAGCGCGGCAAGGTCGTGCTGGCCGAATTCGGCTACGGCGGCAAGCTGCTGCCCACGTTCCCGCTGAACCCGACGCGCCCGAGCCGGTTCATGTGGTTCCTCAAGGCCAGCGTGCTGCCGCGCTTCTACTGGTCTGGCGTGCTCAAGGGCCGCGAGTGGCTCACGCGGGCTGGACGGGATTAACGTGGGACAAACGCGGGATTGACGCCGGAGTAACGCGGGACTGACACGCGCAAGGCGTGAAATGCGCCGCCGGGCCATCGGCGGCGCACGGTTCAAACCGTCACTTGCCGGATTCGTGATGGGCGCCTGGGGCGCGCACCCAGGCGCCGCGGCGCCAAACTTACCCTTCGAAATCGAGCCCGCCGATCAGCACTTCCGGCTCGTTTTGCGTGCACGAAGCGAAATCCACGGAACGGGCCGACTCCCACGACGCCATCTTGCGCACCGTCGCCTCCAGATAGTGCTCGAAGCGCGCCTCGCCGCCAGGCTCCATCAGACGCTCGATTTCGTCGACATCCCACGTCAGCGAGACGTTCAGCGCATACGGATAGACATGCCGGGGCCCGTGCGTCGCGCCGACGAGGCGTACACGCGTGGGATGCCCGCGCCCTTCGCGCGGCACGACCTCCACCCGCACGGCCGAGCCGAACTGGCTCGCAAGCTTCGCCGCGATACGCGGGGCGAATTCCACCTCGAAGCGGTGGACAACCTCATGGCTCATGCGTGACTCACTCCACGGATCGTTCCGGCCGGGACGGTCGTCACCGGCACGCTGGCACGCTGGCACGCTGGTACGACGGTACGACGGTACGACGGCACGACGGCACGACAGCGCAACGGCACAACGGCGTGCAGCCGCAGCCGCTCACGCCAAAGAGCGCGGCCTGCGGTTACACGTCATCGCGAAGCCCATCGCCAGTCGTCCGAACATGCTACCGCGCCATAACGGGGAGAGCCACTCTCCGGGCCGCCGTCGGTGCGACGCTTACGCGAAAGCCAACGATCAGGGCGCGCCGCGCACCTGGCGCGTGGCCACGGAGCGGCGCACCCCTTCGAGCGAATAGAGCGCGAGCGCAACCCAGATCGCGCCATACCCCACGGCGCTCACGGCGCCGAACGGCTCGCGATACACGAGCACGCCCGTGAGCAGTTGCAGCGTGGGCGTGACGTACTGAATGAGTCCGAGCGTCGAGAGCGGGATGCGCCGCGCCGCCGCACCGAACAGGAGCAGTGGAATGGCGGTCACCGGACCGGCGGCGGCCAGCAGCAGTTGCAGAGGCCGCGAGGCATGCATGAAGTGGCTCGCGCCGCTCACGCCGAGCATCGTCAGATAGATCAGTGCGACGGGAAAGAGCAATAGCGTTTCGAGGACGAGGCCTTCGAGCGCGCCCAGTTGGGCAGTCTTGCGCAGCAGCCCATAGCCGCCGAAGGTCAAGGCGAGCGCGAAGCTGATCCACGGCAGCGCGCCGTTCTGCCAGGTGAGCCACGCGACGCCAGCGGCGGCGATGCCGACGGCCGTCCACTGCACCGGCCGCAGCCGTTCGTGGAGAAACGCGTAGCCGAACAGCACGTTGATGAGCGGATTGATGAAGTAGCCGAGGCTGGCTTCGACGATGTGTCCGGCATTGACGGCCCAGATATAGGTGCCCCAGTTCGCCGAGAGCAGCAGGGCGCTCGCCGCAAAACGGCCGACGAGGCGCCGGTCGCGCAGCACCGGCCCGAGCCAGCGCCAGTGATGGCGCACGAGCAGCACGGCGAGCACGAAGAGCAGCGACCACGCCATGCGGTGCGCAAGTATTTCGAGTGCGGGAATCTGATGCAGCGTCTTGAAGTAGACGGGAAAGAGGCCCCAGATGACGAAGGCGCAAAAAGCGTAGAGGATGCCGGGATTCATGATTTTCCGTGACTGGGCACGCGGCTTCGCAGCCGCTTTATAGGCGTTTTGCCGCTTGCTTTGCCCTGATTTTTTTGCTGGTTTTGTCCTGAAATGCCCGGCTCAAGCGGGGAAAAACGCGCCGGAAGCAGCGCGCGCAAGCGGATCGCAGCGAGCCTCGAAACGCGATTCGCGACCAACCCGGCTTCGTTTAACCCTGCGCCGATTCGCCAGTTTTGCGACAATAGCCGATTTTCGCCGCCCGACTTTGCCGCTGTCCACCGTAAGGTGCATCGAGTGGCGCATATACGATCGTTGCGATCGTTGTGCATCCGTCGTGGCGGACGACAACTCTGACCCGGCCCGGTGCGCAAGCGATGTCTCTACCTCATATCGACCCGCTGTATTCGCTTTCCGGCCTGTTCGTCGGCTTTCTGATCGGCCTGACCGGCGTGGGCGGCGGCTCGCTGATGACGCCGATCCTCGTGCTGCTGTTCGGCGTTCACCCGGCGACGGCCGTCGGCACGGACCTGCTCTACGCAGCCGCCAGCAAGTCGGTCGGCACGCTCGTGCACGGGTTCAAGAAAACGGTGGACTGGGGCGTCACGCTGCGCCTCGCGACCGGCAGCGTGCCGGCCACCACGATCACGCTGATCCTGCTGCACCGCTATGGCATGGATACGCCGCGCGCCGGTCGTCTGATCCAGCTGGTGCTCGGCGTCGCACTGCTGGTCACCGCCACCGCACTGGTCTTCCGGAAGCAGCTCACGGCCTTCGCGATGCGCCACCGCCACGCGCCGGGCGAGGCGCGCACGCTGTTGCTGACCGTGCTCACGGGAGCCGTGCTCGGCGTGCTCGTATCGCTCACTTCTGTCGGAGCCGGTGCGATCGGCGTGACGGTGCTGCTGCTGCTCTATCCTGCGTTGCCGACCGTGCGCATCGTCGGCTCGGACGTCGCGCACGCCGTGCCGCTCACGCTGCTCGCGGGGGCCGGCCACTGGCTGCTCGGCTCGATCGACTGGTCGATGCTGCTTTCGCTCCTGTGCGGCTCGCTGCCGGGCGTCGTGGCAGGCAGCCTGCTCTCGGCGCGCGCGCCCGAACGGCTGCTGCGCATGCTGCTCGCGGCAACGCTCTCGCTCGTCGGCGTGCGCCTCGTCATGGCCTGAGCCATTCGCCCGAGGCCCGGCGCCTCGGCGATCCGCTTATATCCGCTTACTTCCGCTTATGCGTGCGGCGCAAGTCGGAAAAAGCGGCCGTTCAGATCGACCTCGAACTGGCGCAGCCATTGCCCGCGCGAGTCGACACGGTAAGCCTGGGCCCAGGCGCCGCGGCGCACGACCAGCAGTTCGCTATGCGCGGGATCGTCGGGATCGGCCTGGCCGCTGATGTCGAAGTGAATAGGCGCGAAGCCGTGCCGGGCGCAGGCAAGCTCGAAGGCGGCGCGGTCGTCGAGCGGCAGATCGGTGTAGGTGCGGATGGCCATGTCAGTAGTCCGGCAGTGAGGCCGACGGCGGCCTCGGGTTCTTGCACAGCACTCTTAAGGTATACGCCGTTTCCGCAGCAATCTGTGTGTCAATCCACACGCTCGGTGCGCGATGCAGATAAAAAAACGGACTGCGGCCGTGCGCCGCACCCCGTTCGTCCTGCTGCCGCACGCCATCCACCGAGTACGACGTCCGTTATTGCTGAACCACGGTGAATTTGTTCGTCACCGAGGTCACGTCTGCCACGCGCAGCGGCCCGTGCCCGGGCGCCGCCACGGCCAATCTCATGTACCATCGGCTGTCAGACGCGCAGTCAAACCCGGCGCTCGCGCCGCCCACCCACGGAACTCCGAGGCACGCATTTCGCAGATGAAGCCACGCACCGGCCGCAAACCTCCTCGCCGTCTCGTCGCGCGATTCGTAGCGATTTCGTGGCGCGACCTGGCGGTATCGTTTGGTCCGATCCTGCTCGTGAGCATCGCTGCCATCTGGGTCGCCGTGCGGCTCATCCAGCCCGCGCCGCCCAGAACGCTCACGATCAGCGCGGGGCCGCAGGGCAGCACCTTCTGGAACGCCGCGCAGCAGTACAAGACGATCCTCGCGCGCAACGGCATCACGCTGGACGTGCTCGAATCGCAAGGCTCGGTGCAGAACCTCCAGCGTCTCGCCGATCCGAAATCGACGGTCGACGTCGCGTTCGTGCAGGACGGCCTCGCGACCAAGACGGGCAAGGCGCCCGCCGGGCTCGTCTCGCTTGGCAGCGTGGCGTATGTGCCGCTCGCCGTGTTCTATCACGGGCCGGTCGTGACGCGCCTCTCGAAGTTCGAAGGCCAGCGTCTTGCCATCGGCCAGGAAGGCAGCGGCACGCGCGAGCTCGCGCTCGCGCTCCTGAAGGCCAACGGCATCGAGCCGGGCGGCGCGACCACGCTCCTGCCGCTTTCGGGCGACGACGCGGCCCGCGCGCTGGTCAAAGGCGAGATCGACGCGGCGTTCCTCACGGGCGACTCGGCGCAGCCGCCGGTGATGGCGCGCCTCGTGCACATGCCCGGCGTCCACTTCTTCGACTTCTCCCAGGCCGATGCCTACGCGCGGCGCTTCGCCTACCTCACCGCGCTCACGATCCCGATGGGTGCGTTCGATTTCGGCCACAACCTGCCGCCCGCGCCGATCCGCATCATCGCTCCGACGGTCGAACTGATCGCCCGCGACTCCCTGCATCCAGCGCTGTCCGACCTGCTGATCGAGGCGGCGAAGGAAGTGCACGGCGGCGCAACGCTCCTGCAGACAGCGGGCGAATTCCCCGCACCGCGCTCGCACGACTTCCCGATCAGCGACGACGCCGCACGCTACTACAAGTCGGGCAAGAGCTTCCTCTACCGCATGATGCCGTTCTGGCTCGCGAGCCTCGCCGACCGCCTGATCGTCCTGCTCGTGCCGATCATCGTCGTGCTGATTCCGGGCTTGCGGCTCGTGCCGTCGCTCTATGCCTGGCGGGTCAAATCGCGGATCTACCGCTGGTACGGCTCGCTCATCGCACTGGAACGGGCCTCGATGAACGAGCCGACGCCCGCCGAGCGCCACGCGCTCGTGCGCCAGGTCGACGCGATCGAAGACTCGGTGAACGCCATGAAAATGCCGCTCGCCTACGCGGACCAGTTCTACGTGCTGCGCGAGCACATCGGCTTCGTGCGCGCCCGGCTGGCCCACGCGCGCGTGCGCAGGAGCGAGCGCGACGAAGCCGCGGCGGACGGGGAACACGGCGAACACGGCGGCGAGACGGCACAGTCCGCCAGCGGGCACGCAGGCGCGGGCAGCCCGGAGTGACACCGATGGCGCACGCCGCGAGGCGCGCGCAAGATCGGGCATCGGCACCCGGCTGTGCCCCCTGCCACGCACCTGCATGCGGGCAACAACACAATCGAAACGAAGGGCCGCTCATCAGGCGGCACGCATGAAAAACAGAACGGGAGGAACAGCATGATCAGCGGCATTGACGCCAACCAGCCGACGTGGTTCTACGACTTCGTGTCGCCCTTCTCGTACCTGCTGCTCGAGCAGTACGACAAGTGGCCGGGGATCGACTTCGAACCGCGCCCGGTGCTGCTATCCGACCTCTACCGCCACTGGGGCCAGCCGCTCGGCTATCGCATTGGCGCGAAGCGCGTCTTCACCTACCGCCACGCGCTCTTTCGCGCGGAACAGCTCGGCATTCCGTTCAAGATGCCGCCCGCGCATCCGTTCGATCCGGTCAAGCCGCTGCTGCTCGCCATCGCGGGGGGCGCGGACATCACGTTCGTGCGCGAGATCTTCCGTTTCATCTGGCGCGATGGCCGCGATCCGTCGACCGACGAAGGCTTCGAGCAGTTGTGCGCGCACGTGGGGATCGCGAACGGCGAAGCGTTGATCGAGCAGGAAGCCGTGCGGGCCCAGTTGCGCCGCAACACCAACGACGCCATTGCGCTCGGCGTGTTCGGCGTACCGACATTCTTGATGAACAAGCAACTGTTCTGGGGCGAAGACGCGCTGCCGATGGTGCTCTACTGCGCGCGCTCGCCAAGCTGGCTCCAGTCGCACGAGGTCGAGCGCATCAGCGCGCTGCCTACGGGACTCGTGGACGCCGACGCAGCATGATGTCCTGATTTCCCTGACTGACTGAAACCCGGCGCGGCGCGGCGCGCCGTCCGGGGCCGTCCTGCTGCACGAACCGGTTGATGTGCGTCTGCACACAAACCGGTTCCGTGGGAGAATCACGCGTTATTCGCCGTCTTCCACCCGTATTTTTCCCCATGTCCGCTGACACGGCGCCTGAGCGCAGCACATTCGCCGCGACCCTGCAGATCATTCCGGTCGTCTTTTTCACGTTCCTCTGCTACCTCACCATCGGCATTCCGCTCGCGGTTCTGCCGGGCTTCGTACACACCGACCTCGGATTCAGCACCGTCGTGGCGGGTGGCGCCATCAGCGTGCAATATTTCGCGACGCTCGCCTCGCGCGCGCTCGCGGGACGCTCGGCCGACACGATCGGCCCGAAACGCACCGTGGCCCTCGGCCTGATCGGCTGCGGCGCAAGCGGCGTGCTGCTCCTGCTCGCGACGCTCGTCGCCCACTGGCCCGCGCTCTCGCTCACGCTGCTCGTCGTGAGCCGTCTCGTGCTCGGCTGCGGCGAAAGCCTGTGCGGCACGGGCGCGATTCTCTGGGGCATCGGCCGCGTCGGCGCAACGCACAACGCCCGCGTGATCTCGTGGAACGGCATCGCCACCTACGGCGCGCTCGCGCTCGGCGCACCGCTCGGCGTCGCGTTCGCGCATTTCGTCGGCTACTGGACGCTCGGCGTCGCCGTCATCGCGCTCGCCGCGCTCGGCTACTGGCTCGCGAAACCGGTCCCGGCCGTGCCCGTCGTCCACGGCGAACGCATGTCGTACCGCAGCGTGTTCACGCGCGTCCTCCCGCACGGGCTCGGCCTTGCACTCGGCTCGGCGGGCTTCGGCTCGATCGCCACGTTCATCACGCTCTACTACGCCGCGCAGCACTGGCCCAACGCCGCGTTCACACTGACCGTGTTCGGCCTCATGTTCATCGGCGCCCGCCTCCTCTTTGCCCACACGATCAAACGATTCGGCGGCTTTCGCGTCGCCATCGCGTCGTTCTCGTGCGAGTGCGCCGGTCTGCTGCTGCTATGGCTCGCGCCCGTGCCGGGCATCGCGCTCGCAGGCGCGGCGCTCACGGGCTTCGGCTTTGCGCTCGTGTTCCCCGCGCTCGGCGTCGAAGCCGTGGGGCTCGTGCCCGCCGCGAGCCGCGGCGCCGCCCTCTCGGCTTATTCGGTGTTCCTCGATCTGTCGCTTGGCATCACCGGCCCGCTCGCGGGCTATGTGGCGAACCGCTTCGGCTTCGGTTCGGTGTTCCTGTTCGCGGCCTTCGCGGCGGCAGCCGCCGTCGCGCTTTCCGTGTCGCTGCATCGGCGCAGCCTGCGCGCAGCGACGCCGGCTGCCGACGCAGCCGCGCCAACGGCCGAATAGGCCCGCTATTCGCGCCGGAATATTTCGAATAGGAGTACACGAGAATCGATGCCTACACGCCGCCCGCATACTGCACGGTGACGGCTTCGGCGGCGTCACTCACGCCGCACAGCGCGCGCAGCAGCGGCGCTTCGCGCTCGTCCACCTCGACCGGCAGACACTCGGCGCCCGCCCACGCCAGATAGCGCGCCCGGTGCTGTCCGTTGTGAAACGCCACGACCCCCACATGCGCGAGCCGCAGCCAGCCCGCGAGGCCGGTTGCACGGCGCGTCGAGATCGTCACATACGGCATCTGCGGCACACGCTCGTTGTGCGGATCGAGAAATTCGCGGATTCCGCGCACCTTGCCTGTGTGCCAGTCGCCCACGGGCCGCAGCACGTAGTCGGTGTCGTCGCGGTCGGCGCACTGGAGCAGTCTGTAGAGATCGACGATCACCACCTCGTGGCGCGGACCATCGGCCGTGAAGACGCGCTGAAGGCATACATGATCGTAAGCATGATGGTCAGGCAGCGGCACGACCCACAGCGATGCGGAAACAGACGGCGGCGAGAGCCTGGAAGCGGACGCGAACATGGGCAGCGACTGCATGCAAAAGAGGGAACGGCTTCCCGAGCTAAAAGTGGCTTACGCTACGGGTGAATCATGAATTTCGTGTGACCTGAATGTGACTTGAAGCTATTGCAGGCCATCAAGGAAACCCGCCATGCAAATCGAAAGGTTCGGCGCCGATTCCGGCACAGAGGTGCGCATCGAAGCGAACGGCCACGTCGCGACCATCGTGCTCGACCGTCCCGCGCGGCGCAACGCCATCGACAGGCCAACGGCGAACGCACTCGCAAGCGCCTTTACGCGTTTCGAAACGAATCCGCAATGGCGCGCCGCGGTGTTGTTCGGCGCGGGCGGAACGTTCTGCGCGGGCGCGGACCTGACTGCGCTCGGCGACGAGAACCGCCGTAACGAAATCCATGCCGATGGCAGCGGACCCGGCCCGCTCGGCCCGACACGCATGACGCTCAGCAAGCCGGTGATCGCAGCGATTACAGGATACGCCGTCGCGGGCGGACTCGAACTCGCGTTGTGGTGCGACCTTCGCGTCGTGGAGGAAGACGCGGTGCTCGGCGTGTTTTGCCGCCGCGTGGGCGTGCCGCTGATCGACGGCGGCACCGTGCGGCTGCCGCGTCTGATCGGCCTCTCGCGCGCGCTCGATCTGATCCTCACGGGCCGTCCCGTCGACGCGCATGAAGCACTCGCGTTCGGACTCGCGAACCGGGTCGTCGCGCGCGGCGAGGCACGCACGCAAGCCGAACAACTGGCCGCGCAAATCGCGGCATTTCCGCAGGCGGCGCTGCTCGCCGATCGCCGCTCGGCGCTCGATTACAGTCTGCTTGACGACATGGCCGACGCGTTGCGCCGCGAAGGCGCGGCAGGTTATCGCGCAGTGCTCGACGAAGGACTCGCGGGCGCCGAATTATTCGCATTGGGTAAAGGTCGTCACGGCAGCGCATTCGATAGCTGATTCGGGTTGAAGGCGCCCGCGCGACCCACTAGATTGGAACGAGGATGACGTCGCCCACGCTGCGCCGCTCCGCCCTTGCGCATACCGCGCCATACCGCGCGATACCGCGGCATTCCTCTAATGAACCGCACTATCGCGCGCTCTTGAATCGGCATCACGGGGGAGCCCATGCCGACCGATCGAGTTATCCGGTTCGCCGATTACGAACTCGACGTCGAACGTTATCAATTGCGACGCGCGGGCCAGCAGATCCGGCTCGAACGCCTGCCGATGGATCTGCTGATCATGCTCGCATCGCGCCATGGCGAACTCGTCGCGCGCACGGATATCGTCGACCGTCTGTGGGGCGGCAGCCTGTTTCGCGACACCGAAAACGGCATCAATACGGCGATCCGCAAGATCCGCATCGCACTCGGAGAAGACCCGGCGCAGCCGCGCCATCTCATCACCGTGAAGGGCAAGGGCTATCGGCTCGACGGCGCACAGCGGGCCGCACCCGAACCCGCCATGGACGATCCCGCCACGCCGCCGCCCGCAGCGGCACGCGCGCTCGTGCTGCCGTTTGCAAACCTCACCGGCGACGCGGCGCAGGAAAGCCTGTGCGACGCGCTCGCCGACGAAATTTCGGCGACGCTCGGCGCACTCCATCCCGAACGGCTCCTGCTGCTTGCGCGCACCACGGCCGCACGCTATCGCGACGCGCGAAAAAGCATCAGCGAAATCGCACACGAACTGAAACTGGATTACGTGCTCGAAGGCTCGCTCACGAAGGAAGCGAGCCGGATGCGCGTCCTCACGCGCCTGATCCGCTGTGTCGACGAGGTGCAGATCTGGAGCAGCGCGCACGAGCCCGTTGCACTGGGCGCGCTCGACATTCCCAAGGAAGTGGCGGCCGCGCTTGCACTGGATCTCGCGCCGACGCTATGCGAGCAGCGCCGCATCACGCTCACGCGCCGCCTGCCGGTCGATCCGGCAGCGCACGACGCCTACTTGCGCGGGCGCTTCTACTGGTATCGCCGCGTGCACTTCGACGCGGGCTTCAGCGCGCATCACGCAATCGACGGCGAAGATTTCTTCCGCAGCCGCATGTATTTCGAAGCCGCGGTCGAACGCGATCCGAATTACGCACTCGGTTACACGGGCCTTTCGAACTACTACGGATCGACGGTCGTTCACGGCCTCATTGCACCGCTCGAAGGCTGGCCGCTTGCACGCGAGCTGGCCGAAAACGCGCTGGAACTCGACCCGGATCTGCCCGAAGCGCACCACGCGCTCGCTGCGGTCCACTACTTTTTCGAGTGGGACTGGAGCAAGGCCGAAGCGGGTTTCAAGGAAGCGTTGCGGCGCAATCCGACCTATGCGGACTCGCATCGCCTCTATGCGCGCCTGCTGACCGCCATGGGCCGCCGCGCCGAGGGCGACGCCGCCATGGAGCGCGCCGAGCGAATCGATCCGCTCGCGTTCCAGGGCGCACGCGCGTTCGGCATGGTGCTTTCGGGCAAGCATGCCCAGGTCGTTAGCGAATATCTGTCACCGGGACATCTGGAACATCCGCCGCTCGTCTATCAGTTGCTTGCGACGGCGTTCGAAGTGAAGAAGCTCTTTGCGGAGGCCGTCGATGCAACCGTCGAAGCGCTCGTGAGCTGCGGACAGCAAACGCGGGCAACGGCCATTCGCGCGCAATGGGAAGCGGGCGGTTACGACGCGGTGTTGCGCTGGTATCTGGATGATCTGCTCGTGCGGCGGCGCAGCCGCTACACGTCGCCGCTCGTGATTGCCGAGGCCTATGCACGGCTCGCGCAACCGCATGAAATGTTCCACTGGCTTGAAGCCGCGCTCGCGGAACGCAGTTCGCGACTGTGCGAGCTACGCTCGAATCCCTGGTTCCAGCCCTACCGGCCCACGGGCCGCATGCGCATGATCGAAAAGCACATCGGCGCCGGGCTGGCTTAGTGCTTCATCGTGTCTCATCGTGCCGATGGTGCACACGGTATTGAACCGTGGCAACCATATACTGCATTCCAGCGCAGCGGCGGGCGCAGACACGCGTCGCTGCGCAGGCACGACACTTACTGTCCGCGATAAACGGACCTGTCGAGGCGATCGCGTTCGCCAGTCTGTTCGGAACGGATAAGTTCCTGATAGACCTGTTCATGGGTAATGGCCATCGGGCCGCCAGCGGCGCCAGTCGACATCGGCGCGCCGCCCACATCCTGTGCCGCCGGCGGGTTCGTGGCCTGCGGCGGGTCGGATTGCGAATCAGCGGCAAAGACAAATCCTGCGAAGCTGGCAGCCGCGCAGGCCAGCGCGATACGTGTTGTGCTTGACTTGCTCATTTCATCGCTCCGGAAGGGTTGCGCATAATCCCGTCCGCCATGCGCGTAGCGGACGATCGGGGCGTACCGCACCCGGCGGGCGCGGACTGGATCGTAGGAGGATCGTGCGACGCGCCGTTTGCCCGCACCATGGACGCAAGCTGAAGAAATCGTGGAGGATCGCGGGCCGGGCAGCCTGCCGATACGTGCAAGTCAGCGCTTATCCGGGTCGAAATACTTCGCGAGACCCTGCCAGCATTCGTAGTAGCCGGCCTGAAGCTGCGGCGATTCGAGCGCGTAGCGCGTTGGGCGGATCAGCGTGCGCGTTTCGAACATGAACGCCATCGTATCGGCGACCTTGTGCGGCTTCGAAGTGTCGGCCTGCGACGCGCGCTCGAACGTCTGCGCATCCGGTCCGTGTCCCGACATGCAGTTGTGCAGGCTCGCACCGCCCGGCACGAAGCCTTCGGCCTTCGCGTCGTAGACGCCGTGCACGAGCCCCATGAACTCGCTCGCGACGTTGCGGTGATACCACGGCGGACGGAACGTGTTCTCGGCTGCGAGCCAGCGCGGCGGAAAGATCGCGAAGTCGATCGAATCGACGCCCGGCGTGTCGGTTGGCGAATGCAGCACGAGGAAGATCGACGGATCCGGGTGATCGTAGCTGATCGAACCGATCGTGTTGAAGCAGCGCAGATCGTACTTGTACGGCGCGTAGTTGCCGTGCCAGGCCACGACGTCGAGCGGCGAATGGCCGATGTCCGCACGCCAGAGTTCGCCGTTCATCTTCGTGACGAGTTCGAATTGCCCTTCCAGATCCTCATAGGCCGCACACGGCGTGAGGAAGTCGCGCGAATTCGCGAGACCATTCGCGCCGATCACGCCGAGATCCGGCAGACGCAGAAGCGCGCCGAAGTTCTCGCAGAGATAGCCGCGCGCTTCGCCGTCGGGCAGCGCCACGGTAAAGCGCACGCCGCGCGGAATCACGGCGATTTCGAACGGTTCGACATCGAGCCGGCCCATCTCCGTGGCAATCGCGAGGCGGCCATGCTGCGCAACGATCAGCAATTCGCCATCCGCGTTGTAGAAGAAGCGGTCGACCATCGGACGGTTCGCCGCGTAGAGGTGAATCGCGCAGCCGCTCATCGAAGCAGCCGAGCCGTTGCCCGCCATCGTCACCCAGCCGTCGATGAAGTCGGTGGGCGTGTTCGGCATCGGCAGCGGATCCCAGCGAAGCTGGTTGGGCGGCGTCGGCGGCACGGCGCTGAAGTCGGCAACGAGGCGCGGCGATGATGAGACGACCGGTGCGGCGACCGGTGAAACAACCGGCGTGAATGGCCGATGCACGGCGCCCGGGCGAATGCGATAGAGCCAGGAGCGGCGATTGTGCGAGCGCGGCGCGGTAAAGGCGGTGCCCGAAAGCTGCTCGGCGTAGAGGCCGTAGGCGACGCGCTGCGGCGAATTCCGTCCCTCGGGCAATGCGCCCGGTAGCGCTTCCGTTGCGAATTCGTTGGCGAAGCCGCTCATGTAGTTGCGTGTGTCGCCGCGCATGTCGCCATGTATGTGGCCGATGTTGGTGTCGTTCGCGTCGCCGCGCCCGGCGTCGACAGCTTCGTTATGGTGCCGCTGGGATGCATTCATCGCTGGCTTCTCGCTCACGTTGTCCTTCCGATACGGCAGGTCAGGAGAGAGTATGCGCCGATCGTCGATTGGCTCCAAAAGCTGCGCCCCCGACGCCCTCGCAAGCGAAGGCGTCGGGGGCGGGTCAATGCATGTCGCTACCCGTGGCGGCAGAAACGGAAGCCAGCGTATTTAGTTGGCGAATTCCGGCTCGACCGCGCCGCGTACGGCGTGAAGCGAGCCAGCCGCCTTGTCGTTTCCACCGCTGCCCTCAAGCGTCCGATACCCGACGTTCGCACGCAGCAGCAGGATCTTGAGGTGATCGCCGATGCGCTCGATACGGTCGTTGAAGTGGTTGAGGAACAGCAGCACGAAGAGCGCCGTCGAGATACCGAGGGCCGTGGCGTACAGCGCGGTGCCGATCCCCGCCGACACCCCCTTCGTATCGGAGATGCCAAACGCGGCGAGCGACGTGAACGTCTCGATGATGCCGAGAATCGTCCCCAGCAGACCGAGCAACGGCGCCGCGGTCACGATCGTATCGAGGATCCACAGGCGATGCTTGAGGCGCGTCTTCATCGCGAGATAAAGCGCCTGGGACAGGTTTTCCATCTCTTCCACCGTGCGCGCCTTGCGGCGCGCACGCGCGAGCGACTTCAGCGCCGCTGCGGGCACGCTGTCATTGCTCTCGAGATGCATGGCCAGATCGTCGAGCGATGCTGTGTCGCCGGACAGCATCTGGTTCAGTTCGCGCGCATGGCGACCGGTGTAGCGATAGAAGATGATCCGTTCCACGCTGATAAATACAGACAGCGCGAGGCAGCCGTACATCAGGTAAAAGGTCGAATCGTGCAGTAGTTGCGAGGTCATGTTCTGACTCCAGAGAAATTCGTCTGTACCGTTGTGCGTTCAAAATTCGGCGTTTAGAAGTCGGCGGTCAGCGTCGCCGAAATCAGACGCGGTGCGCCAAGGTAGTAAATCACCGTGCCGTTGCCGTTACCGGTTTGCAAGCTGGAAGGGTGGCGATACCGCTTGTCGAACAGGTTGCTGATGTTCATGCGAAGCGTCGGATTCTTCAGGAACGTGTTGCCGTTGAAGCGATAACCGGCATCGAGGTCAACCGTGGTGTACGACGGTACCGCTTCGTCGTTGGTTAGCGTCGCGAACTGGCGCCCTATGAACTTCGTCTGCGCACGCGCGTACCAGCGCTCGCGCGCGTACTGCGTGGACAGCGCCAGCAGCCAGTCCGGGTCCAGCGGGTACTTCTTGCCAGCGGTCGGCGCCGTGACCTTTTTCGACACGCGCACGTCTTCTTTGATCCGGCTGTGGTTATTCGTCACCGAGCCGTAGAGCGAGAACCCGTGGATCGGCGCCGTGCCCGCTTCAAGCTGGAAACCGACGTTACGGACCGCCCCCGCGTTCGTGTAGCTCGATTTTTGGGTGTTGGGGTCGTACGAATTGGCCTGACGATCCTGGTAGTCGACGTAAAACACCGAGCCCGACAGCATCCCCCAGTCCGTCTGGTAGCGCGCGCCGATATCGAAGATGTTCGAGGTTTCGGCCTTGACGTTGCCCGTCATGACCGCGTTGCCGCCAACGATCGACACGTTGCCGTTAGTCGGCGAAAACGCGAAGTTGGGCGGCGCACGGAAGTTGCGCGCGCCATTGGCATAGATCTGCAGCGCGTCGTTGATCGAGTAGCGAACGCCGAGTTGCGGCAAGAAGGCCGTGTAGCTTTTGTTGATGTTATACGTGCGCCAGTTGAGCGAATTCGGCTGAGAGGTTGGCGAGGCAAAGTCACCTTCGCTTGCGATGTTAGTGAAATCACGGCGAGCGGTCGGGATGCGGAAGCCGCCTTGTACATTCAGCTTGTCGGCCAGCATCGAAACGGAATCCTGGATGAAGAATTCCCACGCCGTGGTGACCGTGTTCCAGTTGCGCGACTGGAACGGGTCGCCGGTCGGGCCGGTAATCAAGCCGCTGTCGAGCCACACGTTGGACGAGGTGCCGTCTTCGTTGACGTGCACTGCCGGACCGGTCTGGCGGTGTACCGCGCGCTCGAACCACAGGCCGGCCTGGATCTGGTGATTGGCAAGCTGTTGGGTCACGGTGGCCGTAATACCTGGACGATCGGTGCGCGTGATGCGGCTGCTGGCGACGATTCTCGTGTCGAGCGTATCGCCGTCACCGTTGAGGTCGACCGAGCCACCGAGCTTTCCGGTATCCGGATTGACCGGCAGGAAACCGTTTTCCCACAGTCTTTGTTGTTGCCTGCCACCCGTGCCGTAGCCATACCAGTAGTACGGTTGCAGCTTGAGCTTCGTGGTCGGCGTCAGCCGGAACACGCCGGTGACCGACGCCAGCACGTTTTCGAACGGGTTGAGCGCGAGCTTGTAGTACGGCTGCTCGCCCTTTTTCAGTGCGCCCTCGTTCTGCGCGGTGCCGCTACCCGGCGGCAGGTGCCCGATGAAGGTCGGCGAGTAGTCGTAGTAGTAGCCGTACTCGTTCAGTTGCGCGAGCGACGGCGCCAGGAAGTTGTTGTTCAGAATGCGGTTGTAATTCAGCGTACCGGTGATGTAGTTCGCCTTGTCGAAGTCGAAGCGCACGCCGAAATCCACGTGATCGCGGTCGGCCTTGCCCAGCCCCTTCCACTTGTCGGCACTGCTGTGCGAGTACGACAGGAACACTTTGGCCATGTCGTTGGCGAAGCGGCCGGAATCGACCCGCACAAACGACCTCAGGAGGTTCAGGCCGCCGACGGTTTGCGCAAGGCGCAGACGATGCCTGTCTTCCGGTTCGCACGTCACGAGGCTGATGTTGCCGCCGCTCGCGCCGATGTGGGGCGCGTCGAGATCGGTCGCGCCTTGCGTGACCGACTGCGAGCAGATGTTCTCCATCTCGCCCAACTGCTGTGGGTAAACCTCGTAGCTACCCGAATCGTTGATCGGCGCGCCGTTGACCGTAAAACCGATCTGGTCGCTTTTGAAACCGCGCACGGACAGGCCGCCGCCGAACAGACCGGTGCCGTCGTGGCTGTAGGTCACAACACCCGGCAACATGTTCATCGACTGGAACGGATTGCCAGTCGGACGTTCCTTTTCGAACTCCGCGCGCGTAATGTTGCTGCGCGTTTTCGGCTCGTCGTCGCGGACGAGCAGGCCGTTACCGAGCTGGTCGCCTTCGCCGGTAATCGTGACGGTGCCGATATCCGAAGACGACTTGGCTGCCGGTTCGGCGGAGTTGGCCTCCTGTGCATGAGCGGCGGCGACTTCAAAAAGCAGGCTTACAGCAACGACGGTCACGCGCAGCGCGTGCACGCTCCGTCTGGAGCGAGAAGTAGCGTGGGTCACTTTGGTATGTCTAGCTTGATGGGAGTTGGTAATCGATGCTCATGCAAAAAACACGGGACGGTTGTCCCTTGAAATGAGCCTCGTCGAACGGCGGATACGACACGCCTTCAATCAGGCGTTTCGCTGCTGAGTCGAGCAACACCGAGCCTGAACTGGTGGCGATGCTCGATTCCTTGACGGCGCCGTCCCGACCGAGCGTCAGGCAAGCGCCAACAGTGCCGGCGGGCTTCTCGATCGACGCCTGGCGGCTCGTCGGGTAGCGCTTTCTCGACTCGATCAGCGCGCGTACACGCTTTTCGTAGTCCTGATCGGCATGGGGATTCTTTGGCGCCTCGCGCGCAGCGACACTCGGCTGGGCTTGCGCCATCTCCTGTTGCGCCGCGTCGATTGATGGTGCGGCAGGCGCCGTGACGGGCTCAAGCGTGCTCGCCTCCGTTGCCGTCGGCTCAGGCGCGGGCGTCGGTGTCCTTATTGGCTTCTGCGTCTGCTTCTGCGTCTGCGGCTTCTGCAATTGCGGCTTCGGTGGCGGCTGCTTCACCGGCTCGGGCGGACGCGTAACTTCAGGCGTTGACTGAATCGGCGTCGGCTTCGGCTCCGGCAGTTCGACAAGCGAAAGCTCGATCCTCTCCTCCGCCTTTTGCCCGGCTTCGGGCGGCTTCGGCGTCCAGCTGGGCAGTCCGGCCTGAAACAGCAGCGCGAGAATGACGGTCAGCCCAGCCGCGACTGAATCGCGCCGCGCGTACATGAGACGGTGCGTCGACATCGCGCATTACTCCGGCTTGCTGCGCGTGGCGATCGCGACCCTGGTGATGGACGCGTGCTTGAGCACGTCCATCACATCGATGACGCGTTGCATCGTGGCAGCCTCGTCCGTCTTGAGCGTCACGGTCGGCGTGCGATTGTCGCGGGCTTCGCCGCGCACAGCCTCGGCGAGCGCGGCGAGTGTCGTGTCGGCGCCGTTGACCTGCAACGGACCTTCGCGGGTCACCGTGACGACCAGAGGCTTCTCGGGATCGATGGAGGTAGAGGTCGACGACTGCGGCAGGTTGGTCTGTACGCCGCGCGCGGAAATCACGTTGATGCTAAGCAGTACAAAAAACACCAGCAGGAACATCATCACGTCGATCATCGGGATGATTTCCAGGCGGGCGCGACGCTGTTGAGGCTCTTCGAAGTGGATCACGACTGCTCCGGATTGGATGCAGCCCGCATTATTCGTTAGCTAAACGAAATATCCATGAAGCAGAAATGAAAGGACTGTGAAAGACAAGCAGCAGCGACGGGACAATCCCTATGCGCCCGGCACTTACCGGCACGCTTTTCGAAGGCGAGCACGAATATTTCGGAATTGAACGAATTCGTCATCGTTTCACTGCTTAATGAAATAGAAACGAATGCAGAATGCGATGCCATTGAAAGCCCTGGAGAAAACGCCCCATGCGCAAGCACCTGTCCTGCCTCGCCCTGCTGTTATGCAGCGCTGCGGCGCACTGCGCACAAGTCGATCCGTTCACGATCCCAGGCTTCGAACTGGTCCACAACGCGCCAGTGAACAGCAACGCGGACAGTCCGGATTTGCGCGACCCCGTCACCGTGTGGACCCGGATGTTCGACGAGGCCAGTAAGACAATCGACGTCGGGCAATTCTACGTAGCGGGCCAGCCGGGCAGCCAGCTGGACAAGGTGCTGGAGAGCCTCGAAGCCGCCGGCAGACGCGGCGTGAAGATTCGCTTTCTGATGGACGAGAAGGGTTTGAAGATATCCGATGCGCCGACGCTCGCGCGGATCCGGAACATTCCGAACCTGGCATTCCGCACGATGGACTTCGGCAGGCTGAGCGGCGGGATCATCCACGCGAAGTATTTCGTGGTTGACCGGCGTACGGCGTTCCTCGGCAGCCAGAACTTCGACTGGCGTGCGCTGGAACACATCGACGAAACGGGCTTGCGAATCGGCGATCCCGTGACGGTGCGCCAGATCTCGGCGATCTTCGAGCAGGACTGGAAGGCGCAGGAGGCGTTCGCGGCAGGACGCGTTCCGCCGCGCCCGACAGCCGCTCGCAGCGGCGCGTGCGAAAGCCGCGCATCGTTCCTCGTGGCGAGTCCGGCTGCCTACAACCCCGCGTGCGTGGCGGATTCCGGGAAGGTTCTGCCGCAACTCATCGGTTCGGCAAAGCGCTCGATCCAGGTGCAGGTGATGACCTATGCGCCGCTCGAATACAGCGAGACGCGCAAGCGCGTGTACTACCCCGTGATCGACACGGCGTTGCGAGCCGCAGCCACGCGCGGCGTACGCGTACAACTTCTGGTTGCAAACTGGAATCTGAAAAAGCCCGACGTCAGTTATCTGAAGAGTCTCGCGCTCGTGCCGAATGTCGAGGTGCGGTTTGTTACCGTGCCGCCCGCGGCGAGTGGGTTCATTCCGTATGCGCGCGTCGTCCACAGCAAGATCATGTCGATCGACGACGAAATCGCCTGGGTGGGGACGAGCAACTGGAGCGGCGGTTATCTCGACAACTCGCGAAACCTCGAAGTCGTGATGCGTGATCCGAAGATGGCGCAGCGTGTACGCGAACTGCAGCAGGTGTGGTGGAATTCGCCGCATACGTCACCCATTGACGTGGCGCGCGATTATCCGGCGCCGCATCCCGCCGAGCCCTGAAAAGCGCCGCAGGAAACGTGCTCCGCAGCGCAACTCTCCCCAAAGGCCGAACGGTCGTGCCGTCGCCCCAGCCTTTTGCGGCCCTGAACTTTCCTCCGAAGACCGCGCCCGCGCGCAGCAACCATATCGATATGCAGAGGAAGTAGAAGCCGCGAACGCGCCGACTTGCTACCATCGCGTCATGCGGCCCCGTTCCTGCGCCTGGGGGCCAGCGCCGCCATTGACGCCACCATGATTGCTCCGACCATTTCCGAGCTTGTCGCCCGCGCGACCGAATACCCGTTTCTTGCCGACCATCTCGCGATGGGAACAGGCCCGCACGCGGCCCAGGCCGTCGCGACGTGCCACGGCATCGAACTGCTCTCGGCCTATGAGCCGATCTACGACATTTCCGTGCACAGCGGCGTGCAATCGCTGACGGCCGATCTCGCCAAGGCGTCGCGCTTCGGCGACGAACTGGGCTTCCAGGCCGTGACGCTGCGCGAGGAGAACGGCGGCACCGTGCCGTTCGACCCGTTCGAGGACTCGCGCGACGACCAGGAACTCGTCGCGCTCGACCGCATGGTGCGCGCGCTGCACACGATCAACTTCCTCGGCGCGCAGCAGCACGGGCTGCTATTCCTGCGCGTCCATGAGCGGCTGCTGAAAAGCGTGAAATACGACCACGGACACCATTTTTCGAACGTGCTCGTGTCGTTCGGGCTCAACCCCGGGCGCATCGTGATCGAATTGCCGGCTTCGGCAGTCGCGCACCGGACGTTCGTCGGCTACCTGACGAAAAGCTATCAGCGCTATGGGTTCAAAGTGGCGGGCAACCTGCCGAACGCCGGGCAGATCCTGTCGATCTCCGATATGGCGCGGCTCGATTTCGTGAAGATGGACGCGCGCGCGGCGCTGCGCGATTCAATGGTCAAGCCGCTCGTGAGCTACGCGGCGCGGCTGCGTATTCCGCTCATTTTCAACCGCGTCGCGGATGCCGCGCAGTTCGAGCAGTTGCTGCAATACGACGTGCGGTTCGTGCAAGGGCCCGTGTTCGCGGCCGGGAATCAGACGGTGTGAGGTGGCGCGCGGGCGGTATTGCACCGCCGCGATTGGCGTCCGGCGGCGAGCCTGCTCAGAGGCTCAGAGGCTCACCGGCTTAGAGGCTCACCGGCTCCTGCTCCAGCGCCACGCCGAAGCGCGCCGCGACGTCGCGCTGGATCGCCTGCGCGAGTTCGAGAATATCGGCGCCGGTCGCGCCGCCCCGGTTCACGAGCACCAGCGCCTGGCGGTCGTGAACGGCCGCCGCGCGCAGCGCGCGGCCTTTCCAGCCGCACTGGTCGATCAGCCAGCCCGCTGCCAGCTTCACGCGCCCGTCCGCCTGCCGGTACGAGACGATTTGCGGCTCGCGTGCGAAAAGCGCGTCGAACTGCGGCGCATCGATCACCGGATTCTTGAAGAAGCTTCCCGCGTTGCCGATGAGCAGCGGGTCCGGCAGCTTCGCGCGCCGCACCGCCACCACGGCGTCGTAGATGGCGCGCGCATCGGGTGCGCCATCGGCGCCGCGCTCGGCGAGCGCGCGCGACAGATCCGCATAACCGGCGTTCGGCTGCCACGCCTTGGGCAGCCGGAACGTCACCGACGTAATCACGTAGCGATTGCGCCCTTCGCGCTTGAAAAAGCTGTCGCGGTAGCCGAACGCGCAGTCTTCGGCGTCGAATTCGGTCACCGCGCCCGTCGCCGTCTCGATTGCGCGCACCGACGCGCAGCGATCGGCAATTTCGAGCCCATAGGCGCCGATGTTCTGGATCGGCGCCGCGCCCACCGTGCCCGGAATCAGCGCGAGGTTTTCGAGGCCCGGCATGCCCGCTTCGAGTGTCCACGAAACGAACTCGTGCCAGCTCTCGCCCGCTGCGGCCTCGACATACCAGGCGTCGGCGTCCTCGCGCACCACGCGGCGGCCATGCAGCGCCATGAGCAGTACGAGGCCGTCGTAGTCGCGCGTGAGCACCACGTTGCTGCCGCCACCGAGCACGAGCATCGGCAGCCCCGCCGCGCGCGGGTCGCGTACGGCTTCGATCAGGTCCGCTTCGCTGTCGATGCGGCAGGCAAGGCGCGCGCGCACGTCGAAACCGAACGTGTTGTGCGCGCGCAGCGCATATCCGGCGGCGAACCAGACGGTGGACAAATCGACGGTGATCGGGTCAGGGGCGGACATCGCAGCCAACGGAGAAGCGGACAAGACGGACAAAAACGGATGACACGGGACGAAAACGGACAACCCAGGACAAAAAGCGGACTGCACCGGCAGGACGGATCGGGCCTCTATCCAGGTCGACAAGCAGGCTAACAACCAGGCCGACAACCGGACCAACACCCGGGCCAACACCCGCTCACGCGCCCGCGGCCGCGCGGCCTTGGGCAAACGCAATGGCGCCGGTAGAATGGCGTCGGTCCGTGATTATAGCGAGTGTGCGGCGCGGCGCCCGTCTGGATGGCCGCCGCCCGCAGCTACAGCACCCGCACTACTGGGAGAAAGCAATGCCATCGTTTGACGTCGTCAGCGAAGCCAACATGATCGAAGTGAAGAACGCCATCGAGCAATCCAACAAGGAGATCTCGACGCGCTTCGACTTCAAGGGCTCGGATGCGCGTGTCGAGCAAAAGGAGCGCGAGCTGACCGCGTTCGCCGACGACGATTTCAAGCTCGGTCAGGTAAAGGACGTGCTGCTCTCGAAGATGGCCAAGCGCAACGTGGACGTGCGCTTCCTCGACTACGGCAAGATCGAGAAGATCGGCGGCGACAAGCTCAAGCAGGTCATCACCGTCAAAAAGGGCGTGTCGGGCGATCTCGCCAAGAAGATCGTCAGGCTCGTCAAGGACAGCAAGATCAAGGTCCAGGCGAGCATCCAGGGCGACGCCGTGCGCGTGACCGGCACGAAGCGCGACGATCTGCAAAGCGTGATCGCCATGCTGCGCAAGGATGTCACCGACACCCCGCTCGACTTCAACAACTTCCGCGACTGACCGGACTGATCGCACAGGCGAAATGCATACGCTGAAGGCACGCGCTACGGTTGCCGCGCCTTCGCCGCTCGCGACCTCTCGCGACGTGCGAATCCGGCAATCATTGTCCCGATGTTGTGCCGCTCGCCAGGCGGTCGCAGCGCGTAAAGACGCGTGCTTGCGGCGGAAAAAGCAGGAAAGTAACCCTACTGCCCCAAAAAAAGCACTTGACGCGCCACTGGACACCGGGTACCGTCACCGGGCAAAATCGCCAAAATGCTTGATTGCTCATCTTTTGTCGCTTCATGCGACTCTCGTTGACCTCTTCTTTTTTGATTTTTCATTCGCCTTCTTTTCTGGGGCGTGAATTTTTGTTCGTCTGTTTAAGGATTTACTAGTGGAAACCGGTACTGTTAAGTGGTTCAACGATAGCAAGGGCTTTGGCTTCATCACCCCGGACAAGGGCGGCGACGACCTGTTCGCCCACTTCTCCGAAGTGAAGGGCACGGGCTTCAAGACGCTGGCCGAAGGCCAGAAGGTCAGCTACGAAACGAAGCGCGGCCCGAAGGGTCTGCAAGCTTCGAACATCACGCCGCTGTAAAGCTGTCTGATGGCGTCCGCCCGTTGGGGCGGAGCGATTCTCTTGCCTTGCCGTGGCGCTCGCGCGCCACGGCAAGGCATTCCTCTTTTCTGGCATTCCTGTTTGTGCCGCACCTGCTGTTGAAAGGTGTGGTGTTCGTGGTTTGTCTCGTCTTCGCGTCTATCGGTCGATATCGGGTTCGCGCCAGCTGGCTCAGAACCGGATGCAGATCGACGGCGTCACTCAGGCGTAGTCCCCGGAAAATCCGCAGCTCTTCTGGATTGCCGGAGTTCGCCGCCCCGAAACATCGTTGTTCCCTGGCCCGGTTCGCGCCCATGCGCTTTCGCGCGCATAAGCGAAACAGGCGAATTGCGCCGGACAACGCTCTACATCACCCTGCGCGAAAGCGATGCAGTGACCGGCCGTATACGCCGACGCCTTGCATCGACGCGACACGACGCTCTTTGGAGGCATTGATTTGGCAAAGGAAGAACTGCTGGAACTCGACGGAGTCGTCGACGAAGTGCTGCCCGACAGCAAATACCGCGTCACGCTCGAGAACGGCGTGGTGGTCAGTGCGTATGCATCGGGCCGCATGCGCAAGAATCACATTCGCATTCTCGCCGGCGACCGGGTCACGCTGGAGTTGTCGGTCTACGATCTGACGAAAGGACGGATCAACTTCCGCCACAAGGACGAGCGCGCGCCGAGTGGACAACCGCGAACCGGCACGTACCGCCGATAAGCGTGCAGCGGTCCTGAACGCACGCGTTGGCTTCTGCTCGCCGCGATTGAGTGGCGATTGAGCAACGACTAAGCGAAAACTGAGCGGAAACTAAGCCGCCCCGCGAGGCGGCGCGCTGTGGCGTGCGAGAAACCGGTCGAGCTGGCCCGCAAACGCCTTGCTGTCACGCGCACTGAAGGGCGTCGGCCCGCCCGTTTCGACGCCCGAATTGCGCAGTTGCTCCATGACGTCGCGCATGGTCAGGCGCTCGCGGATATTGTCAGGCGTGAACCAGTTTCCGCGCGGATCGAGCGCGTGTCCGCCGCGCTCGATTACCGCAGCGGCGAGCGGGATATCCGCGGTAATCACCAGGTCGCCCGATGCGACAAGTTCCACGATGCGCGCATCGGCTGCATCGAAACCCGCAGGCACCTGGATCGACTTGATAAACGGAGACGGCGGCGTGCGCAAAAACTGGTTGGCAACCAGCGTCACGCGCACTTCGGCACGCCGCGCGGCCCGGAACAACATGTCTTTGATGACGGCAGGACAGGCGTCGGCGTCGACCAGCACTTGCATGAAGATCATCCCAGTACGTTAGGCCGCGATCATATACCAGGCGCTTGCCGGGATGCCGGGCGACGCCACGGATCTTTCCCGCGCGACTTCGCGAGCGGACGTCCGGTTTTCCGCGTTTTTGTTCAAGCAGCCGATGTCCCGGCCGCAATCGCTTCTTTGATCACCGCCAGCTGTCCGGCACGACGCCGTCGTGGTCGCATGCGAACATGCGACCGGTCTTCCCAAGCCCGGGCGGGATCTCGTCGAAGACAAGCAGCGCGCCGTTCCGCCTGCGCCGCTCCGCTCAGTCGAGCTTGAACTGTCCCACCGAATCGGCGAGATTCGCGGCCTGGCCGCGCAGCGCGGCGGCCGCCGCCGTCGATTCTTCGACGAGCGACGCGTTGTGCGTCACCATCTCGTCGAGCTGGTTCACCGCGCGATTCACCTCCTCGATGCCGCGCGTCTGCTCGGCTGCCGCGCCCGTCACTTCGGAGATGATGCTCGTGACGTTCGCGACGTTGCGCAGGATTTCGTCCATCGTGTCGCCCGCATCGTGCACGAGTTGCGAGCCCGACTTCACGCTCGCCACCGTCGATTCGATCAGTTCCTTGATTTCTCGCGCGGCCTGCGCGCTGCGCTGCGCGAGGCTGCGCACCTCGCCCGCCACGACCGCGAAGCCGCGGCCCTGCTCGCCCGCGCGCGCCGCTTCCACCGCCGCGTTGAGCGCGAGGATGTTGGTCTGGAACGCGATGCCGTCGATCACGCCGATGATGTCGGCGATCTTCACCGATGCCTCTTCGATGGCGTCCATCGTGCGCACGACGTCGCCGATCACCACGCCGCCGCGCGACGCCGCCTGCGACGCCGACGCCACCGTCACGTCCGCCTGCCGCGCCGCGTTGGCCGACTGCGCGAGCGTCGAGGTGATCTGCTCCATCGACGCGGCCGTCTGCTGCAGGTTCGACGCCGCCGATTCGGTGCGGCTCGACAAATCGATGTTGCCCGCGGCGATCTCGTCGCTCGCGGTGCGCACCGACTCGCTCGCATCGCGGATCTGGCGCATCACCAGGCGCATCTTGTCCATGAATGCGTTGAACGAGCGCGCAATCTGCGCGACTTCATCGTTGCCCTCGTCGGGCAGGCGATGCGTGAGATCGCCCTCGCCCGCGCCGATACCGTCCATCGCATCGCGCACGTTCGAGAGCCGCTTGAAGGTCACCGACGTCGCCGCCACCACCACCGCGGCCGCCACCACCGCGATCACGACGAGCGCGATCAGCGAAGCGGTCAGCAGCGACCGCATGTCCGCTGTCGCATCCGTGCGGTCGAGCGCGACGATCACGTGCCAGTCGGTGCCCGCGACGGGCTGTGCGCGCATCAGCTTGACGCTGCCGCCCGCGTCCACGGCCAGCGGGTCCGTCGAGGCGAAGAGCGCGGCGAGGCGATCGCCGGTCAGTTCGGACGCGACGTCCGAGATGGGCTTGAGCGTGAGCTTCTCGTCCGGGTGCGCGACGATCTGGCCCGTGCTGTCGACGAGCATGCCGAAGCTGTTCGGCGTCGGGCGGATCGAGCGCACGTTTGCAATCACGCTGTCCATCGTCACGTCGCCCGCGACGACGGCCTTCACCGCGCCGTCACGAATCACGGGCACGGCGAACGTCACCACGAGCTTGCCGGTGGCGGCATCGACGTACGGCGCCGTCACGACGCCCTTGCCTGCCGCGACGGCCTGCTTGTACCAGGGGCGCCCGGTCGGGTCGTAATCGGGCGGAATGCCGGTCGGATCGGAGAACTTCGAGGTCTTGTCCGCGAAGCCGGCGTAGACGTTCATGAAGCCGCCCGCCAGCGCAACCTGCTTGAGCGCGGGAAGGGGATCCCCGGCCAGCACGGCGTCCTGCAGCGAGTCGATCATCTGCGCGTGTAAAGCGACCCAGCCGCCGATACCGGAAGCCTCGCTGCCCTCGACTGCCGAAAGCGTGCTGTTCACCGCACTTGTGTTGTACGAGCTGGCGACGAAGTATTCGAGGGCCGTATTCACGCCGAGCGCAACGACGACAATGGCGGCGGCGAGCGCGACGATGCGCGCGCGGAGGGTGGAAAGCATGGGGAAGTCGGCTCCTGCAAAAAGCGAGTTGGCCGCCAGGAATGGTCTGGGCCATGCCTCGGGTTTACGGCACCCCCCACGGCAAACTTGAGCCTCATCAATAAACGGCGCGCGAATCCACGAATCCACGAATCCACGAATCGGCCGAAATGGACCGAACGGACGAAACAGACGAAGCAGGCGGGGTGTAAAGCGGCGGGCAGCGGCGCGGATGCCGCTGTGAATGACGAAGCGGGCACGCAGGCCCGCTCTTGCTGCAAAACCGGCTTATCGGCCGGCTTGTTGATCTGCTTATTGACCGGCTTATTGACCGGCTTATTGGCCAGATTCGGCGGTTTTCTTCTTGTCGCCGATGCGGCTTTCGGTGCCCGCGATCAGCTTCGAAATATTCGAGCGGTGGCGCCAGAACAGCAGCAAGCTCATGCCGAGAACCGCGAGCGCGATGACATTCGGGCCGAACATGAAGACGTCGTAGAGCGGCGCGAACACGGCTGCGGCGAGCGCCGCGAGCGACGAGTAGCGGAAGAAGAACGCAACGATGAGCCAGGTGAGCACCGTCGCCCCGCCGAGCACGGGATGGATCGCAAGCAGCACGCCCGCGGCGGTGGCCACGCCCTTGCCGCCCTGGAAGCGGAAGAACACCGGATAGAGATGGCCGAGGAACACGGCGATGGCGGCGAGCGCGATCGCTGCGTCGCCGAGACCGAAGCGCGGGCCGTAGTGCGCGACGAGCCACACCGCCAGCCAGCCCTTGAAGGCGTCGCCGAGCAGCGTGAGGATCGCGGCCTTCTTGTTGCCGCTGCGCAGGACATTGGTCGCGCCGGGATTACCGGAGCCGTAGGAGCGCGGATCGGCGAGGCCCATCGAGGCGCTCACGACCACGGCAAACGAAACCGAGCCGATCAGATAGGCCAGAACGGCGACGAACAAGTTGTACATGCACGAGACCCGGTGGAGGTTGAACGTGGCGCGCGGCGCGGCCATCGTGGCCGCGCCGGATGCGCGAGGCCGCCCATTCTACCGAAGCGCGCGGTGCGCGCGAACCCGGGAACCTGCCGAGGCGCGCGCTACAGCCTCCGCCCGCGCGCCGTTACTCGACGTTAGTCAACGCTACTCGACGCTCGCGCACTGCACGGGCTTCGCGCCGAGCAGTTCGACGAGCACGGCGGGCGCGAGGCTCACGAGATAGCCGCGGCGTCCACCGTTGAGCCAGATGGCGTCAAGTTCGAGGATCGACGATTCGACGTAGACCGGCATCGTTTTCTTCGTGCCGAACGGCGACGTGCCGCCGACGAGATATCCGGAATGCCGGTTCGCGACTTCAGGCTTGCAGGGCTCGATGCGCTTCGCGCCGATCTGGCGCGCGAGATTCTTCGTCGATACCGTGCGGTCGCCGTGCATCAGCACGATCAGCGGCTTCGCGTGCTCATCTTCCATCACGAGCGTCTTGACGACGCGGTGCTCGTCCACGCCAAGCTGACGCGCCGATTCGGATGTGCCGCCATGCTCGACGTATTCGTAGGGATGTTCGCCAAAGGCGACGCCCGCGCGGCGCAGCATCTGCGTGGCGGGCGTTTCGGAGACGTGTTTCGATTTGCTCATCGGCGCATTGTAATGCGCACGCGTGCAGGGCTGCATCGATGCAGGGCTACATCGATGCGGGGACGGCGCGTCGCCGCGTCGCCGCGTTGCCGAGCCGCCGCGTCACGTTACCCGCGCGGATGGTGTTTCGCGTGCAGCAGCTTGAGGCGCTCGCGCGCGACGTGCGTGTAGATCTGCGTCGTCGAGATGTCGCTGTGGCCAAGCAGCAACTGCACGACGCGCAGATCCGCGCCGTGATTGAGCAGGTGCGTCGCGAACGCGTGGCGCAGCGTATGCGGCGAGAGCGGCGCATGCACGTCCGCCGCCGCCGCGTGGCGCTTGATGATGTGCCAGAACTGCTGGCGCGTCATGCCCTGCGCGCGCGCGGTCACGAACAGCGCGTCGGCCGTGCGCGCGCCGAGCAGCACGGGCCGCGCCTCGCGCAGATAGCGCTCGATCCACGCATGCGCCTCCTCGCCGAACGGAATCAGCCGCTCTTTCGCGCCCTTGCCGAGCACGCGCACGACGCCTTCGTTCAGCCCGACCTCGACGGTCTTCAGCGTCACGAGTTCGGTCACGCGCAGGCCGCTCGCGTACATCAGTTCGAGCATCGTGCGATCGCGCAGGCCAAGCGGCGTCGTGACGTCGGCGGCGCCGAGCAGCGCCTCGACCTGCGCCTCACTGAGCGTCGAGGGAAACCGAGGCGGCTGTTTCGCCGAGCGGATGCGCACGGTCGGATCGGCATGCACGCGCTGCTCGCGCAGCGCCCAGCCGTAGTAGCGGCGAAAGACCGAAAGCCGCCGGTTCGCCGACGTCGATTTGTCTTCCTTGCGGCGCGCGCTGTACGCAAAGAGATCGTCTTCGCGCGCGGTATCGAGCGTGCCCGCGCGCGCGCTCGCGAGCCACTCGGCGAACAGGCGCAGATCGCGCCGGTACGCATCGAGCGTGTTGCGCGAGAGGCCGTGTTCGAGCCACAGCGCGTCGCAAAACGTGTCGATGCACAGGAGGCTCGTGTTGAGCGCGGCGGAAGCTTCGGGCGTCGAGGTGTCGGCTGTATCGGCAGCGGCCCCGGTTGCCAGCGCGTCGGCCTGCGGGTTCGCACCGGTCATCGGATCGACGTGCCTTCGTGTGCGAGCAGCCAGCGCTTCACGTTGCGGAAAAACCCGTCGCCGCCGTGATGCGCGAAGCCGCCGATGCCGCTCGCGGACACCACGCGGTGACACGGGATCACGAGCGGAAAAGGATTCGAGCCGCACGCCTGACCGACCGCGCGCGCCGACTCGCTGCCGATGCGCCTGCCCAGTTCGCCATAGGTGAGCACCGCGCCCGGCCCGATCGCGCAGATGCCGTGCCACACGCGCCGCTGGAACGGCGTGCCGAGTGCGGCGAGCGGCAAGTCGAAGCCCGCGGACGCGTCCTCGAAATAGCGCACGATCTGCGCGGCCGTGCGCGCCGCGAGCGCGCAGTCGGGCGCATAGTTCGCGGCCGTTTCGGGCAGATAGACGATCTCGCGCACCGTCGCACCGCCGGTGCGGATGCCGACCTTGCCGAACGGTGCGTCGATTACTGCATTAAACATGCTTGCCTCCGTCTGCGCCGCGGCGCGGGTGCAGCGCGCGGCTCGTTCGCCACTTCGTTTTCGCTGCGTTGTGTAATCTACGCCGCCTCGAGCGCCCACTGCACATGCTCGCGCACGAGTTCCGATTCGTCGTGCTCGCGCGCCCGCAGCGCCGCGACGATGGCCGCGCGTGCTTCGGCGTCGAGTGGCTTGTCCGCGCGCAACACGCCCTCGTGCTGCCCGGCGGGGACGCGCGGCGCACGCAACGCGTTGCCCATTCCGACCGCGATATTGCGCAACCAGCACTCATAGCCGATGCGGCGAATCGGGCTGCCCTGCATGCGCTCGTCGAATTCTTTGGCGCTCCAGGCGAACAACTCGACGAGTGTCGCGCGATCGAGTCCGTGCCGCACGTCGAAATCGGCGACGGGTGCGGCCTGCGCAAACTTGTTCCACGGACACACGAGCTGGCAGTCGTCGCAGCCATACACACGATTGCCGATCAGCTCGCGCATTTCCAGGGGAATACTGCCCCTCAATTCGATCGTCAGATACGAAATGCAGCGCCGCGCGTCCATGCGATACGGCGCTGTAATCGCACCGGTCGGGCACGCGGTGATGCAGCGCGTGCAACTGCCGCAATGCGCGCCCGCCGTTTCCTTCGCGGGCCCGGACGTCGTTGCGGCTTTGTCGTCCGCTTTGTCGTTCGCTTCGTCGTCCGCTTGGTCATCGACGGGCAGCGGCACGTCGACATAGAGCTCGCCGAGGAAAAAGAGCGAGCCCGCGTCGCGCTGCAGGAGCAGCGTGTGCTTGCCGCGCCAGCCCACGCCCGCCTTTTGCGCGAGTTCGACTTCGAGCACCGGCGCCGAATCGGTGAACACGCGATGCCCGTACGATCCGATCTCGCCCTCGATACGCTCCGCAAGCTGCTGCAAGCGCGCGCGCAGCACCTTGTGATAGTCGCGGCCACGCGCGTAGACCGACACGACAGCGGCCTGCGGATCGGCGAGCCGAGCGCGCTCGCGTGCGCGCCAGTCGCCGTGTGTGGTCTGCACGGTTTGTGCGGTCTGGACTGAATCTTGCGTCCCGCTTGCAGCCGCCGACGCGCCTGCGCTGGCCGCGTCGGGCGAGAGCGCCGCCGCCGGCAAATAAGACATCCGCACGGTAATCACGCGTCGCGTACCGGCCACAAGCTCGGCTGGCCGCGCACGTTTCATGTCATGTTTGGCCATATAATCCATTTCGCCGTGGCAGCCCGCTTCGAGCCACGCGGCGAGGCCCGCTTCGGCATGCGACAGATCCGTGTCGCTGATGCCGATCGCACCGAACCCCAGTTCGCGTCCCCATGTCCGGATGCGCGTCGCAAGCGCGGCAAGCGCCGCTGCATCGAGCGGCGCCGAAGACGATGAATGCGGCAAAGCACTCGCGTGCGCTTCGCACGACGACGCTGCAGCATCTGCCGCGCCGGATGAAGGATCTGCCGCGTCCGTGAAGCCGGGCGCGGAGTCTGAAGAGGAAGGCTGAGGACTGCGGTTCATCACGTCATTTTACGAGAATGTCCCTTAAGTCCGTCACGTCCGGTTTCGAACACGCACAGCAACCGTTCGCTGCCATCCTGCTCGAGCGCCGCTTCGACCTCGCGGACGAAGCCGCCACCGATGCGTTCGGCGCACGCTTTGCCCATGCGCTCGAAGTGCACCGCTCACAAACATCCCAGGCAGCCCAAGCCGCGCAGAACGCGCAAGACGCGCGGACACCACGCTTTGACGGCCTGCATGTGCAACTGGTGGGCGAGCTGGGCGCGGGCAAGACTTCGCTCGTGCGCGCCACGCTGCGCGCGCTCGGCCACGCCGGACGCGTGCGCAGCCCCACCTACACGCTCGTCGAGCCCTACACGGTAGAGACGGCGAGCGGCGAACTTCAGCTTTATCACTTCGATCTGTACCGGTTCAGCGATCCGGCCGAATGGGCCGACGCCGGCTTTCGCGAGTATTTCGCGGCCGGCGCGGTGTGTCTCGTCGAGTGGCCGCAACGCGCGGGTGGCCTGCTCGGCGTACCGGACCTCGTGTTCTCGCTCGAACCCGGGAACTACGGCGAGGGCCGCGTACTCACCGCCTATGCATACAGCGCATCGGGAAAGGCATGTCTAGAAAGTTGTTAATCAAACCGTTCCGCACGATCGAATCGGCCGCCACCGCCACGCACAACTGGCGGCGCAGGCAGATCCTGAAGGCGGGCGCGTCCACGCTGGTGCTGGGCCTCGCGGCGCCGCGCCTCGCCTTCGCGACCTCGGTGGTCGGCGTGCGCGTGTGGCCCGCGCGCGATTACACGCGCGTCACGATCGAATCGGATCAGCCGCTCCAGACCACGCAGCAGACGCTGCGCGGCCCGGACCGTCTCGTCGTGGACCTCAACGGTCTCGACCTCGACGACGCCCTGAAGAATCTCGTCTCGAAGATCGCGCCGAACGATCCGCAGATCCAGTCCGTGCGCGTCGGCCAGTATCAGCCGCACGTCGTGCGCATGGTGTTCGATCTCAAGGGCTCGGTGAAGCCGCAGGTGTTCACGCTGCAGCCGGTCGGCACGTACCGTTACCGGCTCGTCTTCGACCTGTACCCCGCCGTCGCGCCCGATCCGCTGATGGAACTGCTCGCGCAGACCGAGAAGAAGCAGGAACAGCTCGACGCGGGAGAGACGATGCGGCACGACGTGCCGCCTTCGACGCTCGCGGGCCCCTCGGCCGCGCCAAACGGACCGTCGGCCGATAACAGCGACGCGTTCTTCGAGCGTTACGCGCAAAACGACGGGGCAAATCCTTCACCCGCTGCGCCTCGCGTACACGCTGCGCGCCCTGCACCGTCCGCGCCGCCGGTCGTCGCGCAACGCACGCCGAAGTCGGCGCTAAAGTCGCCCGCCGCACCCACGTCACCCGCGGCGCCCGCGCTCGCCCAGGACGGCGCACAGAGCGGCGACGACAACTACGGCTTCGTCGCGCCGAAATCCGGCAAGAGCGGCACGGTGCGTCTGTTGACGGTGACGATCGACCCCGGCCACGGCGGCGAAGATCCGGGCGCGATCGGCAGCGCGGGCACCTACGAAAAACACGTGGCGCTCGACATCGCGAAGCGGCTGCGCGCGAAGATCGACGCGCAGCCCAACATGCGCTCGATGATGACGCGCGACGCCGACTTCTTCGTGCCCTTGAACGTGCGCGTGCAGAAGGCGCGGCGCGTGGGCGCGGACCTTTTCGTGTCGATTCACGCGGACGCGTTCACGACGCCGGCCGCGCGCGGCTCGTCGGTGTTCGCGCTATCCGAGCACGGCGCGTCGAGCGCGGCGGCGCGCTGGATGGCGAACAAGGAAAACTCGTCGGACCAGATCGGCGGCATCAACGTGCAGACCGCCGACGCGGCTGTGAACCGCGCGCTCTTCGACATGTCGACCACGGCGCAGATCCGCGATTCGATGCGCTACGGCGGCTTCGTGCTCAACGAGATCGGCGACATCAACAAGCTGCACAAGGGCTCGGTCGAACAGGCGGGCTTCGCGGTGCTCAAGGCGCCCGACATTCCGTCGATCCTCGTCGAGACCGCGTTCATCAGCAACCCGGAAGAAGAGACGAAGCTCAACGACGATGCCTATCGCGACAAGATGGCGAACGCGATTCTCAAGGGCATCAAGCGCTATTTCGCGGCGAATCCGCCGCTCGCGAAAAGCCGCATGACCTGAGGCGCGAGGGGCGCGAGGTACACGAGGGGCGCGAAACCGACGCGCCCCGCCTCGCCGCGAAAACGTCCACAAAAGCGCCCGCGCCGCAGCTCACACCCGCAGTTAACACCCGCCGTTCAAATCTCCCGCGCGGCCGCAAAGCGCTGCCGCACCCAGCCGCCGAAAACATTCACGAAGAGCCCGATCATGACGAGCGCGGCGCCGCCGATTTCGGCGACGGTGAGGCGCTCGCCGAGCATGAGCGATGCCGAAGCGAGCCCGATGATCGGCACGAGCAGCGAGAACGGCGCGACCTGGCTTGCGGGATACTTCGAGATCAGTCGCCCCCAGAGGCTGTAGCCGAGCACGGTCGCAACAAAGGCGAGATAGACGACCGCGAGCACGGAAGACATGCCGATGCCCTCCAGCGCGTGCCCGATGCGCAGCGGCCCCTCGAAGAAGTACGACAGCACGAGAAACGGCAGCGGCGGAATCAGGCTCGCCCAGACGACGAGCCCCACCAGATCGACCCTCCCGACTTTCTTCGTGACGATATTGCCGAGCGCCCACATGACCGATGCGCAAAGCGTGAGGACAAAGCCCGCGATCGTCATGGCCTGCGCGCCGCCGCCCGCCGTCGATTGCATGCCGATCAGCGCAAGGCCGAGCGCCGCGATCGACAGGCCGATCACGTTGCGCGCGTGAAAACGCTCGTGCAGAAAGAGCGCCGCGAAGCCGAGCGTAAAGAACGCCTGCGCCTGGAGCACGACCGAGGCAAGACCGGCCGGCATGCCGACGAACATCGCCGAGAACAGAAACGCGAACTGGCCAAACGAGATCGTCGCGCCGTAGGCAAGCAGCCACTTCAGCGGCACATTCGGACGCTTGACGAACAGCACGGCCGGAAACGCCGCCAGCAAGAAGCGCAGCGCGCCGAGGAGCATCGGCGGCACGCCGTGCAACCCGACCTTGATCACCACGAAATTCACGCCCCACGCCAGCACCACCACCAGCGCAAGCAACAGATCCTTCGGCGACATCGCGCGCTCCAAGTCATTCCAGCCGGATTGGCGAGTGTACCGGGAGCGGCGCAGCCCCGCAGCATCCCCGCAGCAGCCTGTATGGGCGGGCGCTAGAATGTGGACTCGCCCGCATGGCCGCGCCCGCGCGCAAGGCGCGCCAGCCGCCGTCTCCCCTTTCCGTGCTGTCCGACCGTCAAGGAAGCTTTCATGTCCTCATCGATCAAAGTGGTCCTCAAGCCTCACACGCGCGACATCGGCAACCTGCTCGTTCGACACGTGCTCCCCGCACTGGCTGCGCGCCTCGTCGGGCCGTTCATCTTCTTCGATCACATGGGCCCGGCCACGCTCGAAGCGGGCGCGGGCGTCGATGTGCGGCCGCACCCGCACATCGGCCTCGCCACCGTCACCTATCTCTTCGACGGCACGTTCATGCATCGCGACAGCATCGGCTCGCAGCAGAAGATCGTCCCCGGCGATGTGAACTGGATGACCGCCGGGCGCGGCATCGTTCACTCGGAGCGCACGCCGCAGGAAGATCGCGCGAAGGGCTCGACCATCCACGGCATCCAGACCTGGGTGGCGCTGCCGCTCGATCACGAGGACGCCGATCCGTCGTTCTTCCATCACGCCGCGGCCACGCTGCCCGAAATCCGGCGCAACGGCGTCACGCTGCGCGTGATCGCGGGCACGGCGTTCGGCGCAACATCGCCTGTCGAGACCTTTTCGGGCACGCTCTACGTCGCCGCCGACTTCGCGCCGGGCAGCGCCATCGCGCTCGAACCTGAGCACGAGGAGCGCGGCGTGTATCTGGTCGAGGGCGATCTGTCGATCGACGGCATACCGCTCGAAGCCACGACGATGGCCGTGCTCGAACCGGACGAGACCGTCACGCTCGCGAGCGCGAACGGGGCATGCGTGATGCTGCTCGGCGGCGAAAGGCTGGAGGGCGAACGCTTCATCGAGTGGAACTTCGTGGCCAGCTCGCGCGAGAAGATCGAGGCCGCGAAGACCGCGTGGACGCGCCAGGAAATGGGACAGGTCCCCGGCGAAACCGAATGGATTCCGCTGCCGGAAAAGAAGCCGCGGTGAATGGCCGGACGGAGGGCTAGATGGAGGGCTAGATGGAGGGCTGGACAACCGCAGGACGAACGGCGCGCGTGCGCGCGCCAGTTGCCGGGTGCAGAGTACAGGTGCAGGGTGCCGATTGAACTCGAACGTTTCGTCCCCAACTGAAGGCGAGACAGATTCCACCCAACGAGGACGCAATGGATACCACGCTGGCCACTTTTGAAAAAGACGTGATCGAGGCATCGACGCTCGCGCCGGTGCTGATCGACTTCTGGGCGCCCTGGTGCGGCCCGTGCAAGACGCTCGGGCCGATGCTCGAAAAGCTCGAAGCCGAATACGCGGGCAAATGGAAGCTTGCGAAGGTCAACGTCGACGAAAACCAGGAACTCGCCACGCACTTTCAGGTGCGCAGCATTCCGCACGTTGTCGCATTCGTCGACGGACAGCCCGTCGACCAGTTCATCGGCGTGCTGCCCGAAGGCCAGTTGCGCCAGTTCATCGACGGGCTGATCCCGAACGCCGCCGAAGCCGAGCGCCGCACGGCGCAGGAAGCGCTCGCGCAGGGCCGCCGCGACGAAGCCTACGAAGCGCTGCAAGCCGCGCTCGCCTACGATCCGGGCCACGACGAAGCGCGCATGGACCTGATCGAGCTACTGCTCGCCGACAATCGCGGCGACGAAGCGCGCGCGGAAGTCGATCTGCTTTCGCCGAAGATCACGCAGGGCATCGATCCGCGTTTCAACGCGATCAAGACGCGCCTCGACGCACTCGACGCCGCGCTCGACCTGCCGCCCACCGACGCGCTCGAAGCCCAGGTGGCCGCGCATCCGGCGGATCTGGAGGCGCGCTTCGACCTCGCGAACGCGCTGATCGCGCGGCACAAGTTTCCGGGCGCGCTCGAGCAGCTACTGGAAATCGTGAAGCGCGACCGCACGTTCCGCGACGACATTGGCCGCAAGACCATGCTTTCGGTGTTTGATCTCGCGGCGCATCAGCCGCAGCTCGTGAGCGAATGGCGCCGTAAGCTGAGCGCGGTGCTCAACTGAACTGAAGCACCGCCGCGCAGCACGGCACTCAGTCGAAACGAAACACGCACGGCCTTGCACGGGCCGTGCGTTTTTTTGTGCGTTTTTTTGCGCGCGAGGAAACGGCGCGGCCGGTCAGCGCGATCAGCGCGCCGACGCGGCGTGCGCAAGCGTGCGCAACACGTGCGCCGCCGCCGCGAAACCGAAACTCGCCGTCACGCAGACGCTCGATCCAAAACCCGCGCAGTTCAGGCCGACCGGCGCGTGATGCCCCGGCGACGTCACGACGTGCTCGGCCTCGGGATCGACGTCGCACACCGCGGCTTCGGGATAGATGAGCGGCTCGTCCGAATACACGGCGCTCACCTTGAACCTGGCCTTCGGCCCGCGCGGAAAGCCGTGGTGCTTGCGCAACTGGCCGCGCACCTTGGAGAGCAGAGGGTCCTGGATCGTCAGCGCGAGATCATCGATGCGGATGCGCGTCGGGTCGAGCTGGCCGCCCGCGCCGCCCACGGTGATGAGCGGCTGCCGGTGCTCCACGCACCATGCGATCAGCGCCGTTTTCGTGCGCACGCTGTCGATGGCGTCGATCACGTAGTCGAAGCCGCCGCCGAGCACCGCATCGAAATTCGACGGCTCGACGAAATCCTCGACGAGCCGCACGTCGCAGGCCGGGTCGATCAGCTTGATGCGCTCGGCCATGGCCTCGACCTTCGGCTTGCCGTAATTGCCGTCGAGTGCGTGGATCTGGCGGTTGGTGTTGCTTTCGGCGACGTTGTCGAGGTCGATCAGCGTGAGCGTGCCGATCGCGCTGCGCGCGAGCGCCTCGGCAACCCACGACCCGACTCCGCCGATGCCGATCACGGCGATGTGCGCGTGCTCGAACGCCGCGAGCGCCGGTGCGCCGTAAAGCCGCGCGACGCCGCCGAAGCGGCGGGCACGGTCGGCTTCTTCAGCCGCCGGGAGCGCGGTAAGATCCGTTTGCGGCGAAATCGGGGTACTGGACATGTCGGTAGCAGTTCAAAAGCGGACCGCACGCATACTGCCGCGGTCCATGCGAGACCCGTATTTTGCCTGATCGGACGCGATTCGCTGAGCACCGGTACTTGCCTGGCCCCGCGCCTTGCATGTCACGCCGCAGCGGTGCGCAGTGTTTTGCGTCCTTCGCCCTATTTGTCCGCATGGAAGTGCCTGCCTAAAACATGACGACTCTCGCCGACCTCCGCAAAACCTACTCGCTCGGCTCGCTCGACGCCGCCGATGTCGATCCCGATCCCATCCGCCAGTTCCAGACCTGGCTTGCCCAGGCGCTCGACGCGAAGCTGCCCGAGCCCAACACGATGACCGTCGCGACCGTCGACGCCGAAGGCCGCCCGAGCGCGCGCATTCTGCTCATCAAGGGTGTCGATGAGCGCGGCTTCGTGTTCTACACGAACTACGAGAGCCACAAGGGCCACGATCTCACCGCCAATCCGCACGCGTGCCTGCTTTTTTACTGGATCGAGCTGGAGCGCCAGGTGCGCATCAACGGCAAGGTCGAGAAGACCACCGACGCCGAAAGCGACGAGTATTTCCACTCCCGGCCGCTCGGTTCGCGCATCGGCGCGTGGGCGTCGCAACAGAGCACGGTGATCGGCAGCCGCGCGGAGCTTGAAGCGCGCGAGCGCGAGTTCGGCGCGAAGTTCGGCGAGAATCCGCCGCGCCCGCCGCACTGGGGCGGCTTCCGGCTCGTGCCGGATACCGTCGAATTCTGGCAGGGCCGCCCGTCGCGGCTGCACGACCGCATCCGTTACTCGCGTGAGAGCGAAGGCGCTGCGTGGCGCATCGAGCGCCTCGCGCCGTAAGCGCCCGGCATCGGCGGGCTGGCCGCGCAATCCGGCGAACCACGGGCGGTTGACGCCGGACGCACACGACCGCACCATGCGCACACGCTCGACATCTGGGCGCAGAACTTCGAAGCGCACACGTATGAACGACCGAGACGCCCCGGCCCCGGCAGCCACCATCGACACGACGGCCGAAGCGTATAGCGCCGCCGAGGCCAACAGGGCCAACGCGGCCAACACGTCGGATAAGCCGCAAGCCGATCTGTTCGGCTTCGTCGCGCCCGAACCGGCGCCTAAAACGCCCGCGCCACGGCCCGCGCGCGCGAAGCGCGACCCTGAGCCCGCGCCCATAACCGCTGAATTCGCCGAATTCTCAGGATTTCCCGCAGCGAGCGCAACCCGCCCGGCCGCGCCGGCCGCCCCGAAGCGCTGCGCCCGCGGCGTCCTCCCGGTCGTGGCCGACGAGGCCACGCTCGCCCTCGCCGCCGGATTGCCGCCGCAGGTGCGCCTCGGCACGTCGTCGTGGTCGTTTCCGGGCTGGCGCGGCATTGTCTACAGCGACGACTACAGCAACGCCAAACTGGCCCGCGACGGTTTGACGGCCTACGCCGTGCATCCGCTGCTGCGATCCGTCAGCATCGACCGGTCGTTCTACGCACCGCTCTCCATCGCCGAATATCTGCGTTACGCGCAGCAGGTGCCTGACGACTTCCGCTTCATCGTGAAGGCGCCCGCCTCGATCACCGACGCCAGCGTGCGCGGCGAGCGCGGCGAACCGGTCGCGGCAAACCCGTGCTTCCTGAACGCGCAACTGGCGGCGAGCGAGTTCGTCGAGCCCTGTCTCACGGGACTCGGCGCAAAGGCCGGCGCACTCGTGTTCCAGTTCCCGCCGCTGCCCGATCAGCTGCTCGCCGATCCAGCCGCGTTCGTCGAGCGCCTCCAAGCGTTCCTGATGGCGCTGCCGCCGCTGCGATCCGCACCCGACGGCCCGTGCTACGCCGTCGAGATCCGCGATGCGAGCCTGCTCACGCCGCGCTTCGTGCGCATGCTGCGCGCGGCAGGCGCACGTTACTGCGTGGGGCTGCACGCGCGCATGCCGGACCCGCTGCGACAGGCCGCGGCGCTCGCGCTGATGGACGGCGAAACGCCCGCCGGTCCGCTGATCGTGCGCTGGAGCCTGCACAGCGGCTTTCGCTACGAACAGGCGAAGGCGCGTTACGAACCGTTCGACAAGCTCGTCGACGAAGACCCGCACACGCGCGACGCGCTCGCGGAACTGGCCGCGCGCTACGCGCTTGCGGGGCAGAGCGTGCTGATCTCGACGAACAACAAGGCGGAGGGCTCGTCGCCGCTGTCGTGCGCGAAGCTGGCGCAATCGATCGCCGACGAGTTTTTGCGGTTACAGGGGGAAACGGCAAGCGGCGACGCCGACGCAACTCAAGAAGAGCACCACGCGACCGCGCGGCCCGGCCACGACGAGCCGGGCGCGGCAGACGACTGAAAACGGGCGACCGACAAGTGCGGCTGCACGCGCACCCCGCGTCGGCACAAAAAAAGAGCGGGAAACGCCCATGCGCCCCGCTCCTTCGGACCCGCGAACGCCGCGCAAAGCGCAGCGTCACATCACATCACGTCACTCCGGCTTGAGCCGGTGCACGAACTTCTGGCGGAATTTGGCGACCTTCGGCGCGACCACCGCCGCGCAATAGCCCTGATCCGCGTGCTGCGCGAAGTAGTTCTGGTGATACGCCTCGGCAGGGAAATAGTTGCCGTCGAGCGGCAGCACCTGGGTGACGATCTGCCCGTCGAACACGCCTTCCGCCGCGATCTCGCGGATCGCCTGCAGCGCCGTCTCGCGCTGCGCCTCGGAGTGCGTGAAGATCACCGAGCGGTACTGCTGGCCGACGTCGTTGCCCTGCCGGTTGAGCTGGGTGGGATCGTGGATACCGAAGAAGATGTCGAGGATCTCGCGGTAGCCGATCTTCACCGGATCGAACGTCACGTTGACGACCTCCGCATGCCCCGTCTGGCCGTCGCAGACCTGCTCGTAGCTCGGGTCGGCGACGTGGCCGCCCGCATAGCCCGACTCCACCGCAAGCACGCCTTCCACGCGCAGATACACGGCTTCGAGGCACCAGAAACATCCGCCGCCAAGCGTGGCCGTTTCGACTGTCTGATTCATGCTGCTCACTCCTTGAATGCGGTCCGCCAGACGCGACCGGGGCTGGAAACAGCCGTGCCAGCCGGGCGGCCATCGGCTGCTTCCGCTAGAATTGCGACAATTCGCCGCTCTTTCACATGATGTTGATTCCGACTTTCGCTTCCATCGCGCCGCGTGCGCGCCCCGCAAACGGAGCCGCGCTCCGATGACCCGCCGCGCCAGCCCGCCCAATTTCGACGACGCCGCCTTTCGCCGCGCGCTCGGCCAGTTTGCGACCGGCGTCACGGTGATCACGACACGCGTGCCCAACGGCCCGCTGATCGGCATCACCGCGAGTTCGTTCAACTCCGTGTCGATGAATCCGCCGCTCGTGCTGTGGAGCCTCGCCACGCGTTCGGCTTCGATGTCGGTGTTCCGCGCGAACAGCCATTATGTGGTGAATGTGCTCGCCGCGTCGCAGCTCGACCTGTGCAAGCGTTTTGCGACAGTGAAGGGCGACCGGTTCGAAGGCGTCGCGCACGCGGCCGGCGACAGCGGCATGCCCGTGCTCGACGGCGCACTCGCCTGGTTCGAGTGCCACAACCGCAGCCGCTACGACGAAGGCGACCACGTGATCTTCGTCGGCGAGGTCGAGCGCTGCGGCGTGCGCGAGGACCTCGCCCATGCGCCGCCGCTCGTCTACCACGGCGGCGGCTTCCACCAGATCGAGCCGCTCTGAGCGCACGCGGGTACGGCCGGCCTCACGCAGCGGCGCTCTTCGGCTCGCGCTGCTGGATCAGATCGACGGGGACGCCCGACTCCACCTTCAGCGTCGTGAGCACGATGTTCGAGCGGATGTCCATCACGCCCGGCGCCTTGTACAGCTTGTTGAGCACGAAATCGGAATAGTGCTTGAGATTGTGGGCGAGCACACGCAGCAGATAATGCGTCTCGCCCGTCACGACATACGCGCCCACCACCTCCGGCCAGTCGCGCAGCGCGCTCACGAAACGCTCGTGCCAGCTTTCCTGGTCGTTGCGCATCGAGACCTGCACGAACGCCTCCATCTCGAAGCCGAGAATCTCCCGGTTCAGGCACGCGCGATAGCGCTCCACCACTCCCTGTTCTTCAAGTAGCCGCAGCCTGCGCAGGCACGCCGATGGCGAGAGCGAAATGCGTTCGGCAAGATCGAGGTTGCTGATTCTGCCCTCGTTTTGCAGCACGGCGAGAATACGGCAATCGGTAGCATCGAGCGAGATTGCATTCATATTTGGTCCCCATTCCCGACTTGTTTTGAATTATCTGCCAACAGTTATAGTCGGCGGCGTTTTTTAAGCAAGCACATTTCACTCCAGCTTGCCTATCATTCGATAGCATAGGCCGCGCATATCGATCAATGTCATGAACAATATCTGGGATATTTCCCCGCCAATCCATCCCGGCACGCCCGTCTGGCCCGGCGATACGCCGGTCGGCGTGGAACGCATCTGGCGCATGGAGGCTGGTTCGCCTGTGAACGTCGCACGCGTGACGCTCTCGCCGCATACCGGCGCGCACACCGACGCACCGCTGCATTACGACCAGGACGGCGCGCCGATCGGCGCGGTCGCGCTCGACGCCTATCTCGGCGCATGCCGCGTGATCCATTGCATCGGCGCGGCGCCGCTCGTGCAGCCCGCGCACATCGCACATGCACTCGACGATCTGCCGCCGCGCGTGCTGCTGCGCACCTATGCGCAGGCGAGCGTCGAGCGCTGGGACAGCGCGTTCTGCGCCGTCGCGCCCGAGACGATCGACCTGCTGGCCGCGCGCGGCGTGCGGCTGATCGGCATCGACACGCCGTCGCTCGATCCGCAGGATTCGAAGACGATGGACGCGCACCACCGGATCCGCGCGCATCGCATGGCGATTCTCGAAGGCATCGTGCTCGACGCCGTCGCGCCGGGCGATTACGAGCTGATCGCGCTGCCGCTCAAGTTCGCCACGCTCGATGCGAGCCCCGTGCGCGCCGTGCTGCGCGCGCTGCCTCGCACGGCATAAACACGCTGCACGAACCATCCCTGAGTTTCATCCACATTGCCAACCGCCCAACCGCAAACGCAACCACCCATGACTAACAGGAACGAAGCGCGGAACGAAACGCGCACCGAAGCCGAAGCACTCGACCGCGCCGACCCGCTCGCCGCCCTGCGCGACCAGTTCGCGCTCGCGCCCGACACGATCTACCTCGACGGCAACTCGCTCGGCGTGCCGCCCAAAGCCGCCGCCGCGCGCGCGCAGGCCGTGATCGGCGCGGAATGGGGCAACGGCCTGATCCGCAGCTGGAACACCGCAGGCTGGTTCGCGCTGCCACGCCGGCTCGGCAACAAGCTGGGCGCGCTGATCGGCGCGGGCGAGGACGAGGTGGTCGTCACCGATACGATCTCCGTGAATCTCTTCAAGGTGCTCTCGGCGGCGCTGCGCGTGCAGGCGCAGCGCGATCCGAAGCGCCGCGTGATCGTCTCCGAGCGCGCGAACTTCCCGACCGACCTCTATATCGCGCAGGGCCTCATCGAACAGCTCGACCGCGGCTATGAACTGCGCCTCGTCGACGATCCCACCGAGCTGCCCGCCGCGCTCACCGACGATGTCGCCGTCGCGATGATTACGCACGTGAACTACCGCACGGGCTACATGCACGACATGGCCGCGCTCACCGAACTGATCCATGCGCGCGGCGCGCTCGCGCTGTGGGATCTCGCACATTCGGCGGGCGCGGTCGGCGTCGCGCTGAACGACGCGAACGCCGATTACGCCGTGGGCTGCACCTACAAGTACCTTAACGGCGGCCCGGGCTCGCCCGCGTTCGTCTGGGTGCCCAAACGGCACCAGAACGCCTTCTCGCAGCCGCTATCCGGCTGGTGGGGCCACAAGAAGCCCTTCGAGATGAGCCCCGACTACCGCCCGGACGACGGCATTGGCCGCTTCCTGTGCGGCACGCAGCCGATCGTTTCGATGGCGCTCGTCGAATGCGGCCTCGACGTGTTCCTGCAGACCGACATGGCAGCGGTGCGCCGCAAGTCGCTGGCGCTGACCGATCGCTTCATCGAACTGGTCGAGACGCGCTGCGCGGGTCTCGACCTCGCGCTCGTCACGCCGCGCGAGCACGCGCAGCGCGGCTCGCACGTAAGCTTCGAGCACCCGCATGGCTATGAGGTGATGCAGGCGCTGATCGCGCGTGGCGTGATCGGCGACTATCGCGAGCCGCGCGTGCTGCGCTTCGGCTTCACGCCGCTCTACGTGCGCTTCGTGGATGTGTGGGACGCCGTCGAGACGCTGCGCGACGTGCTCACGACCGAATCCTGGCGCAAGCCCGAATTCGCCGCGCGCGGCGCGGTGACCTGATTGACATGGAATGGGACGTGGCGCCGAAGCGCCAGATCCCGTCGAGAGGAGACGAACTTGACCGATCACATGCAGATTCCCGGTATGCCGGACGCCATCGACGCCGCGGCTGCGCCGCGCGGCACTTGCCCCGTCGCGAGCGCTCCGGCGGCGGCGGCCGCAGCGAGTACGGCGGGTGCAGCGGGCACAGCAGGAGAAGCAGGCGAAGCTGGCTGGCACGACGCAAAGCTCGACTTTTCGAAGTCGATGAGCTACGGCGACTATCTCTCGCTCGATGCGGTGCTGAACGCCCAGCATCCGCTCTCGCCCGACCACAACGAGATGCTGTTCATCGTGCAGCATCAGACGAGCGAGCTATGGATGAAGCTCGCGCTGTACGAACTGCGCGCGGCGCTCGCGAACGTGCATCGCGATGAACTGCCGCCCGCCTTCAAGCAGCTGGCGCGCGTGTCGCGGATCATGGAGCAGCTCGTGCAGGCGTGGAGCGTGTTGTCGACGCTCACGCCCTCCGAGTACACGGCGATGCGGCCTTACCTCGGCAGTTCTTCCGGGTTTCAGTCGTACCAGTACCGGCAGATCGAATTTCTGCTCGGCAACAAGAACGTGCAGATGCTCAAGCCGCACGAGCACCGGCCCGAGATTCTGAAGCAGGTGAAAGACACGCTGGAAGCGCCGTCGTTCTACGACGAAGTGATCCGCCTGCTCGCGCGGCGCGGATTCGCCATCGCGCCGGAGCGGCTCACGTGCGACTGGACGCTGCCCACCGCGCACGATCCGTCCGTCGAAGCGGCCTGGCTCGAAATCTATCGCAACCCTTCGCAGTACTGGGACTTGTATGAGATGGCCGAGGAACTCGTCGATCTCGAAGACGCGTTCCGGCAGTGGCGCTTCCGCCACGTGACGACCGTCGAGCGGATCATCGGCTTCAAGCAGGGCACGGGCGGAACGAGCGGTGCGCCTTATCTGCGCAAGATGCTCGATATCGTGCTGTTCCCCGAGCTTTGGCACGTGCGCACCGTGCTGTAACGCAGCCAGCGCGGGCTCTTAGACGTCCCGAAACGCCCTGAAACGACTTCGCGCCGGTGAGGCAAGCCCTGATGGGCCAACCTCACCGGCGCGAATTTTTTTCGAGCCGATCAAGCGAATTCGGCGATTTCAGCGGGCCGATGGCGCGTGGACGCGCCGCGGCCTGGCTGTTTTAGACCACCACGGTCTGCGCTTCGCCTGCCTTGCTCTCGCGCACGACACCGATCTTCCACACCTGCTCGCCTGCGGCGGCAAGCTGCGCGACGGCCTGATCGGCCTGATCAGCGGACACAACCACGGCCATGCCGATGCCGCAGTTGAACACGCGATGCATTTCCGCATCGGCGACGCCGCCGTGCTGCTGCAGCCACGAGAAGAGCGGCGGCAGCGGCCAGGCCTGGTGATCGAGTTCTGCGGTCAGACCTTCGCGCAGCACGCGCGGAATGTTCTCGACCAGCCCGCCGCCCGTGATGTGCGCCATGCCCTTCACCGTCACCTGCTGCATCAGCGCGAGCAGCGGCTTCACGTAGATGCGCGTGGGCGCCATCAGCGCGTCGGCGAGCGAGCGGCCGTGGAAGTCGGCGTTGAGATCCGGATTTGCGCGCTCGATGATCTTGCGCACGAGCGAGAAGCCGTTCGAATGGATGCCGCTCGAAGCGAGACCCAGCACCACGTCGCCCGGGGTGATCGTGCTGCCGTCGATGATCTTGCTTTTCTCGACCGCGCCGACCGCGAAGCCCGCGAGGTCGTATTCGCCGTCCGGGTACATGCCCGGCATTTCGGCGGTTTCGCCGCCGATCAGCGCGCAACCCGACAGCTCGCAGCCGTGCGCGATGCCTTTCACGACCGTCGCGGCCGTGTCGACATCGAGCTTGCCGCACGCGAAATAGTCGAGGAAGAAGAGCGGTTCGGCGCCTTGCACGAGGATGTCGTTGACGCTCATCGCGACGAGATCCTGGCCGACCGTGTCGTGTTTGTTCAGATGAAAGGCGAGGCGCAGCTTCGTGCCGACGCCGTCGGTGCCCGACACAAGCACGGGCTCCTTGTACTTCTTCGGCACTTCGAACAGCGCGCCGAACCCGCCGATGCCGCCCATCACGCCTTCGCGCAGCGTCTTCTTCGCGAAGGGCTTGATGCGATCGACGAGCGCGTCGCCCGCGTCGATGTCCACGCCGGCATCGCGGTACGAGAGGCCCTGGGCGCCGGCGGCCTGGTCGGATTTCGGTTGATTCATGGGGAAGTGCCAGAAGGTCGGTAAAATGCGATTTTAACCGATTGACGGCACCTCGCCGCCGCTGCCTGGCCGCAAATTGCATGCGCGGCAGCGTCCCGAATGACCAGAATGGCCCGAATAGTCCCATCGCGGCCCGCCCAACGACCGGAAAGCCATCCTTTGTCACCGAATACACCGATTTTGACGCCGTACCAGCGCCAGGCCCTCATCTGGGCCGGGCTGGCACTCGCCTTCGGCATCGTGCTGTGGCTGCTGCGGCCGGTCCTCACGCCGTTCCTGCTCGGCGCGATCATCGCCTACATCCTGCAGCCGGGCGTGGCGTGGTTCGTGCGCCGCCGCGTGCCGCGCAGCCTGGCCGCGCTCGTCATGATCCTGCTGTTCGCGCTCGCCGTGACGATGCTGGTCGTGCTGCTGCTCGCCGTGATCCAGAAAGAAGGGCCACAGTTGAAGCAACAGGTGCCGGTGATGCTCAACCACCTGCACGACTGGCTCACGCCCAAGCTCGCGCTGCTCGGCATGCAGGACACGCTCGACTTCCAGAGCCTGCGCGATCTCGCGACGAGCAAGCTCGAAGCCAGCGCACAGTCGATCGCGCTCTACGCGTGGGCGTCGGTGCGCACCAGCAGCGACGTGATGATCTCGCTCGTCAGCAACCTCGTGCTGGTGCCGCTCGTGCTGTTCTATCTGCTCTACGACTGGAACGCGATGCTCGCGCGCATCCAGGCCATCATCCCGCGCCGCTGGCTCGCGCGCACGCTGGAACTGGCGGGTGAAATGGACCGCATGCTCGCGCAATACCTGCGCGGCCAGTTGCTCGTGATGGCGATTCTCGCGGCGTTCTACGCGATCACGCTCTCCATCGCGGGCTTCGAAGTCGCGCTGCCGGTCGGCATCTTCACGGGCCTCGCCGTGCTGATCCCCTATCTCGGCTACGCGACCGGCCTCGTGCTCGCGCTGATCGCCGCGCTCCTGCAGTTCGGCAACTGGTACGGCTTCGGCGCGGTCGCGCTCGTCTACGGCATCGGACAGATCCTCGAAGGGTTCTTCCTCACGCCGCGCCTCGTCGGCGAGCGCATCGGGCTGCATCCGCTCGCGGTGATCTTCGCGTTGCTCGCATTCGGGCAACTCTTCGGTTTCTTCGGTGTGCTGCTTGCGCTGCCCGCAAGCGCGATCCTCTCGGTCGCGCTGCGCGAGCTGCGCCGCAGTTACCTCGATAGCGCGCTCTACAAGAACTGATCAAGAACTGATTTACGCCTCGTCCCACCGTGCAGCGACAGCTAACGCTCGATCTCGGCACCCCGCCGCCATCGACCTTCGACAACTTCCACACCGGCGCCAACACGGAGCTGGTCGCGCGCCTGCGCGGGCTCGACAGCGCGCTCGCAGCCGGTCCCGTCGCCGACCGCACCTTCTACGTCTGGGGCGAGCCCGGCAGCGGGCGCAGCCATCTGCTGCACGCGCTCGTCCACGAAACGCCGTCGGGCGGGGCGCGGTATCTCGGGCCGCAGAGCGCGCTCGCGGCGTTCGGCTTCGATCCGCGCGTGGCGATCTACGCCGTGGACGATTGCGACGCGCTCTCGGGCGCGCAGCAGATCGCGCTCTTCAACCTGTTCAACGAAGTGCGCGCCCACCCGACCAGCGCGCTCGTCGCGACCGGCAGCGCGGCGCCGATGGGTCTCGCGGTACGCGAGGACCTGCGCACGCGGCTTGGCTGGGGGCTCGTGTTCCACCTCGCGCCGCTCGCCGACGCCGACAAATCGAGCGTGCTGAAGCGCGCGGCGCGCGAGCGCGGCATCGCGCTCGCCGACGACGTGCCCGTCTACCTGCTCACGCACTTCCGGCGCGACATGCCGAGCCTGATGGCGCTGCTCGACGCGCTCGACCGCTTTTCGCTCGAACAGAAGCGCGCGGTGACGCTGCCGCTGTTGCGCACGATGCTCGCGGCAGGGCTGCCCACGGACGGCGGTGCGGCCGTCGCCGCGGCGGCAGCAGCGGCAGGCGGTTTCGATGACGGCATCGACGGCGAACTCGACCTGTTCTCCGTCGATCCAGCGTTGGTTCCGGGCGTGGAAAGCGGCACGGCAAGCGATGACAGCCCCGGCGAGCGCACGCCATCCGCGCAAGCCGACGCTCCCGCCAGCCCCGCTGCACCCTACGAACCGGCGCGTGCACCGGCCTCGCAGCCGCGCGCGCCGCAACCGGCGCCGTTTGCCACCCCCACCGACAGCGTCGACGGCGAACTCGGCGCGAGCTTTCGCGACGTGGTCGAGCGCGAACTGGGCGGCGAGCTCACGGGCGAAGTCGAAGCCGACGTCAGCGGCGAAATGAACGGCGAACTCGGCGGCGAACTGAGCGGAGAATCGGGCGGCGAACTGAGCGGAGAATCGGGCGGCGAACCGGGCGGCGAACCGGGCGGCGAACCGGGCAGCGAACTCGGCGGCGAACCGGGCAGCGAACCGGGCGGGGAACCGAGCGGTGACCTGAGCGCGGAACCCGGCGGCGGCCCCGACGCAGCAGCAACCGAAGCATCAGCACAAAGCACGCCGCACGCGCCCGCCGAGCCCCGCACGCGCGTCGGCGACAGCCCGTCAGCCGGACCCGCCTCCGACGCGCAGCAAGCAGGCAAACCGGCGGCGGCCAACGGCTTTATCCGCTTCAAGTAAAATGAGCGCCCATGGCTAACCTTGCACTTTTCGATCTCGATCACACGCTGATCCCAACCGACAGCGACCACGAATGGGGCCGCTTCATGGTGAAGCTCGGCATTGTCGACGCCGAGCGCTTCAACGAGCAGAACGACCGCTTCTTCGCCGACTACAAGGCCGGCGTGCTCGACATCCACGCGTATCTCGTCGCCATGCTCACGCCGCTCTCGAAGTATTCGCGCGCCCAGCTCAAGGAATGGCACGATCAGTACATGCACGAAGTCATCAAGCCGGCGATCGTTCCGGCGGCCATCGAACTCGTGCGCCAGCACAAGGACGCGGGCGACCTCTGCTGCATGGTGACGGCGACCAACGAATTCATCACGGGCCCGATTGCCGGGGTGTTCGGCGTCGACAAGCTGATCGCCTGCGAGGCCGAAACGGTGGACGGCCATCCGGACTCGCCTTATACGGGCCGTCCGACCGGCACACCGAGCTACCGCGAAGGCAAGATCGTGCGCACCGAGGCGTGGCTCGCGTCGCTCGGCAAGACGTGGTCGGACTTCGAGCACAGCTATTTCTACAGCGACTCGCATAATGACATCCCGCTGCTCGAAAAAGTGACCGACCCGATCGCGACCAATCCCGACGCCACGCTGCGCGCGCACGCACAGACGGCCGGCTGGCGCATCCTCGATTTGTTCCAGGCATCGTGATCAAAAAACTCATCCGCAAGCTATTCGGCCAGGACAGCACGTCCGCCACGGCCGCCGACGATGCATCGACCGGCGCGGCGTCCGCGCCGGCGCACGACGACACCGCTCCCCGCACCCGCCGCAAGCCGGCCGCTGCTGCCACTGCCACCACCGCCGCTGGCGAAGCCGCGACTAAGCATTCCCGGTCCCGCACAGCCGCGAAGGGATCGGGCAGGAACGCCGATCCGGTCGTGCCGGTCGTCCTTCCCGCCGACATTCACGGCATCGACCCCGCACTGATCTCGAAGAACGCGGTCCGCGTGACCGAAGGGCTCCAGCAAGCCGGTTTTCGCGCGTTCATCGTGGGCGGCGCGGTGCGCGACCTGCTGCTCGGCGTTGCGCCGAAGGACTTCGACGTCGCCACGGACGCCACGCCCGACCAGGTGCAGAAGCTCTTTCGCCGCGCGCGCATCATCGGCCGGCGCTTCCAGATCGTGCACGTGCAGTTCGGCCAGGAAATCATCGAAGTCTCGACGTTCCGCGCGCTGGTCGATCCGCCCGCGCCCTCTGCACCGTCGGCGAGCGCCGCGCCCGCGCGACGCCTGCACCGCGACGAACTCGACCGCCGCACGCACGCGGTGGACGCGAGCGGCCGCGTGCTGCGCGACAACGTCTGGGGCGAGCAGCACGAAGACGCCACGCGCCGCGACTTCACGATCAACGCGATGTACTACGACCCGGCCACGCAAACCGTGCTCGACTATCACAACGGGATGGCCGACATGCGCGCCCGCCTGTTGCGGATGATCGGCGACCCGGTCACGCGCTATCGTGAGGATCCGGTGCGGATGATGCGCGTGGTGCGCTTCGCGGCGAAGCTCGGCTTCGAGATCGAGGACCGCACGCGCGAGCCGATCAAGGAACTCGCCGACCTCATCAACAACGTCCCGGCCGCGCGTCTCTTCGACGAGATGCTCAAGCTGCTGCTGTCGGGCTACGCGCTCGACTGCGTCAAGTGGCTGCGCAAGGAAGGTCTGCATCACGGCCTCTTGCCGCTGCTCGACGTGATCCTCGAACAGCCGCAAGGCGAGCGCTTCATCTCGCTCGCGCTGTCGAGCACCGACGCGCGCGTGCGCGCGGGCAAGCCTGTGTCGCCCGGCTTCCTGTTCGCGACACTGCTCTGGCACGACGTCCAGCAGCGCTGGCAGCAATACACGGCCGAGGGCGAATTCCCCGTGCCCGCGATCCATCACGCGATGGACGACGTGATCGAGGCGCAAACCGAAAAGCTCGCGATCCACCGCCGCTATTCGTCGGACATGCGCGAGATCTGGAGCCTGCAGCAGCGCCTCGAAAAGCGCGGCCGCAGCGCGATCAAGCTGCTGGAACACCCTCGTTTCAGAGCGGGGTATGATTTCCTGCTATTGCGCTGCGAGTCGGGCGAACTCGACGCAGAGGTCGGCGCCTGGTGGACGGATTTCATCAGCGGCGACCCGGCCGCGCGCGAAACGCTGCTCGCCGCGGGCGGCAAGGAACGCGCGCCGCGCAAGCGCCGCCGCCGCGGCGGTGCGAAGAACCGCAAGTCTGCCGGTGAAGCCGGACATAACGCTGGCGATCCAGGCGACTCGGGCGACGCAGGCGGCGAAAGCGCCGGTGCGCCGGAGCGTGCCGGCCACGACGGTCAGTACGAGGACTGAGCAAGGACTGAGCAAGGATTGAGCGAGGACCGGGCGAGAACGGCGCGGCGCCTCGCGCATGACGCGATTTTGACGAACCGGAAACGACAGTCGCAGGAAGTGAAGCCATGACGGTTGCCTGGCTGGGAATCGGCGCGAATCTGGGGGATGCGCGCCAGACCCTCAAAGACGCGGTGGTGTGCCTTGCACAGCAGCACACCCTCGCGGTGCTCGCCAAGTCGAGCATCTATCGCACCGCCCCCATCGACGCGGACGGCGACGATTACCTGAACTGCGTGGTCAAGCTCGACACGAGCCTCGGCGCGCCGGAACTGCTGGCGCTGTGCCAGCGCATCGAACACCACTTCGGCCGGGAGCGTCCCTTTCGCAACGCCCCGCGCACGCTCGACATCGACATCCTGCTGTTCGGCGACGCCGTGATCGACACGGCCGACCTGACCGTGCCGCATCCGCGCATGACGGCGCGCGCGTTCGTGCTCGTGCCGGCGGTCGAGATCGAGCCCGATCTCGTGATTCCCGGCCACGGTCCGGCCAGCGCGCTGCTGCCCGCCGTGGCCGACCAGCGCATCGAGAAGCTGAAACCGCTGTGCCAGTGCTTCGGCGCGGCACCGGCCATCGACCGCGCACAGGACAACCCGGCGCCGGACGGCATCGGCCGATGAACGCGCCTTCGCTCTTCGCGACCACGCGCACCGCACGCACGGCGCGTCCGCCGTTGTCCCACATCGCCATCGAAGGGCCGATCGGCGCGGGCAAGTCGGCGCTCGCCACGCGTCTCGCCGACCGCTGGTCGATGCACACACTGCTCGAATCGAGCGCGGCCAATCCGTTTCTCGAACGCTACTATCGCGACACGTCGCGTCACGGCCTCGCCGCGCAGCTGCATTTCGCGCTACGCCGCGAGCATATGTCGAGAGACATCGCCGCGTGCCGGGCGGCGGGCACGCCGATCGTGACCAACTTCCTTGCCGCGCGCAACGATCTGTTCGCGCGCCTCACGCTCGCCCCGGACGAACTGCCGCTCTACGAGGCGCTCGCCGAACGGCTCGTCGCCCGGGTGCCGCCGCCGGATCTCGTCGTCTATCTGCAGGCGAGCCCCGAGGCGCTCTACGCGCGCATCCAGAAACGCGCGAATCCCGCCGAACTGCCGATTTCCGACACCTTTTTGCGCGCCCTCTGCGACAGCTACAACGAATTTTTCTATCATTACGACCACGCGCCGGTGCTGACCGTCGGCGCAGAAAACCTGAATCCGCTCGACTCCGACGCGGACCTTGCGCTCATCGCCGAACGCATCGAGACCATGCGCGGCCGCAAGGAGTCCAACGTCCAGGGCACGCTGCTGTAAGCTGCGACCCTTTCCCTTTCTGTCTTGCTTTCCAACGGACTGCTCCATGACTTACCTGCAGGAAACGAGCCGCAGCGCCGTCACCGTGCCCAAACTCCAGGCCATGCGCGATGCTGGCGAAAAGATCGCCATGCTGACCTGCTACGACGCGAGCTTCTCGTCGCTGTGCGACCGCGCGGGCGTCGACGTGCTGCTGATCGGCGATTCGCTCGGCAATGTGCTCCAGGGGCACACGACGACGCTGCCCGTCTCGCTCGACGACATCGCGTATCACACGGCGTGCGTCGCGCGCGCGCAGCCGTCCGCGCTCATCATGGCCGATCTGCCGTTCGGCACGTTCGGCACGCCCGAAGAAGCGTTCGCAAGCTCGGTGAAGCTCATGCGTGCGGGCGCGCAGATGGTGAAGATCGAGGGCGGCGAATGGCTCGCGCCCACTGTGAAGATGCTGATCGAACGCGCGGTGCCCGTGTGCGCGCACATCGGCCTCACGCCGCAGTCGGTGCATGCGTTCGGCGGCTTCAAGGTGCAGGGCAAGACCGAGAGCGGCGCGGCGCAGCTGCTGCGCGACGCGCAGGCGCTGCAGGACGCAGGCGCGCAGATCGTGTTGATGGAGGCGGTGCCGTCTTCGCTCGGCGCGATGGTCACGAACCAGTTGCGCGTGCCGACAATCGGGATCGGCGCCGGTGCGGGCTGCTCGGGCCAGGTGCTCGTGCTGCACGACATGCTCGGTATTTTCCCCGGCAAGCGTCCGCGCTTCGTGAAGGATTTCATGCAGGGACAGCCGAATATCGAATCGGCCGTTGTCGCGTATGTGAAGGCCGTGAAGGACGGCTCGTTCCCCGGCGCCGAGCACGGGTTTCAGTAAGCGCCTTTGAAGAACGGCGCGGCGCTTGAAGCGCCGCGCCCTTTTTGTTTGCTCTTTCGTTTTCGTTGACCGCGCACCTTCTTCCGGTGCAGCGACCGCCCGGGATCCTCAGAAAACCATCAGACAAGCCGCGCTGGCACCGCACCGCGCAGTGCGTTGGTGAGCATCAGCGCCTCGGCATTCACGACATCCTCGCGCGTGAGCACGCGCTCTTTCGCAGCCAGCGACACATCGTCGAGCAGCACGCCGCGCATCACGCCCGGCAGCACGCCCGATGACAGCGGCGGCGTCCACCACTTCTCATCGAGCTTCAAGAACACGTTGGACCGCCCGCCTTCGGTCAGTTCGCCGCGCTCGTTGAAGAACAGCATGTCGAACGCGCCGTGCGCTTCGGCTTCGCGCCAGGCGCGGTCGAATTCGGCCCGGCGCGTAGTCTTGCGCAGCAACAGTGCATCGGCCGATTCGACCGGCGCGAAGCCGTGATCGGGGGCAAGCATCACGCCGACCGGCTGCCCGGCCAGCACTGCAAGCGGCGCGAAGGTCAGTTGCGCCACGCCGTCCTTGCCGAGCGCAAGACGCATGCGATGCGGCACACCCTCGGGCAGACCGGCGCAGGTCGCCGCAAGACGCGCGCGCAACGCATCGGCGTCACAGGGGAAACCGAGCCACGCGGCACTGCCCGCGAGCCGCGCGAGATGCCGCTCGACGTGGCGTACGCCGTCGGCACGCGTCGCGTACATCGTTTCGAACAACGCGATGCCGGGATCGGCTCCGGTCAGAAAACGTGCTTTCAAACGGGTCTCCTCGTATTCGTCGGCGGCAACGCTATCGAGCACGATGCCCGCGCCGACGCCCATTGCTCCGCGCCGCATGCCGCCTCGCGCAGCGGGCGCGTCGAGCGTCAGCGTGCGGATCGCGACCGAGAGGCAGAAGTCCCCGCATGCATCTACGGCGAAGGCACGTCCTTCATCGCGCGCGGCTGCGTCCGCAGCACCCGCAGCACCCGCAGCCTCCAGCCAGCCGATCGTACCGGTGTAGAGTCCGCGCGGACCATGCTCCAGCGCATCGATGAGTTCCATCGTACGGTGCTTAGGCGCGCCCGTGATCGATCCGCACGGAAAGAGCGCGCGCATCATATCGGCGAACGTCGTGTGCGCGCGCATGTTCGCCTCGACGGTCGACGTCATCTGCCACACGGCCCCATACGGCTCCACGCAAAAGAGCGCGGGCACGCGCACCGAGCCCGTCTGCGCAATGCGCGAGAGGTCGTTGCGCAGCAGATCGACGATCATGACGTTTTCGGCGCGGTTCTTCGGGTCGTTCGCGAGGAACTGCGCTGCGGCGCGATCGGCTGCGGGATTAGCTTCGGGATCGGCGGGGCGTGCGGCGGTGCCCTTCATCGGTTTCGCACGCAGCGTGTCGCCGTGCTTCTCGACAAACAGTTCCGGCGAACACGAAAGCACCCAGCGGTCGCCCGGCAGCGCGATCAGCGCGCCATACGGCACGCGCTGGCGCGCGCGCAAGCGCCGATAGAGCGCGAGCGGCGCGCCGAACGCCTCGAATTGAAGCCGGTACGTGTAGTTGATCTGATACGACTCGCCCGCGCGTAGTGCGGCCTGCACGGCTTCGATATCCGCTTCGAACCGTGCGCGATCGACGCCGGACACAACGCCCGCGATACCGGCCGGTGCGGGCGCGTCGGCGCCTTCGCGCGCCGCGAGCCACGCATCGGTTTCTTCGCGCGCGAAGCGCTCGCAGCGTTCGAACAATAAAAAACGCAGCACGGCGTCGCCATGCTGCGTTTCGTGGGAGTCGCAATCGGAGGGTGCGGCAAACTGCAGGGCGCGGCCGAACGCGTAATCGCCCAGTACGACCGCGTGGAGCCCCGCGCGCAGATCGTCGTCGACATCGCGGCACACCGCGTCGAGATCCTGCGCCCGGGCACACACGCGCTCACGCACGAACCCCGTGTACAGGCGACTCGTGCGGCGCGCCGCGCCTGAGTCACCATCGGAATTGCCATCGTCGAGCAGCGCGAACACCGCGCCGCCGTCGTTCACTGCCATAAACGCCACCTACCGGCTACCTACGGGCTAACCCAGCCTGGCGAGGCCTGGCCAGCGGCGCTGCTGCCAGCCGCCGGTTCAGTGCCCTGCTCGATTGAAACTCAGTCGAAGAAGCTCTTCACGCGGTCGAACCAGCTCTTGCTTTGCGGGCTGTGACGCGCGCCGCCTTCCACCAGCGACTTCTCGAACTGCTGGAGCAGATCGCGCTGCTGGTCGGTGAGCTTGACCGGCGTTTCGACCTGCACATGCACGTAAAGATCGCCCGCGATGCTCGAACGCAGTCCCTTGATGCCCTTGCCGCGCAGACGGAACGTCTTGCCCGACTGCGTGCCTTCGGGCACCGTGAAGCTCGCGCGGCCCGCCAGTGTGGGCACTTCGATCTCGCCGCCGAGCGCCGCCGTCGTGAACGGAATCGGCATCTGGCAGTGCAGGTCGTCGCCGTCGCGCTCGAATACCGGGTGCGACTTGATGTGAATCTCGACGTAGAGATCGCCCGACGGCCCGCCGTTGATGCCCGGCTCGCCGTTGCCGGCGGAGCGGATCCGCATGCCGTCGTCGATGCCCGCCGGAATCTTCACTTCGAGCGTCTTGGTTTCCTTCACCTTGCCCGCGCCGTGGCAGTTCGTGCAGGGCTCGGGAATATACGAGCCGGTGCCGTGGCACTTCGGGCAGGTCTGCTGGATGCTGAAGAAACCCTGCGACATGCGCACCGAACCCGAGCCGTGACAGGTCGGGCAGCTTTCCGGCTTGGTGCCGGGCTTCGCGCCCGAGCCGTGACAGACCTCGCAGCCGCTCCAGCCCGGAACGCGGATCTGCGTTTCGTAGCCGTGCGCCGCCTGGTCGAGCGTGATCTCCATGCTGTAGCGCAGGTCCGCGCCGCGATACACCTGCGGGCCGCTGCGCGCGCCGCGTGCGCCGCCCGCGGCCTGGCCGAAGATGTCGCCGAAGATGTCGCCGAATGCATCCGCGAAACCGCCGAAGCCCTGCGCACCCGCACCGCCCATGCTCGGATCGACGCCTGCGTGCCCGTACTGGTCGTACGCGCCGCGCTTTTGCGAGTCCGACAGCATTTCATAGGCTTCCTTCACCTCCTTGAAATGCTCTTCCGCATCCTTGCTGTCCGGATTGCGGTCCGGGTGATACTTCATCGCCAGCTTGCGATACGCCTTCTTGATTTCGTCGTCGCTCGCGTTCTTCGCAACGCCCAGAACCTCGTAGTAATCCCGTTTCGCCATATCGGTTCAACGCCGGTCACGCGTCAGGTCGCGCGCACCGGCTCCTCGTGAATGCTGGAGTCTGTGACCCGTATGCCACTCCCGTCGATCGCCGTGGCGCCGCGTTGCGGCACCTCCTGCGGCCCCCGTCGAGAGCAGGCTCCAAAAAACAAATGTGCCCGGAGAGCCGTCGAGGCTCGCCAGGCGTGTGCAAATACTGCGCGCATCGTAACCGATGCGGCCGGTTCCCGCCGCGCTTTACAGCTACTTCATCGCCGCGGTCGGGAACCTCTGGCGTCAGTCTTTCTTGACTTCCTTGAAGTCGGCGTCGACCACGTCGTCGGCCTGCTGCGCGCTTTCCTGCGCACCGCCCGCCGCCGCGCCCGCAGCACCGGCAGCGCCCGCCTGCTGCGCCTGCATGTCGGCGTACATCTTCTCGCCGAGCTTCTGCGACGCCGCCGACAGTGCCTCGACCTTCGCGTCGATCCCCGCCTTGTCCGCCGACGAGCTCTTCAGCGTCTCTTCGAGGTCCTTCAGCGCGGCTTCGATCTTTTCCTTCTCGCCCGCATCGATCTTGTCGCCGTACTCGGCCACGGCCTTCTTCGTGCTGTGAACGAGCGCGTCGCCCTGGTTGCGCGCGTCGGCCAGCTCATGCAGACGGTGATCTTCTTCCGCGTTCGCTTCGGCGTCCTTCACCATCTTCTCGATCTCGGCTTCCGACAGGCCCGAGTTCGCCTTGATGGTGATCTTGTTTTCCTTGCCGGTCGCCTTGTCCTTCGCGCCGACGTGCAGAATACCGTTCGCGTCGATGTCGAAGGTCACTTCGATCTGCGGCACGCCGCGCGGCGACGGCGGAATGCCTTCGAGGTTGAACTCGCCGAGCAGCTTGTTGCCCGCCGCCATTTCGCGTTCGCCCTGGAACACCTTGATCGTCACGGCCGACTGGTTGTCGTCCGCCGTCGAATACACCTGCGCGTGCTTCGTCGGGATCGTGGTGTTCTTGTTGATCATCTTCGTCATCACGCCGCCGAGCGTCTCGATGCCGAGCGAGAGCGGCGTAACGTCGAGAAGCAGCACGTCCTTGCGGTCGCCCGAGAGCACCTGGCCCTGGATCGCTGCGCCGACGGCCACGGCTTCGTCCGGGTTCACGTCGCGGCGCGGTTCCTTGCCGAAGAACTCCTTCACGGTTTCCTGGACCTTCGGCATGCGCGTCTGGCCGCCGACGAGAATCACGTCGTCGATGTCGCCGACCTTCACGCCCGCGTCCTTGATCGCCACGCGGCACGGCTCGATGGTGCGCGTGATCAGCTCTTCGACCAGCGCTTCGAGCTTGGCGCGCGTGATCTTGAGGTTCAGGTGCTTCGGACCGGTGGCGTCCGCCGTGATGTACGGCAGATTGATTTCGGTCTGCTGGCCCGACGACAGTTCGATCTTGGCCTTTTCAGCGGCTTCCTTCAGGCGTTGCAGCGCGAGCACGTCCTTCGAGAGGTCGACGCCCTGCTCCTTCTTGAACTCGCCGATGATGTAATCGATGATGCGCTGGTCGAAGTCTTCGCCGCCGAGGAACGTGTCGCCGTTCGTCGAGAGCACTTCGAACTGCATTTCGCCGTCCACGTCCGCGATTTCGATGATCGAGATATCGAACGTGCCGCCGCCGAGGTCGAACACGGCGATCTTGCGGTCGCCCTTTTCGGCCTTGTCCAGACCGAACGCGAGCGCGGCTGCCGTCGGCTCGTTAATGATGCGCTTGACTTCCAGACCGGCGATGCGGCCCGCGTCCTTGGTTGCCTGGCGCTGGCTGTCGTTGAAGTACGCGGGAACCGTGATCACGGCTTCGGTGACCGGCTCGCCGAGATAGTCTTCAGCGGTCTTCTTCATCTTGCGCAGCACTTCAGCCGAAACCTGCGACGGTGCGAGCTTCGAGCCGTGCGCTTCGACCCACGCGTCGCCGTTGTCGTGCTTGACGATCTTGTAGGGCATCAGGCCGATGTCCTTCTGCACTTCCTTTTCTTCGAAGCGGCGACCGATCAGGCGCTTGACCGCGTACAGCGTGTTCCTCGGGTTCGTGACCGACTGGCGCTTGGCCGGCGCGCCGACCAGCACTTCGTTGTCGTCCATGTAGGCGATGATGGACGGCGTCGTGCGGGCGCCTTCCGAGTTCTCGATCACCTTGACCTGATTGCCTTCCATCAGCGCCACGCACGAGTTGGTGGTGCCGAGGTCGATACCGATGATTTTGCCCATGTTTATCTAATCTCCAATGTTTGGTCGCTGTGCGGAGCGCCGCTCGCGCTACGGCTTTCGCCTGCTGCGCCGGCCATCCGCTTCAATCCGGAACTGCTGCCCAAATAAGTGCCACTGCGGCGTTTTCAAGACCCCGGGCGCTATCCGGTCATTAATTTTTTTCAATCGTCCGTGCGGCGGCCATCGCGGCGGGCACGGACGCTTTCATTACACTTACTTCAGCTGCTTACTTCGGCTGTGAAACCGTGACGAGCGCCGGACGCAGCACGCGATCGGCGATCACATAGCCCTTTTGCAGCACGTTGACGACGGTGTTCGCCTCCTGCTCGGACGGCACCATCGAAATCGCCTGATGGCGGTGCGGATCGAACTTCTCGCCAGCCGGATCGATGGCGATGACGCGGCCTTTTTCCAGCGCGCCGGTCAGTTGCTTGAGCGTGAGCTCGACGCCCTCGCGCACCTTCGCCAGGTCGTCCGAGCCGTGAGCGACGGCTGCTTCGAGGCTGTCCACGACCGGCAGCAGGTGCTCGGCGAAGCTCTCGATAGCGAACTTGTGCGCCTTCTGGACGTCTTCCTGCGCACGACGGCGCACGTTTTCGGTTTCCGCCTTCGCACGGACGAACGCATCCTGCAGTTCGGCGACCTTCGCCTGCGCCTGTGCGAGTTCGGCGTCCACGCCGCCCTGCGTCGCCGCGTCTGCAGCAGCCGCCCCGGCGGCTTGCGACGGATCGTCCGCGGGCGTGGGGTTCTGGCTCGTCGGGTTCTCTTGCGTGTTTTCCATGTCGCTGAACGTCGTTGAAATTTAAAAAAGGGAGCAAAGCCTCGGACCACCGGCCCGGCGACTCGCGCCATGTTGCTCCGGCGCGACATCCGCTTTGCGCATCGCAGATGCACATGGATGCCGGATCGCCGATTTCAAGGGCTTCTCGCGGGTTTTTTCCGCCGCCGAAAGGCAACGGAAACCCGCCGTTACAACCATTAACGCAGTGCCGCACGAATGAAATTGAGTGGGCGACAGCACTGACCTAAACTCAGGAACAGGTCCTGCGCAAAGCACGTTTTTGCCGAGCCAGGCACCACACCGAGTTGGCTGCAATCCAGCCGTTTCGCCGTGCAATCTCCCGGGGGAGTACCGTGAAACTGACCTTTGCAACTGCGGTGGTCGCACTGGTACTCATTGCCGGAACCACCACCATCTGCATGTCCGGCGCCGTGACCGACAACACGACGGAATACGGTGCCATTCACGCCACGATGGACGCGTTGTTCAACTCCCACGCCCAAGTTTGTCGATAGTGCGGCGATCGCGCTTCGTCGGTCTGCCGTGCAGCGCCGACGCGGGCTCGCGAAAGAGCCGCCGCCGGTCCTGTTCGGCCGCGCGCCGCGCGCGCCCGGTTTCGGTCTCCGCATAGAGCGTCTGAGCGATGCTCGCCGGGCCGCGCAGATCGCACAGGCCCAGCACCTCAACTTCCCAGACCACGTGCTCGATCTCGATTTCGACGAGGTCGCCCACGCGCACGTCCTTCGACGCCTTCACGACCTCGCCGCCGATCCGCACGCGGCCCTTGCCTAACGCGTCCGACGCGAGCGAGCGCGTCTTGAAGAAACGGGCCGCCCACAGCCACTTGTCGATGCGCAGCCGGGCGGACGGGTCAGTCGAGATCTTGTAGTTCATACGAGGAATCCGCAGCAGACGTTTGCGCGCTCATGCAATAACTCAGGCAACCGCGCCCGCGGGCAAAGCGGTCTGAACCGGCCAGCCCTGGAGGTTCTGCGCAACGATTTCGCCGAGCGCCGCAATCCAGGCTGTTGACGCATTCAGGCACGGAATACGGTGAAACTCCTTGCCGCCGCCGCCGAGGAACTCGTCGCGCACTTCCATGCCGATTTCCTCGATCGTTTCGAGGCAGTCGGCGGTAAAGCCGGGGCAGAAGACGTCCGCGCGGCGCACGCCGCCCTGGCCGAGTTCGCGCAGCGTGGGCGCGGTATAGGGCTGGAGCCACTTCGCACGACCAAAACGCGACTGGAACGTGACGCGGCACTCCACCGGCGTCAGTTCGAGCGCGTGCATGAGCAGCGAGGCGGTTTGCTGGCACTGGTCGTGATACGGGTCGCCAAGGTCGAGCGTGCGGCTCGGCACGCCGTGAAAGCTCAGCACGAGCCGGTCGCCAGCCGCGAAATCGGGCCGGCCATGCGCGTGCCAGTACTGGTGGACCTGGGCGGCGAGCGCCGCGATATAGGCAGGATGGTCGTAATACGCGCGCACCGTGCGGATTTCCGGCTGGTTGCGCATGCGGCGCAGCGCGGCGAACACGGCGTCGAACGCGGTGGCCGTGGTGGACGACGAATACTGCGGATACATGGGTACGAGCAGGATGCGCTCCGCGCCTGCGAGCTTGAGCTGGTTCAGGATCGCGGGGATATCCGGCGCGCCGTAGCGCATCGCGTGATCGACGATCACCGGGTAGTCGTTCGCGTGCAGCAGATGGCGCAAGCCGTCGGTCTGCTTCTGCGTGTGAACGCGCAGCGGCGAGCCCTCGGGCGTCCAGATGGTGGCGTATTTCTTCGCCGACGCACTGCTGCGAAACGGCAGGATCATCGTGCGCAGGATGACCTGCCAGACGGGCGCGGGAATTTCGACCACACGCGGATCGGACAGGAACTGCACCAGGTAGCGGCGCACGGCGCGCGGCGTGGGCGCGTCGGGCGTGCCCAGATTGATGAGCAGCACCGCGACACGATGCGCGAGCGCGGACTGCAGCGGCCGTTCCAGATCGAAACGCATAGGCGATCAGTTGCGCCGCGCGCGAGCGCAGCAACAGTTGCACAAAGCAAACATTATAGCGGCCGGGTCGTGCCCGCCCACCCGCCCACCCGGCCATTCGGCCAATGGCGCGCGGCGCGCGCTTGCCGGATGATGAATACGTGCTCAGTTCTGGCTGAGCGTGAGCGAAAGGAGGCGCGCGGTAATGTCGACAATGGGAATCACGCGGTTATACGCCATGCGCGTCGGGCCGATCACGCCGAGCGTGCCCACGATCTTGCCGTTCACCTCGTACGGCGCGGTGACGACGCTCATTTCCTCGATCGGCACGAGGTTCGACTCGCCGCCAATGAAGATCTGCACGCCCTGCGCGTGGCTCGACACGTCGAGCAGCTGCAGCAGGCTCGTTTTCTGGTCGAACACGTCGAAGAGCTTGCGCAGCCGCGCCATGTCCGAGGACAGGTCGGCCACTTCGAGCAGGTTGCGCTCGCCCGAGATCAGCACGGTCTCGCCGGTGTCGGTGATGTCGGTGCTCGCCGTCACCGCCGCGTGCATGAGCGTGGTCATGTCGCCGCGCAGCGCGTTGATTTCCTCGCGCAGGCGCTGGCGTACTTCGTCGAACGAGAGGCCCGCGAAATGTGCGTTGATGTAATTCGAGGCTTCGATGAGCTCGGACGGCGTGAAGTCGCGCTGCGTCGCCATGATGCGGTTCTGCACGTCGCCTTCGGGCGTCACGATGATGAGCAGGATGCGCTTGTCGGACAGGCGCATGAACTCGACCTGCTTGAATATGTGGCTGCGCCGCGGCGTCAGCACGACGCCCGCAAACTGCGAAAGATTCGAAAGCACGCTCGCGGCGGCGGCCACCACCTTCTGCGGCTCGCCCGGCCGCAGCGTCGTCTTGACCGCGCGGGTGACGGCCTCGTCGTCGGCGGCGTGCTCGACGGTGAGCATCGTGTCCACGAACAAACGGTAGCCGCGCGGCGTGGGCACGCGCCCCGCCGACGTGTGCGGGCTCGACACCAGCCCCAGCTCCTCCAGATCCGACATGACGTTGCGGATCGTCGCCGGGCTCAACTCCAGGCCCGAGTAGCGCGAAAGCGTGCGCGAACCGACCGGCTGGCCTTCGGCGATGTAGCGCTCGATCAGCGTCTTGAGGAGGGTTTGTGCGCGAGGATCTAGCATGACGGAAAATTTTAGCCTAATGGCGCTCCGACGGCGAGTGCGCGCCCGGCGGCGCCCGCCCCGGCATGTCGCCCGCGCGACGTCTGTGCAGCGGCGTGCAGCGCTGTCATCAGGGCGTCACCGATTTCATCGGGAAATCCGCGAGGCGCCGCTGCCTGCAAGCCCCTGGCGCACCCGCCCCGGGGCTGCCACCGGGGCTGCCACCGGGGCTGACACGGGTCCGACACCCGCGCCGCCATGTTCTTTTCGTAACCTGACTATGGTGTAATGCCGCCATGCAGACCCAGAAGATTCACAACCAGTTCAAGACCGTTGCGCTCGTCGGCCGCAGCAACACGCAGGGCATCGGCGAGCCGCTGATCGCGCTCGCACAGACCATCGCGAAGCTTGGATCCGAGGTGGTATTCGAAGCCCAGACGGCCGCCGAGATCGGCGCAAGCGGTTACCCGGCGCTCCAGCCCGCCGAGATCGGCGCGCGCGCGGACGTCGCCGTCGTGCTGGGCGGCGACGGCACGATGCTCGGCATCGGCCGCCAGCTCGCGCCGTTCCACACGCCGCTCATCGGCATCAACCACGGGCGGCTCGGCTTCATCACCGACATTCCGTTCTCGGACATGCAGGAAATCGTGCCGCAGCTGCTCGCCGGTCACTACGAACGCGAGGAGCGCGCGCTGCTGGAGTCGCGTATCACGCGCGACGGCGAACCGATCTACCACGCGCTCGCGTTCAACGACGTCGTCGTGAACCGCAGCGGCTTCTCGGGCATGGCGGAACTGCGCGTCAACGTCGACGGGCGCTTCATGTACAACCAGCGCTCGGACGGCCTGATCGTCGCCACGCCCACGGGCTCGACCGCCTACGCGCTCTCGTCGCAGGGGCCGATCCTGCATCCGACGCTGCGCGGCATCGTGCTCGTGCCGATCGCACCGCACGCGCTCTCGAACCGCCCGATCGTGCTGCCCGACGACTGCAAGGTCAGCATCCAGATCGTCGCGGGCCGCGACGTCAACGTGAATTTCGACATGCAATCGTTCACGGCGCTCGAACTCGGCGACGTGATCGAGGTGCGCCGCTCGCGCCACATCGTGCCGTTCCTGCATCCGGTCGGCTACAGCTATTACGCGACGCTGCGCAAAAAGCTCCACTGGAACGAACATCCGTCACTGCAGGACGACGCCGAAGACTGAGCGCCCGACAATCCGCCCAACCCACTCACACCGCCAGCAGCCGGAATCCAGCGCACCCATGCTCCGCCATCTCTCGATTCGCGACTTCGTGATCGTCGCGGCGCTCGACCTCGAATTCGACAACGGCTTTTCCGTCTTTTCCGGCGAGACCGGCGCGGGCAAATCCATCCTGATCGATGCGCTTGCGCTCACGCTCGGCGAGCGCGCCGACGCGGGCGTCGTGCGCACGGGCGAGACGCGCGCCGACATCACCGCCGAATTCGACGCGCCGCCGCAGGTCGCCGCCTGGCTCGACGAGCACGCGCTCGCGAGCCCCGACGGCGACGACATCGTGATGCTGCGGCGCGTGGTGGACAGCGGCGGACGCTCGCGGGCGTTCATCAACGGCACGCCGGCCACGCTCACGCAGTTGCGTGAAGTGGGCGAGATGCTCGTGGACATCCACGGCCAGCACGCGCACCAGTTGCTGATGCGTCCCGACGCGCAACGCGAACTCTTCGATACGCACGCGGGACTCACCGACCTCGCCGCCGCCGTCATGCGCGCGTGGCGCACCGCGCGCGACGCGCGCCAGGCCGTCGAAACCGCGCAGTCGCGCGACCGCGAACTGCAGCTCGAACGCGAACGGCTCGCCTGGCAGCTCGCGGAACTCGACAAGCTCGCGCCGCAGCCGGGCGAGTGGGAGGAAGTCAACGCCGAGCATCGGCGGCTCTCGCATTCGGCCAATCTGATCGACGGCGTCCAGGGCGCGCTCGGCGCGCTCTCCGAGTCGGACGAGGCGATGATCTCGCACCTGAACTCGGTCGTCTCGAAGCTGCGCGATCTCGCGGAGATCGACCCGGCGCTCGGCGACGCGCTCGCCGCGCTCGAACCGGCGGCGATCCAGTTGCAGGAAGCCGCCTACTCGCTCTCGCACTACGCGCAGCGGCTCGAACTCGACCCGGACCGGCTCGCGCAGGTGGAAAAGCGTCTTGAAGCGCTCCACTCGGCGGCGCGCAAGTTCCGGCTCCAGGCCGAGACGCTGCCCGAGGAACACGCCGCGCGGCGCGCGCAACTCGCGACGCTCGACGCCGCCGCCGACCTCGACGGCCTGCGCGCGGCAGCGGATCGCGCCCACGAGGCGTACCTGATCGAAGCGAAGCAGTTATCGAAGGCGCGCGCGCACGCCGCGCACGCGCTCGGTGCAGCGGTCACGCAAGGCATGCAGGAACTCTCGATGGCGGGCGGCAGTTTCGAAGTCGCGCTCGTGCCAATCACCAATGCGGCGCATGCCGCCGACGGCACGCGCAGCGCGGGCGGCGGCGCGCACGGTCTGGAGCAGATCGAATTTCGCGTTGCCGGCCACGCGGGTGTGCCGCTGCGGCCGCTCGCCAAGATCGCCTCGGGCGGCGAACTCGCGCGGATCAGTCTCGCACTCGCCGTGATCGCGAGCGCCGCGAGCCTCACGCCGACGCTGATCTTCGACGAAGTCGACACCGGCATCGGCGGTGGCGTCGCGGAAGTGGTCGGACGGCTCCTCCATCAGCTCGGGCGCGAGCGTCAGGTGCTGTGCGTCACGCACCTGCCGCAAGTGGCCGCGCGCGGCGATCACCACTTCCAGGTCTCGAAGTCCGGCGACGGCAACGGCGGCACGCTCTCGCTCGTCACGCCGCTCGACAAGCCCGGGCGCGTCGAGGAAGTTGCGCGCATGCTCGGCGGGCTCGAAATCACCGCCACGACACGGCGTCACGCCAAGGAAATGCTCGCGGCGTAAGCGTTTGCGAGCGTTGGGCTCCATTGCGGCGCCAACGCACGCCGCGTCAGCCGTGGTCGACTGCAGTTGCGTCGAAAGCAGTCGACCACACTAGCCAAAAACCCGCTTCCACAACGCGAGCACCGCATGGCGCTCGCCCTCCACGCGCTCCGGCTCGACGCGCGCCACCTCCATGCCGTCGAGCCGCAACTGGTGCTGCAGCTTGCGATAGAGCCGGTACGCCGAGCCGATCGTATCGGCCTCTTCCTCGCTCATCAGCCCGAAGCGCGACACCTCGCGCAGCAGCGCGATATTGCCCGTGTTGCGGATCAGTTCGGCGTCCTGAGCAGCGTGCAGCAGCACCCAGTACTGCACGAGAAACTCGATGTCGACCATGCCGCCGCGGTCGTGCTTCAGGTCGAAGAGTTCGGTGCGGTTCGGATGGCCGTCCCCCACGCGCTGACGCATCTCGACGATCTCTTTCGCGAGCGGCGCCGCATCGCGCGGCGTGGTGAGCACCTGCACGCGAATCGCCTCGAACGCCTGGCCGATTGCCGCATCGCCTGCCGAAAAGCGCGCACGCGTGAGCGCCTGGTGTTCCCACACCCACGCCGTGTTCGCCGCGTCGCCCTCGCGCAACTGGTAGCGGCGGAACGCGTCCAGATCGGTGACGAGCAGCCCCGATTCGCCGTTCGGGCGCAGGCGCAGATCGACGTCGAACAGCGTGCCCGCGCCCGTCGCCGTGGTCAGCCACGAAATCAGGCGGCGCGCGAACATGGCGTAAATCTCCGAGGCGCGCTCGTCCTGGTCGTCGTAGAGGAAGATCAGGTCGAGATCCGAGGCATAGCCGAGTTCCTTGCCGCCCAGCTTCCCATACGCGATCGCCGCAAAACGCGGCACGTCGCAGTGACGCTTCGAGAACTGCTGCCAGACCGTTTCGATGGTCACGTCGAGCACGGCATCGGCGAGTTCGGAGAGCCGGTCGCTCATGTGCTCCACCGAAAGCCGCCCCGCCAGGTCGTTCAACAGGATGCGGAACACTTCGGCCTGGTGCGCGTGGCGCAGGAGGTCCATCTGCTGCTCGACGTCGGCGGCCGCGGCGAGCCGCGCGCGCAACTGGCGCGAGAACTCGGGCCAGTCGAACGGCGTCGCGATCGCTTCGTCGTCGAGCAGTTCGTCGAGCAGTTGCGGATGGCGGATCAGATAACCCGCCGCCCAGCGCGACGCGCCGAGCACCTTGAGCACGCGGCTCAGCGCGTCCGGGTATTCGGTGAGGAGCGCCAGATAAGCGCCGCGCCGGCCCACCGAATCGAGCAGGTCGAACATGCGCGCGAGCGTGTCGCCGCGCCGCGCGCGCGGCTCCAGCGTGCGCGCGGCTTCGAGCGCGCGCTGCGCCACGGTGTCGAAGCGCTCGCGGCTCTTCTCCGGCAGCCCGGCATAACGCGACGATCTCCACAGCCCGCGCAGCCGCACCAGCAGCGGCGCGGCGTCGTCGATGCCAAGCTCGTTCAGGCGTTCGAGCAGTTCGTCGTCGGCGCCGTCCTCGGCCAGCACGCTGCTCCACACCCAGGCGGCCGCGCTGTCCTCGGCGCGTCCGTTCTCGCCGTTCAGCTTGTCGGCAAAGATCTGGTCGAACTGGCGCTCCACCGTGTCGCGATACGCGTTGAGCGTCTCCATCAGCGCCGCGTAGTCGCTCGAGCCCATCACGCCCGCGAGTGCCGCGCGCTCGGCCGGATCGACCGGCATGGCGTGCGTTTGCGCGTCGTCGCGGTATTGCAGCCGGTGCTCCAGTTCGCGCAGGAAGTTGTACGCCCGCGTGAGATCCGTGCAGACTTCCGGGGCGATCAGCCCGCGCGCCGCCGCGTAGCCGAGCACGGCCAGCGTCGGCCGCACGCGAAAGCCCGCGTCCTGGCCGCCGCGAATCAACTGGAACACCTGGGCGCTGAACTCGATCTCGCGGATGCCGCCGCGCCCGAGCTTGATGTCGTCGGCCTTGTCGGGACGCATACGCGCGCGGCGCTGCGCTTCCTGGCGGATCTGCGCATGCAGCGAGCGGATCGCGCCGATCACGCCGAAGTCGAGATAGCGCCGGTAGACGAACGGCTTCACGAGCGCTTCGAGTTGCGAGACGAGGCGCAGCGCGCTCTCGCTCTCTTCCTCCGAGACGATTCGCCCCTTGATCCACGCGTAGCGCTCCCACTCGCGGCCCTGCACGTAGAAATACTCTTCGAGCATGCCGAGGCTGCACACGAGCGGCCCCGAATCGCCGTTCGGCCGCAGCCGCATGTCGACGCGAAAGACGAAGCCGTCGGCCGTCACGTCGCTGAGCGCGCCGATCAGGCGCTTGCCCACGCGGGTGAAGAAGTCCTGCGTCGCGATGGGCGAGCGCTCGCCGCCCGTGGTCTCGCCGTCGTCCTCGTAGACGAAGATGAGATCGATATCCGACGAAACGTTCAGCTCGCGCCCGCCGAGCTTGCCCATGCCGACCACGCCGAGCGTGAGACGCTCGCCGTTCGGCCCGCGCGGCTCGCCGAAAAGCGTTTCGAGGTCGGCGCTGACGACCGCGAGCGCGCGCTGGATCGCGACTTCGGCCAGATCGGTCATCGTGCCGGTGACTTCGCCGACGTCGGCCATGCGCCCGAGGTCGCGCTCCATCACGGCGCAGATCACCTCGACGCGCAACTGGCGCAGCGCTTTCTTCAATTGGTCGTCGGTGAGCGGCGCGCCGGACCCGCCTCCCGCCTGCGCACAAAGCGCATCGAGCCGCGCGACGATGCGCTCGCGCGCAAGCGGTTCGGCGGCGAGCGACGCGACCTGCTCCGCGAGTCCGGGACGGGCCGCGTACGCGCGCGCCGCGTAACGGGAATAGCTGGCACTGAGAAGGGGCGTGTCGGTCATGGATGCTTGGCTCGGTGGGGGCTTGCTCGGGGCTCGGTCAGGTCTCGCCGGGGCGCGCTGACGCTCGATATCGCAGACGCTCGATAAGAGCGCGGCAGCGGCGCGCGCGGTGCAGGCGCACGGCCCGATGGCGCGGCTCATCGACGCGAGCCGCAAAACCCGGCGCAAGTGCGCGTCTGCAAGCGTGCTGGCAAGACCGCCTGCAAGACTGCAAACAAGTCGCGATACCGGTCTCCAGGCATCTCCGGATGGTCGGCGCGACTGCCCCTTGTGATACATTTCGTGGTTAGAACGCAACGCTACCATACCGCACCCGCAGCAGCATGTCCGAGCGAAACGATCCCGCCGGTCCGCGTCAAACCGGACATGCCAGCCGGACACCCCCGGATGCGCCCGCGCACCATCACCCGGTGCTTCGCCACACGCTGCGCGTGCTCGCAGCGGTGGCGCTCGTCCTCTATTTCATCGTCGCCGCGCTGCTGCTCGGGCTGCGCTACATCGTGCTGCCGCAGGTCGACAATTTCCGGCCGCGCATCGAAGCCCTCGTCTCCGAGAAGATCCACGCCGATTTCCGCATCGGCAAGCTCGGGCCACACTGGCTCGGCTTCCAGCCTGGCATCGACATCACCGGCCTCACGATCCGGGACCGCCACGGCGCCATCGCGCTCAACGTCCCGCACGCCACCGCGACGGTCTCGTGGCGCTCGCTCGTGAGCTTCGAGCCGCTGCTGTCGAGCGTCATCGTCGAGCGTCCCGATGTGCTGCTCGCCCGCGAGGACGACGGCACGCTCACGGTCGCGGGCGTGCCCGTGCCGACCGCGCACACGGGCAACGCCACCTTCACGACCTGGCTCATGCGCCAGCAGGCCATCGTGCTGCGCGGCGGCACGCTGCGCTGGCACGATGCGACGCGCGACGTGCCCGAACTCGCGTTGCACGACATCCGCCTCGCGATTCTCAACGACGGCTACGACCACCGCATCGCACTCCAGGCGCCGAGCGAGGGCACGGTGTTCCACGGTCCGCTCGACTTCCGCGCGCACTTCACGCATGCGCGCTACTCGCAGGCCGGCAAACCCGCCGACTGGAGCGGCAACGCGTACCTCTCGACCGGGCCGGTCGATCTGCCGACGCTCGCCCGCTACGTCCACCTGCCGATCGCCACCTTCGCGGGCCGCATCGACAACGCGATCTGGGCGCACTTCGGCTCGGGGCGGCTGGTCTTCGCGAATGGCGTGCTCGACGGCACCGACGTCGCGTTGCAGGTGCGTCCGACCCAGCCGCGCCTCGATCTGCCGGTCGCGCACTTCGAGTGGCGCGTGGGCGCGGACGTGGCGCCCAACGACTTCACGCTGCAACTGCGCGATTTCCACGCGGAACTCGGCCAGCCGCCGCTCGACGACGGCACGCCGCTCGTGCGCACGCTCGCACTCACGACGCTCGACGGACGCTTTCGCCAGCAATCACTCCAGCACGGCCAGTTGATTAGCGTGTCGGGCGACCGCATCGACCTCGGCATCCTCGCCGAATTCATGCGCGCGCTGCCACTGCCGGGCCGCGTGCTCGATGCGCTGCTGCGCTTCAATCCGCAGGGGCTCGTCGCCGACTACGACCTGGCGCTCGAGCGCGCCGCGCCGGAATCGGGCGAAGCCGCCGCCGAGCAGCGCGCAAAGGGCGTCGAGCCGGTGATCCGCTACCGCTTCAAGGCCGACCTGCAGGGCATCAGCGTGGCGGCCCAGGAGCCGGGGCCGGGCCTCACGCCGCGCGGCCACCCGCGCGCGGGCCTGCCCGGTTTCGAGAATCTCTGGGGCCATATCGACGCCGACGAAAAGCACGGCACGATCCGGCTCGACGCCGCGAGCGCCGCCGTGACGCTGCCGGGCGTGTTCGACAATCCGCGCCTCACCTTCGACCGGCTCTACGGCGCGGCGAAGTGGACGGTCGCGGACCAGCGCAAGCCAGGCGACAAGCACAAGGGGTTCGAAGTCGATGTCTCCAGGCTCGGCGTCGAGAACGAAGACGCGAGCGCGACAATGACGGCGCGCTACGAAAATCCGGGCCACGGACGCGGCGCGCTCGACCTGAAGGCCGATTTCGCGCGGGCGCAGGTCAAGGCGATTCCGCGCTACCTGCCGACGAGCATGAGCGAGCACACGCGCAACTATCTCGGCCATGGTCTGCAAGCGGGCATCTCGCGGGGCGCCACGATCGAGGTCCACGGCGACCTGACGCAGTTCCCCTATTCGCGCGTGCCCGACGCGGGCCAGTTCCGCATCGTCGCGCCGTTTACCGGCGGCAGCTTCGACCCGTCGCCGTTCCCGCCGCGCAGGCTGCACAACGGCATGCCGAACGTGTGGCCCACGTTCACCGACATCGACGGCGTGTTCCGGCTGCACGAAAACAAGCTGCGCTTCGACGTCGCGCGCGGCCGCTATCGCAACTTCGTGTTGCGCGACGTGAACGGCCGCATCGACGACCTCGGCACGAAAGGCTCCGATCTCATCATCGCGGGCGATGGCCGCGGGCCGCTCGCCGACCTGCTCGACTACGCGAACAAGAGCTCGCTTGGCTACATGTCGAAACACGTGGGCGAGAAGGTGCGCGCGCAAGGACCGGCGACGCTCGCGCTCACGCTGACCATCCCGCGCTTGCCGAGGCCGCAGGTGCGCGCGCAGGGCGCGATCGGTTTCGAGGGCAACCAGCTTGCGTTCGAGAACATCCCGCCGGTTTCGAACCTCACCGGGCGTCTGCGTTTCACCAACCGCAGCGTGCAGTCCGACCGGCTGACGGCACGCTTTCTCGGCGGCGCGCTGAGCGCGAATGGCGGGCTGCGCGAAAACGGCCGCTACGCGCTCAATGTGGCGGGCAACGTCGCCGTCGATGCCGCGCGCAGGCTGGATCTGCACGGCACGGCGGCGGCCGTGCTCGGCCGCATGAGCGGACAGGCGCCGTATACGCTCGCCGTGCGCGGCGCGCGGGGCCATCTGCCGGACGTGAAGGCGAGTTCGGATCTGACCGACCTCGCGCTCGACTTGCCCGCGCCGTTCGGCAAGACCGCCGGAACGCCGATGCCGCTGCGCGCCGAACTGCAGCCCGGCGCGGGCGACGGCAGCGACGCGGGGAATCCGGCGCCGTTCGAGCACGCGGACGTGACGCTCGGTCCGCTCGTCGCGCGCTACGTGCTGCGGCGCGTCCCGGGGCATGTGCCGGACGTGGTGCGCGGGGCGATCGCGATGAACCGGCCTCTGGAGTTGCCTCAGGAAGGGGTGATCGCCGCCATCGACACGCCCGCCTTCGATGCCGATGCCTGGCGGCGTGTCGTACTGGAGATTCGCGGGGCATCTGGTGCGGGTGCGGGCGCTGCTGCTGCGACTGGTGCTGCGGGCGTGAACGCGGCTACGTCCAGCGGGCCAGGCACCGGCACGCTCCCCGCCGCGAGCGCCACGGCTGCGCGCCAGTCCGCTGGCGGCGCAGCGCCTGAGCGCCGCGCTTCGCCAAATCCCGCCACAGCGCAGACAAACCCGGCCGCCATCCGCCCCCCGGCAGCAGGACGAAGCACGACGGCTCCAGCCACCTCCGCTGCCGCGGCGCCTGCGGACGCCGCTTCGTCAGCCGTCGCCCAGCTCATGCCGGGCGGCGCGTTCGCGCAATACGTGCCGTCGCGCTTCGCCGTCCACGTCGGCACGCTCACGCTGCTCAAGCGCCACTGGGAAAACGTCGTCGTCGGCGCCACGCGCAGCGGCCGGGACTGGCAGGCGAACCTCGCGTCGAACCAGGTCTCCGGCCACCTCTCGTGGAAACCCGGCGCCGTCCGCGGCTCGCCCGGCACGCTAGAAGCGCGCCTCGCGCGCCTCGTCGTGCCCGCCGCCACCGAAAACGATCTGCTCGGCCAGGCGATTTCGGCGCCGGTGCAGAACATGCCCGCGGTCGACCTCATCGTGAACCAGCTGATCGTGCGCGGCCACGACTTCGGCCGCCTGCAGGTCAACGCGCACAATTTCGACGAAAACGGCGTGCCGGTCTGGCAGCTCGACGCACTCGACATCACCAACCCGGCCGCGCACCTGAGCGCCACGGGGAACTGGCGCACGGTCGGCGACATCGGCCCGGACATGGAGATGCCGACGCCGCGCCGCACCGCGCTCGACTTCCGCCTCGACGTCACGGACGGGGGCGCGCTGCTCGAACGCGCGGGCATGCCGGGCACGCTCAAGGGCGGCGAAGGCACGCTCTCGGGCAAGGTGGCCTGGCACGGCGGGCCAACGAAGATCGATTACCCGTCACTCAACGGCAGCCTCGCGGTCGATCTGCGCCACGGCCAGATCCTGCGCGTCAATCCGGGCCTGGCGAGACTGCTCGGCGTGCTGAGCCTGCAAAGTGTCGCGCGCTTCGCGACCATGGATTTCCGCGACGTGATCGGCGAAGGCCTGCCCTTCACGAGCGTCACGGGAACGAGCCGGGTCGAGGACGGCATCGGCCGCACCGACGATTTCAAGCTCGTCGCCGCGCCGGCCCGCGCCCGGATGACCGGCACCGTGGACCTCGTGCACCAGACCCAGGATCTGCATGTTCATGTCGTACCGACGCTCAGCGCGGGTGCGGGGGTCGTCGCGGCGGCGGTGGTCAATCCGCTGATCGGCCTCGGCGCCCTGGTGGCCGATTTCGCGCTGTCGCGGACGATCGAAACGGCGTTCACGCTCGACTACACGATAACGGGGCCATGGTCCAAACCTCAGGTCGAGCGGCTGCGCGGCGATCAGGGTAAGATGAACCCGCTGACGCCCGCCACCGCGAAGTGATCCGCGCCGCGGCCGAAGCCGTGCGGGCGCCACGCCTGCCGTGCCGGCCGACGTGGCGCCCGGCCGCGCCGTCAGCCATCCGGCCGCCTTGCGCGGCCTCGTTTCAGAGCAAGTTCAAGATCCGTCGATGAGTCTTTCCCGCATTTCGCCGTTTCGCGTCGCCGCACTGCAGATGGTCAGCACGCCCGAGCCCGAGCGCAATCTCGCCGAGGCAGAGCGCCTGATCGCCGAGGCGGCCGCAAACGGCGCGCAGCTCGTGTTGCTGCCCGAATATTTCTGCTTCATGGGCTACAAGGACAGCGACAAGCTGAAGGTCCGCGAGCATTATCGCGACGGACCGGTCCAGCGTTTTCTCGCCGCTATGGCGGCGCAACATCGGGTCTGGATAATCGGCGGCACGTTGCCGCTCCTCGCGGCCGACCCGGCTCCGGACGAAAACCGCGTGCTCAACACGACGCTCGTTTTCGACCCGCGCGGCGAGGAAGTCGCGCGCTACGACAAGATCCACCTGTTCAGCTTCGAAAGAGGCGCGGAATCGTTCGACGAAGCGCGCACGATCCGCCCCGGCAACGAGGTGCGCACGTTCGATGCGCCTTTTGGCCGTGTCGGCCTGTCCGTCTGCTACGATCTGCGCTTTCCCGAGCTATACCGCCGCATGGGCGATTGCGCGTTGGTGGTGGTGCCGTCGGCATTCACGTATACGACGGGCCGCGCCCACTGGCAGACGCTGTTGCGCGCCCGCGCCATCGAAAACCAGTGCTACGTGCTGGCCGCCGCGCAAGGCGGGCAGCACGAGAACGGTCGCCGCACCTGGGGTCACAGCATGCTGATCGACCCGTGGGGCGAAGTGATGGACGTGCTCGACGAGGGCTGCGGCGTCGTGGCGGGCGACATCGACCTCGAGCGCATCGCCGCCGTGCGCGCCAGCCTGCCCGCGTGGCGGCATCGCGTGCTCGATTGCAACTGAGCGCACTGAAACGACAAAAACGACCAGACAAACGGCGCACCGGCAGCCCGGCTTGATAAAGCGGCGCCCCGCCCGAATCTACCCTATCGGACCATCCATACCGCACGCATGAACATCATCGAACCCGGCCTCCCCCGAGGGGATTTCCTCCAGGGCGCTCGCAATCTGGCGACCGCGAAGGACCTGCTCCTCGCGCCCTACGGCCTCGACGAGGCGGTGCTCACGCGCACGCTCGGCGAGATCTTCACGCATCGCGTCGACTACGCCGACCTCTACTTCCAGACCACGCGCAGCGAAGCGTGGAGCCTCGAAGAAGGCATCGTCAAATCGGGCAGTTTCAGCATCGACCAGGGCGTCGGCGTGCGCGCCGTGTCCGGCGAGCGCACGGCGTTCGCGTATTCGGACGACCTCACGCCCGAGGCGATCCGCCAGGCCGCCATCGCCACGCGCTCGATCGCGAAGGCGGGCGGCGGCAAGCAGAAGATCAAGGTGGCGACGTCGCTCAAGGGCATCGCGGGCCGCGATCTGTATCTGCCGGCCGATCCGCTCAGCTCGCTCGAAGCCACCGAAAAGGTCAAGCTGCTCGAACGCGTCGAGCAGATGGCGCGCAGCCGCGATCCGCGCATCACGCAGGTGATGGCGGCGCTCGCGGGCGAATACGACGTGGTGCTCGTCGCGCGCAGCGACGGTGTGCTCGCGGCGGACATCCGCCCGCTCGTGCGCGTGTCGGTGACGGTGATCGCCGAGCAGAACGGCCGCCGCGAAATCGGCAACGGCGGCGGCGGCGGCCGCTTCGACTACGGCTACTTCTCCGACGACGTGCTCTCGAAGTACGTGGACGACGCCGTTCACGCGGCGCTCGTCAATCTGGAGGCGCGCCCGGCGCCTGCGGGCGCGATGACCGTCGTGCTCGGACCGGGCTGGCCCGGCGTGCTGCTGCACGAGGCGATCGGCCACGGGCTGGAGGGCGATTTCAATCGCAAGGGCTCGTCGGCATTCGCGGGCCGCATCGGCGAACGGGTCGCCGCCAAGGGTGTGACGGTCGTGGACGACGGCACGCTGCCGAACCGCCGCGGCTCGCTCAACATCGACGACGAAGGCAACCCGACGCAGTGCACGACGCTCATCGAGGACGGCATCCTGAAGGGCTACATCCAGGATTCGCTCAATGCGCGCCTGATGAAGATGCCGGTGACCGGCAACGCGCGCCGCGAGTCGTACGCCGCGCTGCCGATGCCGCGCATGACGAACACCTACATGCTCAACGGCGACAAGGACCCGCAGGAGATCATCGCTTCGGTGAAGAACGGCCTCTATGCGGTGAACTTCGGCGGCGGTCAGGTCGACATCACGAACGGCAAGTTCGTGTTTTCGGCCTCCGAGGCGTACATGATCGAGAACGGCAAGGTCACCTATCCGGTGAAGGGCGCGACGCTGATCGGCAGCGGCCCCGAGTCGCTCAAGTACGTGAGCATGATCGGCAACGACATGAAACTCGACTCGGGCGTGGGCGTGTGCGGCAAGGAAGGCCAGAGCGTGCCGGTGGGCGTCGGCCAGCCGACGCTGCGCATCGACCGCATGACTGTCGGCGGCACCGTTTGAGTCCATGCACGGTAACGCGGAAATTGCGCATCCGGATGCGAGAATTCCGCATCTGGTTCACAATTGCCGCGCGAATGCCGCGTTTTTTCGCCGCAGCACTTGTCAGTGCCAACTCGATCGGGTTATAAAGTCGATTAACCTTTTCGACGAACCTTACGTTCCGGAACGCAGTCCGCCATGTTCGCCAACCAGTTTTACTTTAGCTTTTACTGGCATCTCAGACCGCTGGCGGATCGAGAGGGTTGATTGCACGTGCAAGACCCGAATACACGAAAAACCGCCAGCGAACCTGGCGGTTTTTTTTTACTCCGCATTTTTAGCTATCACGCAACCGAGCAGCAATTTTCATCTAAACCGATTTCGCCGCAGGCCAAAGCTCGACCGCCGGCACGCTACGCACAGGATCAGGAGAAACCGCCATGCCCCCGCACAATACCGATGACGTCCGCATTCGGGAACTCAAAGAACTCACGCCGCCCGCGCACCTGATCCGCGAGTTCCCGTGCTCCGAGACCGCATCGAACCTGATTCACGACACGCGCGCGGCGCTGCACCGCATCCTGCACGGCATGGATGATCGCCTGATCGTCGTGATCGGCCCGTGCTCGATCCACGACACGAAGGCCGCGGTCGAATACGCCGAAAAGCTGCTGCCGATGCGCTCGCGCTTCGCGGGCGAACTGGAAATCGTGATGCGCGTGTACTTCGAAAAGCCGCGCACGACGGTGGGCTGGAAGGGCCTCATCAACGATCCGTACCTCGACAACAGCTTCAAGATCAACGACGGCCTGCGCACCGCGCGCGAACTGCTCGTGCGCCTGAACGACCTGGGCCTGCCCGCCGCCACCGAATATCTCGACATGATCAGCCCGCAGTACCTCGCCGATCTGGTTTCGTGGGGCGCCATCGGCGCGCGCACGACCGAGTCGCAGGTGCACCGCGAACTGGCTTCGGGGCTGTCGTGCCCGGTCGGTTTCAAGAACGGCACGGACGGCAATGTGAAGATCGCCGTCGATGCGATCAAGGCCGCTTCGCAGCCGCACCATTTCCTCTCGGTCACGAAGGGCGGCCATTCGGCCATCGTCTCGACGGCCGGTAATGAGGATTGCCACGTGATCCTGCGCGGCGGCAAGGTTCCGAACTACGACGCCGACAGCGTGAACGCCGCCTGCGCCGACATCGGCAAGGCCGGGCTCGCCACGCGCCTGATGATCGACGCGAGCCACGCGAACAGCTCGAAGAAGCACGAGAACCAGATTCCCGTGTGCGCCGAGATCGGCCGCCAGGTTGCGGAGGGCGACGAGCGCATCATCGGCGTGATGGTCGAGTCGCATCTCGTGGCGGGCCGCCAGGATCTGAAAGAAGGTTGCACGCTCACCTATGGCCAGAGCATCACCGATGCGTGCATCGCCTGGGACGAAAGCGTGACGCTGCTCGAAGGGCTCGCGCAAAGCGTCAAGCTGCGGCGCGTCGCGCGCGGCAGCGGCAACTGAGCCGCGGATCCTTTTCACCCGTGTTTTGCCGGTGTTTTGCCCGGCACGGCAATGAGATGTGCAAAAGCCCCGGCTCGCGCCGGGGCTTTCGTTTTTTGTGCTGCTACGAACGGCGTTTAATCGAGCATGCCCGAGCCGAAGATCTCCGTGTGGATGCGCTGCTCGTCGACGCCGCGCGCGACGAGCGCTTCACGCTGCTCGCGCATGAAGGCGACCGGGCCGCACAGATAGTAGTCGGCGTTGGGCACGAGCACGGCCTCTTCGATGCGGCCGATATCGAGCCGGCCCTCGAAGTCGTAATCGACGCCCGCACGATCCTGCGCGCTCGCGTTCTCGTAGAACACCGCGCGACGGAAGTTCGGATGGCCATCGGCAACTTCGTGCAGCCAGTCGCGGAACGCGTGAACGCTCGCATTGCGGCAGGCGTGCACGAACGTGACGGGGCGCGTGTCGCTTTCGATCATGAGCGTGGCGAGCATCGACGCCATCGGCGTGATGCCGACGCCGCCGCTCATCAGCACGACCGGCGTGTCGTTCGAGCGGTCGAGCGTGAATTCGCCCATCGGCGCGCTGACGTGAACGACGGTGCCCACCTCGACACCGTCATGCATGAGGTTCGAAACGTGGCCCGGCTGCGTGTCGGCGCGGCCCGCTTCGCGCTTGACAGAGATGCGCAGCCAGCGGCCGTGCGGCGCATCCGAGAGGCTGTACTGACGCGGCTGGTCGACGCCGAGCTGGTCGACGAAGCGCTTCACGCTCACGTACTGGCCGGGCTGGAAGCCGCCTGCGGACGACCCGTCGGCGGGCGCGAGATAGAACGACGTGATTTCGCTGCTTTCCACATGCTTGCGGATCACCTTGAACGGACGGAAGCCGCTCCACGACGCGCCGTCGTACAGCTTCGCCTCGGTGCCGATCATGATCTGCGCGAGTTGTTCGTAAGCGAGCGTCCAGGCGTCGAGCGTCGGTTGATCGACGGCGTCGCCCAGCACGTCGGCGACGGCGCCCAGCAGATGGCGCCCGACGATCGGATAGTGCTCGGGACGGATGTTCAGGCTCGCGTGCTTGTGAGCGATATGCGTGACCGCGCCGCCGAGCGCGCCCAGATTGTCGATGTTCGCCGCGTACGCGTAGACGGCGCGCGCAAGCGTCTCGGGCTGAGTGCCGCTTTGCTGGTGCGTCTGGTTAAAGAGGTTCTTCAGCTCGGGATGCGCATTGAACATCCGCTTGTAGAAATGCTTGGTGATCGTGGCGCCGTGCTCGGCAAATACAGGTGCCGTGGCCTTGACGAGGGCCATCTGGTCGGCGGTAAGCGCAGTCATTCAGTTTCTCCGCGTGAAAGATGCGAATAGGATACTTCTTTGACGTGGCTCAATATCAGGGCATTTTGCCGCACATGTCCCACCCGCTCCGACCCCGACTATGCTAAGGGATTCGCCCCTTTTTGTCGGGGCACCCGAGCCGGCCTTCGCCCCCGCGTTTCAACCGCGCATTTCAACTCATCAACCCGCCGATGCGCCACGGTCGTGGTGCCAGTACACGTCGTCTCCACCGTTCACGCGATTGAGCACACGCGCCAGCACGAACAGCAGATCCGAGAGCCGGTTCACATAGCGGCGCGGCGTATCGGCAAGGGGCGCACTCTGTCCCGCCGATGCAACCTGCGCCCCCAGCGCGACCACGGCGCGCTCGGCACGCCGGCACACGCTTCGGCACACATGCGCGAGCGCCGCTGCGCGCGAGCCGCCCGGCAAGATGAATTCCTTGAGCGGCGGCAGCGCCGCGTTGTAGTCGGCCAGCCAGCCATCGAGCCGCGCCAGATGCGCATCGGTCACGAGCGTGTGGCCGGGAATGCAGAGTTCGCCGCCAAGGTCGAAAAGATCGTGCTGGATCGCCGTGAGTGCTGCGCGCACGTCGTCGGGCAGCGTCTCGCAGAGCAGTACGCCGATCTGCGAATTGAGTTCGTCGATGTCGCCGATCGCAGCGATGCGCAAGTCGTCCTTGCGCACGCGGCTGCCGTCGCCAAGTCCGGTTGTGCCGTCGTCACCGGTTCGCGTCGCGATCTTGCTCAGCCGATTGCCCATGATGTGTCCTCCTGAATCCTGAAACGTGTTTTACCGCGCCGCTGCGCGTGGCCGACATTATAGATTTCGCCGCGTTTCGCGCATGGCGGCGACGGCCGTGCACGATCGTTCAGCGTAGAATGGCCCGGGCATAGAGCGACGTCTACACACGAAGGAGACCTCCGCGTGAATCACCCTGCGCCACCGGTAGCCGCACGCCGGCCGTTCGCCGCCGAACTCGTCGACAAGCTGCGTGAAGCGTTCGGCAACCGCTTCTCCACTTCTGAAGCCGTGCGCGTCCACCATGGCCGCGACGAGTCGCGCTATGACCCGCAACTGCCCGATGCCGTCGTGTTCGCGAGCAGCACCGAAGACGTCCTGGCCGCGGTCAAGCTGTGCGCGCAGTATGGCGCACCGATCATCCCCTACGGCAGCGGATCGTCGCTCGAAGGCCACCTGCTGGCTGTCGAGGGCGGCGTGTCGATCGACCTCTCGGGGATGAACCGCGTGCTGTCGATCAACGCGGAAGACCTCACGGCGACCGTCGAACCCGGCATCTCGCGCAAGCAGCTCAACGAATCGCTGCGCGACACCGGCCTCTTCTTCCCGATCGATCCCGGCGCGGATGCGAGCATCGGCGGCATGTCCGCGACGCGCGCCTCCGGCACCAACGCCGTGCGCTACGGCACGATGCGCGAGAACGTGCTCGGCCTCACTGCCGTGCTCGCCGATGGCCGCGTCATCAAGACCGGCACGCGCGCGCGCAAGTCGTCGGCGGGATACGACCTCACGCGCCTGTTCGTCGGCTCCGAAGGCACGCTCGGCGTCATCACCGAAATCACCGTGCGGCTCTACCCGCAGCCGGAAGCGGTGTCGGCGGCGGTCTGCGCGTTTCATTCGATGGCCGATGCCGTACGCGCGGTGATCGAGACGATCCAGACAGGCGTGCCGATCGCGCGTGTGGAGTTCATCGATTCGCTCGCCGTGCGCGCGATCAACCGCCATTCGAATCTGACACTGCGTGAAGCGCCGACGCTCTTCTTCGAATTTCATGGCACGGCCGCGAGCGTCGAGGAACAGGCGCAACAAGTACAGGAGATCGCCGCGCACAACGGCGGCGAGGGTTTCGAATGGGCAACCCGCCCCGAAGAGCGCAGCCGCCTGTGGAACGCCCGCCACAATGCGTACTTCGCGATGCTGCAACTGCAGCCCGGCTGCCGCGCCGTGACGACCGACGTTTGTGTGCCGATCTCGCGCCTCGCCGAATGCGTGATCGAAACGGAAGCCGACCTGAAGACCTCGCCGCTGCTCTGCCCGATCGTCGGCCATGTGGGCGACGGCAACTTCCACGTGCTCATGCTGCTCGACCCGGGCAAGCCCGAGGAGATCGAGGAAGCCGAGCGGCTGAACCGCCGCATCGTGGAGCGCGCGCTCGCCATGGACGGCACCTGCACGGGCGAGCACGGCGTTGGGCTGCACAAGATGGACTTTCTCGCGGAAGAACACGGTGCCGATGCCGTCGACACAATGCGCGCAATCAAGCACGCACTCGATCCGCATAACTTGATGAACCCGGGCAAAATATTTGCGTGGACGGCCTGACAGGCCTGACAGGCCTGACCGTCCGAATAGCGAAAGCCACGGCCCGCCGCCCAGCGGCACGACAGACCAGCGGGAGGAGACATGGACGAACCGGCAGAAATGTCGCCGGAATTGCTCGCGCAGCGCCAGCGCGAAGTGGTACAGGCCTTGATGGCGGTACTGCCCGCGCACTGCCTGTTGTATCGGCAGGAGGACACGGTCGCGTACGAGTGCGACGGCCTCGCCGCCTACCGGCGCCTGCCGCTCGCGGTCGCCTTGCCGGAAACGGAATCGCAGGTGCAGCGCATCGTGCAGATCTGCCGCCGGCTCGACGTGCCAGTTGTGCCGCGCGGCGCGGGTACAGGTCTTTCGGGCGGCGCGATGCCGATCCGCCATGGCATCGTCCTCTCGCTTGCGCGCTTCCGGCGCATTATCGAAGTCGACCCGTACGCGCGGACCGCGACGGTTCAGCCCGGCGTGCGCAACCTTGCGGTGTCGGAGGCGGCCGCTCCCTACGGGCTCTACTACGCACCCGATCCTTCGTCGCAGATCGCCTGCACGATCGGCGGCAACGTCGCCGAGAATTCGGGCGGCGTCCATTGCCTGAAGTACGGCCTCACCGTGCATAACGTCATGCGCGTGCGCGCGGTGACGATGGACGGCGAAATCATCGAGTTCGGCTCGCTCGCGCCCGATGCGCCGGGGCTCGACCTGCTGGCGGTGATGATCGGCAGCGAAGGCATGTTCGCGATCGTCACCGAAGTGACCGTCAAGCTGATCCCGCGCCCGCAAACCGCGCAAGTCGTCATGGCGAGCTTCGACGATGTCGTGACGGGCGGCGAGGCCGTCGCGGCCATCATTGCTGCGGGCATCATTCCAGCCGGTCTCGAAATGATGGACAAACCGGCCACGCGCGCCGTGGAAGAGTTCGTGAACGCGGGGTACGACCTCGACGCGGAGGCGATCCTGTTGTGCGAGTCGGACGGCACGCCCGAGGAAGTCGCCGACGAAGTGGCGCGCACGACGGCCGTGCTGCGCCAGCACGGCGCGACGCGCATCCAGATCTCGCGCACCGAGGAGGAGCGGCTGCGCTTCTGGTCGGGCCGCAAGAACGCGTTCCCGGCGGCAGGCCGCATTTCGCCGGATTACTACTGCATGGACGGCACCGTGCCACGCCGCAGCATCGGGCCGCTGCTCGCGCGCATCCACGAGATGGAGACGCAATACGGATTGCGTTGCATCAACGTATTCCATGCGGGCGACGGCAACATGCACCCGCTGATTCTTTTCAACGGGAACGACCTCGACGAATGGCACCGCGCCGAAGCGTTCGGCGCGGACATCCTCGAAACCTGCGTCGAGCTGGGCGGCACGGTAACGGGCGAGCATGGCGTGGGCATCGAAAAAATCAATTCGATGTGCGTGCAATTCTCGCCGCAGGAACGCGAGGCATTCCATGCCGTGAAACACGCATTCGATCCCGCCGGGCTGCTCAATCCCGACAAGGGCATTCCGACGCGCGCACGCTGCGCCGAGTACGGCAAGCTGCGCGTACGCGGCAACCTGCTGCCGCATCCCGAGCTGCCCCGTTTCTGACGATCCGGCGCCCCGTTGCGCACGGCCACCGCTGTGCGCCGGGGCATCCGGCCCACCCGTTTCACCCGGAGCTACGGGTCCGCTCCGGGTTGCCAGCACGGGTCCGGTCAGTACAATCGAACGAACCACAACGAAAACGTCAGCGAGAGCGACACTCAGGTCATGAAAGAGGACGATATCGTCGCCGTCTGGTCGGAGCGCGTGCGCGCGGCGACCGCCGACGGCCGCCCGCTGCGCATACGCGGCGGCGGCACGAAGGACTGGTATGGCCAGGCGCTCGAGGGCGACGTGCTCGATACGCGCGCGCATCGCGGCGTCATTTCCTACGATCCGGCCGAACTCGTCATCACGGCGCGCGCGGGCACACCGCTGTCCGAAATCGAATCGGCGCTCGCCGCACACGATCAGATGCTCGCGTTCGAGCCGCCGCACTTCGGCGCGCAGGCCACTTTCGGCGGCTGCATCGCGGCCGGCATCGCGGGACCGCGCCGCGTAGCCGCGGGCGCCGTACGCGACTTCGTGCTCGGCGCGGTGATCATGAACGGCCACGGCGACGTGCTGCACTTCGGCGGCCAGGTCGTGAAGAACGTGGCGGGCTACGACGTGTCGCGCCTGCTCGCGGGTTCGCTCGGCACGCTCGGGCCGATACTCGAACTCTCGGTGAAAGTGCTGCCCGCGCCGCAAGCCGAAACGACGCTCAAGTTCGAAATGAGCGGCAGCGACGCCGTACGCAAGCTCAACGAATGGGGCGGCCGCCCGCTGCCTATGACGGCAAGCGCCTGGCGCAACCGCACACTCGCGGTGAGGCTCGCGGGCGCGGAAGCCGCGGTGAAGGCCGCGCGCACGACACTCGGCGGCGAGGTCGTGGACGCGGTGGAAGCCGAGCGCTTCTGGGCGGGTCTGCGCGAGCAGACCGATCCGTTCTTCTCGGCCATCGCGCCGAACGCGGCGCTCTGGCGCGTTGCGCTGCCCTCGATCGCCGAAACGCTGCAGTTGCCCGGCACCCAGTTGATGGAATGGGGCGGCGCGCAACGCTGGTGGATCACCGAAACCGACGCGCAAACCGTGCGCATCACGGCCAGGCAGGCGGGCGGCCACGCGACGATGTTCCGCACCGGCCGCGACTACGACCGCAGCGCGGGCGTATTCACCCCGCTGCCCGCGCCGGTCATGAAGATCCACCGCGGTCTGAAGGCCGCATTCGATCCAGCCCGCATCTTCAATCGCGGCCGCCTGTACTCCGATTTCTGAACCCATCGACACGCCGCAATGCAGACGAATCTCGCGGACTTCATCCGGAACACGGCAGACGGCGACGAAGCCGACGCCATCCTGCGCAAATGCGTGCATTGCGGCTTCTGCACGGCGACCTGCCCGACCTATCATCTGCTCGGCGACGAACTCGACGGCCCGCGCGGGCGCATCTATCTGATCAAGCAGATGGTGGAAGGCGCGCCCGTGACGAGGAGCACGCTGACGCACCTCGACCGCTGCCTGACCTGCCGCAGTTGCGAAACCACCTGCCCGTCCGGCGTGCAGTACGGCCGGCTCGTCGAGATCGGCCGCAAGCACGCCGAAGAGAAGGTCGCACGGCCGCTGCGCCAGCGCGCGCTGCGCCGGGTGCTCGCCACCGTGCTGCCGCGCCGTGCGCTGTTTTCGCCCGTGATGCGGCTCGGCCAGCAGGTCCGCCCGCTCCTGCCGCGGCGCCTGCGCGACAAGGTGCCCGTGCGCCAGCGCCCGCTCGCCTGGCCGACCGAGAAGCACGCACGCAGGATGCTGATGCTCTCGGGCTGCGTGCAGCCTTCGATGATGCCCAACATCAACATCGCGACGGCGCGTGTGCTCGATGCGCTCGGTATCGAAACGATCGTGGCGCCCGACGCCGGCTGCTGCGGCGCGTTCCGCCTGCACCTGGGCTACGTCGACGACGCGCTCGACGACGCGCGCGCCAATATCGATGCCTGGTGGCCGTATGTGGAGCAAGGCGTGGAGGCGATCGTGATGAACGCCTCGGGCTGCGGCGCGACGGTGAAGGAATACGCGTACCTGTTGCGCAACGATCCGGCCTATAGCGGGCGCGCGCGCCGCATCGTCGAGCTCACGCGCGATCTTTCGGAAATCCTGCCCGCGTTCGAAGAACAGCTCGTCGCGGCGACGCGCCGGCGCGGCATCCAGACGGTGGCGTGGCACCCGCCCTGCACGCTCCAGCATGGACAGCAATTGCGCGGCGGCGTGGAAAAGGTGCTGGGCGCGCTCGGCCTCGACGTGCGCCTGCCCGTCGACAGCCACCTGTGCTGCGGCTCGGCCGGCACGTATTCGATCACGCAGCCGCGCCTGTCCTATACGCTGCGCAACCAGAAAATCGAGCGCCTCAAGGCGCTTGAGCCGCAACTGATCGTTTCGGCGAATATCGGCTGCATCGCGCATCTGCAAAGCGGCACGACGATTCCGGTGACACACTGGATCGAGCTGGTCGAACATATGCTGGCAGCGAACTGAACGAGAAAGATTGAACGTCGGGCCAGCTTAGCGAAACGCCGGACGCGAAAATAGCTGGCCGTTCGGCCTATGTTTCGCGTCCGGCGCAGTCCGTATAATTGCCCTCGTTCTTTCCGGTTCGATTCAATGGCCGCCTGCAATGCAGCGCGGCTCGCTACAAGTCCCATGACCGATCTCGCCCACAATCTCGAAGCCGTCCAGCAACGCATTGCCGCCGCCGCCCGTAACGCCGGCCGCGATCCACAATCGGTCGCGCTGCTCGCGGTCTCCAAAACCTTCCCCGCGCAGGACGTGCGCGCGGCACACGTTGCCGGGCAGCGTGCGTTCGGCGAGAACTACGTGCAGGAGTCCGTCGAGAAGATCGACGCGCTGGCCGATCTGCGGGCGAGCCTCGAATGGCATTTCATCGGGCCGCTGCAGTCGAACAAGACGCGGCCCGTCGCGGAACGCTTCGACTGGGTGCATTCGGTCGACCGCCTGAAGATCGCTCAGCGTCTCTCGGAACAGCGCCCCGCGAGCATGGCGCCGCTCAACGTGTGCCTGCAGATCAACGTGAGCGGCGAAGCCAGCAAGAGCGGTGTCGCGCCGCAGGAAGCGGCGCGGATCGCGCATGAAATCGCGGCGCTGCCCAATCTACGGCTGCGCGGGCTGATGTCGATTCCCGAACCCGAAACCACCCTCGAAGCGCAGCGAGCGCCGCACCGCGTGCTGCGCGAATTGTTCGACGCGCTGCGCGCGAGCGGTCTTGCGCTCGATACGCTGTCGATGGGCATGTCCGCCGACCTCGAAGCCGCCGTGCTGGAAGGCGCGACCATCGTGCGAATCGGTACGGCGGTCTTCGGCGCGCGCGCTTATTCCCACTGATATTCCCGCTGAACCACTCACGCTCTCCCTCACCATGAAAATCGCATTCATCGGCGGCGGCAACATGGCCGCCGCACTCATCGGCGGACTGATCCGCAAAGGCGTGCCCGCCGCCAATCTGTACGCGGTCGATCCGAACGAGGATGCCCGCAAGCGCACCAGCGAACAGTTCGGCGTGCGCACCGGCGCGAGCGCGGACACGGCACTCGCGCAGTACGACGCCGTGCTGCTCGCGGTCAAGCCGCAGGTCGCCAAGGCCGTCGCCGAAGGGCTCGCGCCGCATCTCGCGCCGCATCAGGTCGTCATCAGCATCATGGCCGGCATCCGGATCGCCGATCTGTCGCGCTGGCTCAACGGCCATGCGCGCGTCGTCCGCACGATGCCCAACACGCCCGCGCTGATCGGCATGGGCGCAACGGGGCTCGTCGCGAGCGAAGGCGTCGATGCAACCGGCCGCCAGCTCGCCTCCGACGCGCTCGGCGCAGTCGGCCAGACGGTCTGGTTCGACGATGAAGCGAAGATCGACGCCGTCACCGCGATTTCGGGCAGCGGCCCGGCCTACGTGTTCTATTTCATCGAAGCGCTGGAAGAGGCGGCACGCCAGCTCGGCATGGACGAGCAGCAAAGCCGCGCGCTCGCTGTCGCCACCTTCACGGGCGCGGCGCAACTCGCGCTGCAATCGAACGAATCGCCCGCGGTGCTGCGCGAGCGTGTGACGTCGAAGGGCGGAACAACGGCTGCGGCACTTACATCGTTCGCGGATTCGGGCGTGAAGGATGCGATCGTGCGCGGCGCCCTGGCCGCTGATGCGCGCGCGAAGGAAATGGGCGAAGAGTTCGGCAAGCAGTAGCGAGCCGGACGGCTCGCGCAGGGTTGTGTGCGGGTTGTGCGCCGGTCAAGTGGCCGATGTCGTGCGACGTGCTGCCACCGACACTACGTGAAGCGCCGCGCGTTCCCGCGTGCGCAGCACGTCACGCACGTTGCGCGACCGTTTCCGCTTTCACCGAGGGAATCGCACGGGCGTAGCGGGCCGCGTTCCAGCGCCCGCCCGCACCGTTACATCGCCGCAGCGAACGCGTAATGCGCGGCGATGCCCGCGAACAGCGCTCCGCCCAGCCAGTTGTTATGGCGGAAGGCGGCGAAGCACGGCATACGCTCACGGTCCTTGATGAGTGTGTAGTGGTATACCGCGCAGCCTGCCGCAGCCGCCCAGCCGATCCAGTAAAGCAGCCCGAGGCCGAGCGCAATGCCCACCCAGACGTAAATGCCGAGCGTCGCCGCATAGCACAGCATGATGGCGAGCACGTCGAAGCGGCCGAACGTCAGTGCGGAGGTGCGGATGCCGATCTTGATGTCGTCGTCGCGGTCGACCATTGCGTATTCGGTGTCGTAGGCGACGGACCAGCATACGTTCGCGGCCAGCATGATCCAGCCAAGCAGCGGCACATGATCCTGCACGGCGGCGAACGCCATCGGAATGCCGAACCCGAACGCGATGCCCAGATACGCCTGCGGAATCGCGAAGAAGCGCTTCGTGAACGGATACGAGCCCGCAACGAAAAGCGCGACCACCGAAAGCTGCTTCGTGAGCGTGTTGAGCGGCAGGATCAGGAGAAATGAAACGAGCGCGAGCCCTGCCGCAATCGCCACCGCCTCCCATGCGCGGATACGGCCCGACGTGATGGGCCGCTCGGCGGTGCGCTTCACGTAACGGTCGAAGTCGCGGTCCGCGTAGTCGTTGATCGCGCAGCCCGCCGAGCGCATGAGCACGGTGCCAACCGTGAAAATCACGAGCAGCGACAGCGACGGACGGCCATTCGAGGCAATCCACAGCGCGTTGAGGGTCGGCCAGAGCAGCAGCAGGCTGCCGATCGGCTTGTCCATGCGGACGAGCCGCAGATAAAGCGGGAGTCGGGCGAACATGATCGGTGTGGGAAAAACAATGCCGCTATTGTAGGACAGCGCGCACACCACCCACCGCCCAGCTTTCATGCCGCCGCGACGTGAACCCAGGCGCGCGAGGCAAAACATCGGTGCACGCCGCAAAAAAAGGCCCGCCGGAGGTTCCGGCAGGCCCTTTGAGAATCGTTTCGCAGCGCACCGCGCTGCAATTCAACCGCAAATCAACCGTTACGCCAGCAGCGAGCGCAGCATCCACGCCGTCTTTTCATGCGTCTGCATGCGCTGCGTGAGCAGGTCGGCGGTCGGCTCGTCCGAGGCCGCTTCCGTCGCCGGGAAAATCTCGCGCGCCGTGCGCACCACCGCTTCCTGGCCTTCCACCAGCTGGCGGATCATCTCTTCCGCCGCCGGCACGCCGTCCGCTTCCGCAATCGACGAAAGCTTCGCGAATTCCTTGTAGCTGCCCGGCGCGTTCACGCCCAGCGCACGAATACGCTCGGCGATCGCATCGACGGCCAGCGCCAGTTCCGTGTACTGCGTCTCGAACATCAGATGAAGGGTGTTGAACATCGGCCCCGTGACGTTCCAGTGGAAATTGTGCGTCTTCAGGTACAGCGTGTACGTGTCCGCGAGCAGGTGCGAGAGGCCTTCCGCGATCTTCCTGCGATCCTTGTCGCTGATGCCGATATTCAGATGCTGCACGTTTGCTTTCTTAGCCATGGCGACTCCTTGTTTGAAGTGAGACGAACCGTCGATGCCAGTCGGGTCGGGGCCGGTCGCGCCGCATCGGCAGCGAACCGCAAATGATCGGACGGGTGTCAGTTTAGCGTAGATGGAACGGCGGCCACGCTCATCTGGCCCTGTCTGTCGGACGGTGAAACCGCACCGAAACCACAGCGCGCGGCAGCCTGCAGTCAACCGCCAGCCAGACGCGTCAGCGCCTGGCTCGCGAGCACGATGAGCCCGCCTGTGAAGATCGTGAAGCCGCTCGCGCGGCGCAGCGCCAACGTCGCGCGAGCGAACCGTTGCCCCGTATCGCCTGGGCGGGCGATGCCGATGGCGTCGAGCGTCATCGTTGCAATCCTCGTCATGATCGTTCTCCTTGACTGGTCCTGAAGACGGTGGAGCGTCCTTACGCACCGCCGTTGCCGCCGCAGTGGCGGTGACTTCACAGCGCCCCGTGGTTCCGGGGCGCGACGCATGGGAGGGACTATATCAACAGCTATTGATGGAAGATATTTGATTAATGAAATCTATCAAATAGTCTTCCGCTATCGGGCTCCCGTCGTCAAACGGGAACGCGGAGCAGACAATCCAGAGGGAAGATGGACACCGCCGCCAGCATCAGCGGGCGGCAGCGACGTGGCAGCGAAGTGGAAGCGAAGCGGCAGATGAGTGCCGAATAAGCGGCGAATGAGCCCGAAAAGACGTCAGGCCGGTTCGGCCGACACCTCGATCTTCTTGACGCCCGGCAGATCGCAGGCATGCACTGCGTCGGCGATCGCCTCGATTGCCGGCATGCGCGTGAAGCTCTTGCGCCATGCGAGCACGACGCGCCGGTCGGGCACAGGCTCATCGAACGGCACGTACGAGAGCAGCCCCGAATCGACGCCGCCCGCGTGCGGTTTCACCTCCTGCACCGACATGCGCGGCAGCACCGTGATGCCGACGCCGCTCGCCACCATATGGCGGATGGTTTCGAGCGACGAGCCTTCGAAGGTTTTCTGGATGCCGTCCGCGTTCTGCGAGAAGCGCATCAACTCGGGACACACGCCGAGGACGTGATCGCGGAAGCAGTGCCCGCTGCCGAGCAGCAGCATCGTTTCCTGCTTGAGGTCGCCCGCGTCGATCTTCTCGCGCTTCTCCCACGCGTGGCCGGACGGCAGCGCGACGACGAACGGCTCGTCGTAGAGCGGGCGCAGCGTGAGGCCGGTCTCGGGAAACGGCAGCGCCAGGATCGCCACGTCGATCTCGCCCTGCTTGAGCAGTTCGATGAGCTTGAGCGTGTAGTTCTCCTGCAGCATGAGCGGCATCTGCGGGAAGCGCGTGATCATCTGCTTGACGAGCGTCGGCAGCAGGTACGGCCCGATCGTGTAGATCACGCCGAGCCGCAGCGGTCCGATCAACGGATCCTTGCCCTGTTTGGCGATTTCCTTGATGGCCAGCGTCTGTTCGAGCACACGCTGGGCCTGCGTGACGATCTGCTCGCCGATCGGCGTGACGCTCACTTCGCTCGTGCCGCGCTCGAAAATCTGCACGTTGAGTTCGTCTTCGAGCTTCTTGATCGCCACCGACAAGGTCGGCTGGCTCACGAAACACGCTTCTGCAGCCCGTCCGAAGTGGCGCTCGCGGGCAACCGCGACTATGTATTTCAATTCAGTGAGCGTCATTTCTTTGGGGACCAATCAGAATAGATAATTCGATAGTTTGTACTTATACACCTATGGCAGCGATTCGCCAATATTCAACATACATCGTCGGGCAGGAACGGCATTCCTCAGACGATGCCGGAGCGTGCGGGTTCCATAGCGCATCGGAGCCCGACTGAAGACCTTCGTTCAGGCCTTCAGATACTGCTCGCGCGCGCCGAGCCAGCGGTTCAGGTGCTGCGCGACGACGTGCGGCCAGTCGCGCAGCAGCAAGTCGGCGGCGCCGCGCGCGGGTTCGATGAGCCAGCCGTCCGTTTCGAGGTTCGCGAAGCGCAGCATCGCCGCGCCCGACTGACGCGCGCCGAGGAATTCGCCGGGGCCGCGGATCTCCAGATCGCGGCGCGCAATCTCGAAACCGTCGGTGGTTTCGCGCATCGTCTGCAGCCGCGCACGGCCGGTCAGCGAAAGCGGTCCGCTGTAGAGCAGCACGCACACCGACGCCGTGCTGCCCCGCCCCACGCGTCCGCGCAGTTGATGCAGCTGCGCGAGGCCGAAGCGCTCGGCGTGCTCGATCACCATCAACGAGGCGTTGGGCACGTCCACGCCCACTTCGATCACGGTCGTCGCCACGAGCAACTGCACTTCGTCGCGCGAAAAGGCGTCCATCACGGTGGCCTTCTCCGTCGACGAGAGGCGCCCGTGCACGAGCCCGACCGTCAATTCCGGCAGCGCGGCGACGAGCGTCTCGTATGTCTCCACCGCCGTTTGCAGCTGCAGCGTCTCGCTCTCCTCGATCAGCGGGCAAACCCAGTAGACCTGGCGCCCCGTGAGCGCCGCCGCGCGCACGCGCTCGATGACTTCTGCGCGGCGCGCGTCGGAGATGAGCTTCGTGAGGATCGGCGTGCGGCCAGGCGGCAGTTCGTCGATGGTGGATACGTCGAGGTCCGCGTAATACGTCATCGCGAGCGTGCGCGGGATGGGGGTCGCCGACATCATCAGCTGATGCGGCTGGAACGCCTGCCCAGCGGGCGCGGCGGCGCTCGTGTTCTTCGCTTTCGCGCGCAGCGCGAGCCGCTGCTCGACGCCGAAGCGATGCTGTTCGTCGACGATCACGAGGCCGAGCCGCGCGAATTCGACGCTATCCTGAATGATCGCGTGCGTGCCGATCACGAGCTGCGCGGTGCCGAGCGCCGCGGCTTCAATCGCGGCGCGCTTTTCCTTTGCCTTGAGGCTGCCCGCGAGCCAGGCCACCTGCACGCCGAGCGGTTCGAGCCAGCCGCGCAGCTTGCGCGCGTGCTGCTCGGCGAGGATTTCGGTGGGCGCCATCAGCGCCGCCTGATAACCCGCGTCGATGGCTTGCGCCGCCGCCAGCGCCGCCACCACGGTCTTGCCGCTGCCTACGTCGCCCTGCAGGAGACGCTGCATCGGATGCGGCAGTTCGAGTTCGCGCGCGATCTCGGCGACGACGCGCTGCTGCGCGTTCGTCAACTGGAACGGCAGCGAGGCGCGTAAGCGGGTGACAAGCGGCTCGACAAGCGGCGCACTGGCTGCATCCTGCGCAGCCGTTTCGCGCAACGGCATGGCCGGTGCGGCGCGCGTGCGGCGCTCTTCGTGGGCGCGCTTGAGCGACAGTTGCTGCGCGAGCAGTTCCTCGAATTTGATGCGCGTCCACGCCGGATGCGTGCCGTCGATCAGCTCGGCCTCGTCGGCGTCGATGGGCGGATGGTGCAGCGTCTTCACCGCTTGCATCAGCGGGGGCAGGCCAAGCGGCGCCATGAATTCGCGCTCGACGGCCTCGGGCAGCAGCTCGGGCAGCGACGCGCGAGCGAGCGCGTTGTCGATCGCCTTGCGCAGATACGCCTGACTCACGCCCGCCGTCGACGGATAGACCGGCGTGAGCGCCTGCGGCAGCGGCGTGTCGTCGTCGACGACGCGCACCGCCGGATGCACCATTTCCATGCCGAAGAACCCGCCGCGCACGTCGCCGCGCACGCGCAGGCGGCGGCCCGCCGCCATCTGCGTGACCTGCGAGCCGTAGAAGTTCAGAAAGCGCAGGACGAGTTCGTCGCCGCCCTCGTCGCGCAGTTTCACCAGCAACTGGCGGCGCGGACGGTACGCGATTTCGTTGTCGAACACGACGCCTTCCGTCTGCGCGATGCCGCCGGGCAGCAGCTCGCCAATCGGCGTGAGCGTGGTTTCGTCCTCGTAGCGCATCGGCAGATGCAGGACGAGGTCGATGTCGCGCGAGAGGCCGAGTTTGGCGAGACGGTCGGCCGTTTTCGTGACGGCGGGCTTGCCTTTCTCTTTCTCTTTCGCGCGCGCGCTCTTTTTGCCCTTCGGAACCTCGGCCGTTGCGCCGCGCTTTTTGCTGCCTTCGCTGCTCTCGCCGCCTTCGGTGGTCTCGCTGCTCTCGCTGCCGTCGTTACTTTCGCTGTCTGCTGGCTCGCTCGCCGCGCGCCTGCCGCGTTCAGTGCGGCCAGCGCGCTCAGCGGAGCGTTCCGCAGCCGCGTGCTTGCCGTCCGCAGCCGCAACGCTCGCGCCGACGTGCTCGCGCGCGTCGGCGGACGAATCGGTTTCGGGCATCGGACGGCTCACAGATGAGGGCATAGGCGGCTTCGCAAGTACAATATCGGCTTTCCGGCGTGGCGCAGCAGGCCCCAGGCGCGCGTTGTGCGACAAGACCCACTGCCGCTCGCGCGCGAGCGCGTGGCACGCAACGCGTGCTGCACAAGCACGAACGCGAGCGCGAACGGTCCCGCCATCATAGCCGCTCGCCGCACCGCGGCGGGCATCGTGGTTCTGATCGCGGCACGCAAGCCGCCTCTCGCGCAAGCGCCGCCTAAAGCCATCAGCCGCATTTCCGTTTCATCAGGCCGCATGTTCAAGCTTTCCGATTTCGATTTCGACCTCCCCGAAGAACTGATTGCGCAGACCGCGCTACCCGAGCGTAGCGCGAGCCGTCTACTGGAAGTCGACAACCGCGTGCAGCCCGCGCGCCTCACCGACCGCCGCTTCGCGGAACTGCCCGAGTGCCTCGCGCCCGGCGATCTGCTCGTCTTCAACGATACGAAGGTGCTCAAGGCGCGCTTCTTCGGCCAGAAGGCGAGCGGCGGCAAGATCGAGGTGCTCGTCGAGCGTCTCACGGGCGCGCGCACGGCGCTCGCGCAGATCCGCGCGAGCAAGAGCCCGGCGCCGGGCACGACGCTGCGTCTGGCCGACGCGTTCGACGTGACGGTGGGCGAGCGCGTCGAGCCGTTCTACACGCTGCATTTCCCCGACGACTGCCTGACGCTGATCGAGCAGCACGGCCGCCTGCCGTTGCCGCCCTACATCACGCACGACGCCGACTCGACCGACGAGACGCGCTACCAGACCGTATTCGCGCAAAATCCGGGCGCGGTGGCCGCGCCCACGGCGGGCCTGCACTTCGACGACGCGCTGCTCGCCAAATTCGACGCGATGGGCGTCGAGCACGCGACGCTCACGCTGCACGTCGGCGCGGGCACGTTCCAGCCGGTGCGCGTGGACAACATCGCCGAGCACAAGATGCACAGCGAGTGGTACCAGCTGCCGCAGTCGCTCGTCGACAAGATCGCGGCCACGCGTGCGCGCGGCGGCCGCGTCATCGCGGTGGGCACGACGTCGATGCGCGCGCTCGAAGCGGCGGCGCGCGACGCCGAGCGCGAAGGCCTCGCACTCGCGGCGACTTCGGCGGAAACCGACATCTTCATCACGCCGGGCTATAAATTCCGCGTGGTGGACCGGCTCGTCACGAACTTTCACCTGCCGAAGTCGACGCTGCTCATGCTCGTGTCGGCGTTCGCGGGGGTCGAAACGATCCGCGCGGCGTATCGTCACGCAATCGAGGCGCGCTACCGGTTCTTCAGCTACGGCGACGCCATGCTGCTCACCCGAAGCGAGAACGCGCTCGACGAGTAACCAACACTCACACAAATTTCCCTCGACCGCCGCGCACGAACGCGAACACAAACGCGATCAAAAGCGCGAACACGAACGCGACGGTCACCACCATCTGCGCCGGACTGTTTTCCGGTGGCACAGGAGCTCATGCATGACCGACGGTCATCAACAAAACGATGCACGCGCCGAACACGGCGCCTACCTTGGCGAACGCCCGCAAAATGGCCTGAAATTCGAACTGCTCGGCACCGACGGCCTCGCGCGGCGCGGGCGCGTCACGCTCAACCACGGCGTCGTCGAAACGCCGATCTTCATGCCCGTGGGCACCTACGGCACGGTCAAGGCGACGCAGCCGCGCGAACTGGTCGAGATGAACGCGCAGATCATCCTCGGCAACACCTTCCACCTCTGGCTGCGCCCGGGGCTCGAAACGATCGAGGCGCACGGCGGCCTGCATCGCTTCATGGGCTGGAACCGTCCGATCCTCACCGATTCGGGCGGCTTCCAGGTGTTCTCGCTCGGCGACCTGCGCAAGATTTCCGAAGACGGCGTGCGCTTCGCGTCGCCCGTCAACGGCGACAAGCTGTTCCTCTCGCCCGAAGTGTCGATGCAGATCCAGAAGGTGCTGAACTCGGACATCGTCATGCAGTTCGACGAGTGCACGCCCTACGCGACCAACGGCGTGCCGACGACGCACAAGGATGCCGCCGACTCCATGCGCATGTCGATGCGCTGGGCGAAGCGCTCGATCGACGAGTTCAACGCCTTGAGCAACCCGAACGCGCTCTTCGGCATCGTGCAGGGCGGCATGTTCGAGGACCTGCGCGACGAGTCGCTCGCCGGCCTCTCGGAGATGCCGTTTCACGGCTTTGCGATCGGCGGTCTTTCAGTCGGCGAGCCGAAGGAAGACATGATGCGCGTGCTCGAGCACATCGCGCCGAAGCTTCCCGCCGACAAGCCGCACTACCTGATGGGCGTCGGCACGCCGGAGGATCTCGTGGCGGGCGTGGCGTCGGGCATCGACATGTTCGACTGCGTGATGCCGACGCGCAATGCGCGCAACGGCTGGATCTTCACGCGCTTCGGCGACATCAAGATCCGCAACGCGACGCACCGCAACTCGCTGCGTCCGCTCGACGAGCAGTGCGGCTGCTACACCTGCCGCAATTTCACGCGCGGCTATTTGCATCACCTGCATCGCGTGGGCGAGATTCTCGGCGCGCAGCTCAACACGATCCACAATCTGCACTACTACCTCGAACTGATGAGCGAGATCCGCCAGGCGATCGAGACGAAGACGTTCGCGGCGTTCCGTCAGCGTTTTCACGAGAACCGCGCGCGCGGCGTGGAGCCATAAGGGCGCGTAAGAGCGCAATAAGGGCGCAAGACGCGGCGGCACGGCGTTGTGCGCCCCGGTCGCCGTTGACCGCCGTTGACCGTGCACCGCATGCACCCGGAGTACATTACAATCAGCTTTCACCAACACAAAGCGGACGGACCGGTTCGTCGCGCGACGCGACGCAACAAGCGCGAAGCGCCGACGAACCACGCTGAACCAGGATCGGCCGCTCCCATCACCGCCCGCAATGCGCATTTGTCGCATTAAGAGCTTGATAGGAAAGCCAATTTTGGGTAGCCGTCGCGCCGGGCGCCGGTGGTAGAATAACCGGCTTGATTTTCGATCGTACAAACGGAGAGACCAACGTGTCGTTCATTTCCAATGCCTTCGCACAAGGCTCCGCAGCGGGTGGCGCGGAATCCAGTCTGATGAGCTTCCTGCCGCTGATCCTGATGTTCGCGGTGCTGTACTTCATCATGATCCGTCCGCAGATGAAGCGTCAGAAGGAACACCGCAACATGCTCGCGAACATGGCCAAGGGCGATGAAGTCGTCACGAGCGGCGGCATCGTCGGCAAGGTGACCAAGGTCGGCGAAGCCTACGTGGGCGTCGAAGTGGCGGACGGCACCGAAGTCACCGTGCAGAAGTCGGCGGTTTCGACGATCCTGCCGAAGGGCACGATCAAGTCGCTGTAAGCGCTCGCTGGCGAACTCCGCAAGCCGCAAGCCTAAAGCAGCCTCAAGCGTCCGGCACTGTCCCGGCTGAATTCCTCCAGCCCAGACCCTGCCGGACGCGCGCGCATCGAGCACGCAATTCCCCTCCCCCGTTGGGTCAACCAATGAACCGTTATCCCCTCTGGAAATATGTCGTGATGGTCGTGGCGCTCGCCATCGGCCTCGTGTACACATTGCCCAATTTCTTCGGCGAAGCGCCCGCAGTCCAGGTGTCGAGCGGCAAGGCCACCGTCAAGCTCGACAGCGGCACGCTCGCCCAGGTGCAGGCCGCGCTCACCGCGAACAACATCGCCGCCGCCGACGTCACGTTCGACAACTCGGCGATGAACGCGAACATCCGCGTGCGCGTCGCCGACACCGACACGCAGCTGCGCCTGAAGGACGTGCTCACGAAGGCGCTGAACGCCGACCCGACCGATCCGCAGTACATCGTCGCGCTGAACCTGCAAAGCGCCTCGCCGCGCTGGCTGACCGGCATGCGCGCGCTGCCGATGTATCTCGGCCTCGATCTGCGCGGCGGCGTCCACTTCCTGCTGCAGGTCGACATGAACGGCGCGCTCAGCAAGAAGCTCGATTCGGACGCATCGGATGCGCGCACGCTGCTGCGCGAGAAGAACATCCGCGACGGCGGCGTGAACCGCGTCGGCCAGTCGGTGGTGATCAATTTCGCCGATCCGGCAGTCGCCGAAGGCGCGCGCAAGGTGCTCGCAGGCGGCGTCAGCGAACTCCAGTGGGCCACGCAAACCGCGCCGGAAGGCGGCGTGCAGCTCGTCGGCACGTTCACGCCCACGGTCAGGCAGGCGGTTCAGGAGGCTGCGCTCAAGCAGAACATCCAGACGCTGCATAACCGCGTGAACGAACTCGGCGTGTCCGAGCCCGTGATCCAGCAGCAGGGCAACGACCGCATCGTGGTCGAGCTGCCGGGCGTGCAGGACACCGCGAAGGCGAAGGACATCATCGGCCGCACGGCGACGCTCGAAGCGCGCCTCGCCGACCCGCTCGGCCTGCACCCGGATCCGAACGCGCCGGTCCCGCCGGGCGACGAACTCTTCACGCAGGGCAACCAGGCGCCCGTGCTGCTCAGAAAGCAGGTGATCTTCACCGGCGACCGCATCATCGACGCGTCGGCGGGCTTCGACGAACATCAGCGTCCGTCCGTCAACATCCGTCTCGACTCGGCGGGCGGGCGCGCCGTGCGCAGCGTCTCGCGCGACAACATCGGCAAGCCGATGGCGATGGTGCTGTTCGAGCGCGGCAAGGGCGAAGTGCTGACGGTCGCGACGATCCAGTCGGAACTGGGCGACCGCTTCCAGATCACGGGCCAGCCCACGGCGCAGGCCGCCGCCGACCTCGCGCTGCTCCTGCGCGCCGGCTCGCTCGCGGCGCCGATGGACATCATCGAAGAACGCACGGTCGGCCCGAGCCTCGGCGCCGACAACATCCGCAAGGGCTTCGACTCGGTGATCTACGGCTTTGCCGCGATCTCCGTGTTCATGATCGGCTACTACATGCTGTTCGGCCTGATCTCGGTGATCGGCCTCTCGGTGAACCTGCTGCTGCTCGTCGCGGTGCTCTCGATGCTGCAGGCCACGCTCACGCTGCCTGGCATCGCGGCTATCGCGCTCGCGCTCGGTATGGCGATCGACTCGAACGTGCTCATCAACGAGCGTGTCCGTGAAGAACTGCGCAACGGCGCGCCGCCGCAGCTCGCGATCCACAACGGCTACGCGCACGCCTGGGCGACGATTCTCGACTCGAACGTGACCACGCTCATCGCCGGTCTCGCGCTGCTCGCGTTCGGCTCGGGTCCGGTGCGCGGCTTCGCGATCGTGCACGTGATCGGCATTCTGACGTCGATGTTCTCGGCCGTGTTCTTCTCGCGCGGGCTCGTGAACCTCTGGTACGGCGGCAAGAAGAAGCTCAAGTCGCTGGCCGTGGGGCAAGTGTGGCGTCCGCAGCCGGAGATGGCGGGCGCTGCCGCGCTGACCAGCGACGACGACGCGGACACCGACACGGGCCGCGCCATCGTCGGCGCCACCCAAACCCGTGAGACCGCCAAGGCCGGCAAGGCCGCGAAGGCTGCAGGCAGCGCGAGCGGCCCGGCGCGCGCCAAACCGGTCGTGCGCCGCAGAAACGGGCCGAGCGGCCCAGGCAACCCGGGCTCGTCCCGCTGATACGGAGTCAAGATCATGGAATTTTTCCGCATCCGCAAAGACATCCCTTTCATGAAGCACGCGTTGATCTTCAACGCGATCTCGCTCATCACGTTCATCGCGGCGGTGTTCTTCCTGTTCCACCGCGGCCTGCATCTGTCGATCGAGTTCACGGGCGGCACGGTCATCGAAGTGCAGTATCCGCAGGCGGCCGAACTCGAGCCCGTGCGCGGCACGCTCACGAAGCTCGGCTATGGCGACGCCCAGGTGCAGAACTTCGGCACCTCGCGCGACGTGCTGATCCGCCTGCCGCTCAAGCAAGGGCTCACATCCGCGCAGCAGAGCGACCAGGTCATGGGCGCGCTCAAGGCCGCGGATTCGCAGGTGCAGCTTCAGCGCGTGGAGTTCGTCGGCCCGCAGGTCGGCAAGGAACTCGCCACCGACGGCCTGCTTGCGCTCGCGTGCGTGGTGGCGGGCATCATCATCTACCTGTCGTTCCGCTTCGAATGGAAGTACGCCGTGGCCGGCGTGATCGCGAACCTGCACGACGTCGTGATCATTCTCGGCTTCTTCGCGTTCTTCCAGTGGGAGTTCTCGCTCTCGGTGCTGGCCGCCGTGCTCGCGGTGCTCGGCTACTCGGTGAACGAATCGGTCGTTATCTTCGACCGGATCCGCGAAACCTTCCGGCGCGAACGCAAGATGACCGTTGCCGAGGTCATCAACCACGCGATCACGAGCACGATGTCGCGAACCATCATCACCCACGGCTGTACGCAGATGATGGTGCTCTCGATGTTCTTCTTCGGCGGCCCGACGCTCCACTACTTCGCACTTGCGCTGACGGTGGGTATTCTCTTCGGCATCTACTCGTCGGTATTCGTCGCGGCGGCAATCGCAATGTGGCTCGGCGTGAAGCGCGAAGACCTCGTCAAGGAAAAGAAGGACAAGTACGATCCGAACGATCCCAACGCGGGCGCGCAGGTTTAAGCCTGTTCGGTTTTAAGCCCGTTCGGTTCGATCAACGAAAAGGCCGGTTCTCGCGAACCGGCTTTTTCATTTGCGCGCCGCCACGCTATTTCGGCGCGGCGACGATGTGAAACTTGATCAACACTTCGTCGGCGACGGTGGACGTGTCTTTCCACTCGCCGGTACCGACGTTGAACGCGAGCCGATGGATGGGCAGCGTGCCGTCGAATATCTTCGTCGTGCCCTGCTGCGTGAGCACAATCGGCACGACCACGGCCTCGGTGTGCCCCTTGATCGTGAGATTGCCGTTCACGCGGAACTGGTTTGGCCCGGTCGGCGCAACCGAAGTCGAAACGAACGTGGCCTGCGGCCAGGCCTTCGCATCGAACCATTCAGGACCGCGAATGGAATCGTTGTAGCTCGCGTCGCCGAGATCGTAGCTGCCGGTATCGACCGTGATGCGCGCCGTGCCCGCTTGCGGCTTCGCGGGATCGAAGGCGATCTGCGCGTCGAACTTCGTGAAGCGGCCTTCCACCGGCACGCTCATCTGCCGCGAGACGGCGACTAACGTACTCTTTGCCGCATCGATCTGCGCCTGCGCGTCGCCCTCCCAGGCAAGCGCCGCGGCACAGCCCGCCGCGAGCGCCAGCACGGCTGCAGGACGGCATCTTGTCCCTCCGAAGCTCGCATTCATGATCGCCCTCGTCTGAGCACAGGAATCATCCGCGCAAGCAACCCGTCGCGGTCCAGCCAATGATGCTTGAGCGCCGCCGCCACATGCACCGCCACGAGCGCGGCGAGCGTGTAGTTCAGCGCGACGTGCACGAGGCGCAGGATCGGCTTCAGCACCGGGTCGGGGCCGATCAGCATCGGCAGGCGCACGAGCCCGAGATAGACGACAGGTACGTTGGCCGCGCAACTGAAAAGGTAGCCGGTGATCGGCACGGCAAACATCAGGAAATACAGCAGCACGTGCGCCCCTTGCGCCGCCGCGCGCTGCCAGCGCGACATGCCCGGCGGCAGCGCGGGTGCGCGGTGCGTCGCGCTCCAGGCCACGCGCAGCACGGCGAGGCCGAATATCGTGACGCCGATCCACTTGTGCCAGGCGTAATAACGGAGTTTGTTGGGCGTGATCCCGGGAATACCCGTCATCACCCAGCCGAGCGCGAACGCGCACACCATGAGGAGCGCCATGACCCAGTGCAGCGCAATCGCGGTGCGGGTGTAGTCTTCGGGCGGGGCCAAATCGTGCGACATAGGGATCGTTAGCCGTTCCAGCCAGCTTGTTGATCGGTTATTGTCATTTAACGCGGCAGCGGGCTGCACCATTCCACGCATTCGCAAGTTGCGGACCTCGTACGCGGCTCGCCTGCGAGGGTTACAAGCGTCAAACGCCTAAACGTGGCACACTCCTGGCCCGTCATGCTACTCCAGCAGCGCCCGGCGGCACGTTCTGCAGACGGGGCGCGGGCGGAGAGCGCCACGGCACGCCGCAGCCCGCGTTTGGTAACATTGCACGAAGCTGCGGCGAACCCCGAACCTGTTTCGCGCGCACCCGCGCCGTTCGTCCCATTCACGTCGATTTGCGTCATCTGCGAGCATGGCCTACGAACACCTGATCGCGTGTCACGACTGCGACGCGCTCTATCGCAAGCCGCGTCTGCTCGGCCGGCAGACCGCGCGCTGCTCCCGCTGCGGTGCGACCCTCTATAGCAGCGGCTCCGCGCAGCTCGACCGCATCTGCGCGATGACGCTCGCCGCGCTCGTCACGTTCATCATCGCCCAATCGTTTCCTATCCTCGAACTCGACGCCAACGGCATCACGACGGAATCGAGTCTCTTCGGCGCGCTCCTCGTGCTGTGGAGCGAGGACATGCAGATCGTCGCGCTGATGGTGTTCTGCGCCACGATCCTCTTTCCGCTCACCGAACTCGTCGCCCTGCTCTACGTGCTGCTGCCCGTGCGGCGCGGCGTCGTGCCGCCGGGCTTCAACCGCGTGCTGCGCGCGATCGAATTCGTGCGGCCCTGGGGCATGCTCGAAGTGTTCATGCTCGGCGTGCTGATCACGATCGTAAAGATGGTGAGCCTCGCGCGCGTGATTCCGGAAACGGCGCTCTTCGCATTCGGCGCGCTCACGCTGATGTTCACCGTGGTCGTCACGTTCGACGCGCGCACGCTCTGGGATATCGCCGACGCCCTGCGCGCCCCCGCCGCGCCCAGGCCGCCGCGCCCCCGTCCGAACCCGACGGGCGCGTCCCCGCACTGAGGCGACCGATGAAATACCTGACCGCTTCCGTTGCCGGGCTCGTTTCGTGCCGCTCCTGCGGGCGCGTCCAGCCACGCCCGCGCAGCGCCGCCCCGTCACCCTGCGCGCGCTGCGGCGCAACGCTCCACGAGCGCCACCCGGACAGCCTCACGCGCACGTGGGCGCTCCTCATCGCCGCCGCGGTGCTGTACATTCCCGCCAACCTGCTGCCGGTCATGCACACGGCCACGCTCGTCGGCGAAGAAGACGACACGATCATGAGCGGCGTCGTCTACTTCTGGACCTCGGGCTCATGGCCGCTCGCGATCATCGTGTTCATAGCGAGCATCCTCGTGCCGATGCTCAAGCTCACGGTGCTCGTGCTCCTCTCGCTCACCGCCGGACGCCGCTCGAAGTGGCGCCCTGTCGAGCGCGCGAAGCTCTTCCGGCTCGTGGAGTTCATCGGCCGCTGGTCGATGCTCGACGTCTTCGTCGTCACGCTGACCGTCGCGCTCGTGCGTTTTCAGTCGCTGGCCGTGATCACGGCGCGTCCGGGCGCGATTGCGTTCGGCTCGGTGGTGGTCCTGACCATGATGGCGTCGATGCAGTTCGATCCGCGCCTGATCTGGGACCCCGTCGACGAAGACAGGCAAACAGGCACGCACACACCCGAGCCATCTACTCAGGATCATCCTCATGAGTGACCCGAAAGGACCGACCCCACCCAGCGGGGGCGGCCCGCTCCCGCCCGATCTGCCCGAGCCGGAAATCGTCAGACCGAAGCGCTGGCTGCCCTCGCTCGTCTGGATCGTGCCGCTCGTCGCGGCGCTGATCGGCGTGGCGCTCGTGGTGAAGTCGGTGGCCATGCGCGGTCCGACCATCACGATCAGCTTCGCGAACGCCGAAGGCCTCGAACCCGGCAAGACCAAGGTGAAGTACAAGGACGTCGACATCGGCTCGGTGCGCGCGATCAAACTCTCGCCGAACCTCTCGCACGTGCTCGTCACCGTCGAGCTGACCAAGGACGCCGAAGCGTTCGCCGTGAAGGACAGCCGCTTCTGGGTCGTGCGCGCGCGCATCGGCGCGAGCGGCGTTACGGGGCTCTCGACGCTGCTGTCGGGCTCGTATATCGGCGCCGACGCGGGCCGCTCGACCGAATCCGCCACGGACTTCGTCGGGCTCGACGCGCCGCCCGCCGTCACGATCGACCAGAAAGGCCACCGCTACACGCTGCACAGCGAAACGCTCGGCTCGCTCGACATCGGCACGCCGATTTTCTACCGGCGCATCCAGGTGGGCCAGGTGACCGGCTACTCGCTCGACAAGGACGGCACCGGCGTCACGGTGCACGTGTTCGTGAGCGCGCCGTACGACCAGTACGTCGGCACCAACACGCGCTGGTGGCACGCGAGCGGCGTGAACGTGCAACTCGATTCGAACGGTATCAAGGTGAACACGCAGTCGCTCGCGACCGTCGTGGTGGGCGGCCTCGCGTTCCAGGCGCCGCCGGGTCAGTCGGCGGGGCCGCAGGCACCCGACAGTTCGGTGTTCACGCTCGCCTCCGATGAAGTCGAGGCGATGCGCGAGCCCGACGGCGCGCCGCTGCACGTGGTCATGTACTTCAACCAGTCGCTGCGCGGGCTCGCGGTCGGCGCGCCCGTGGACTTCCGCGGCATCGTGCTCGGCCAGGTCACCGACATCGGCATCGAATACGACGCGAAGGAGCACAACTTCACGATGCCGGTCGCGATGGATCTGTATCCGCTGCGTCTGTCGCGTCGCGGCCGGGGCCAGCCGCCCCCGCCGCATACGCCGCAGGCCCACGAACTGATGAAGCGCCTCGTCGCACGCGGACTGCGCGGGCAGTTGCGCACCGGCAACCTGCTCACGGGCCAGCTCTACGTCGCGCTCGACATCTTCCCGAAGGCCGCGCCGTCGCACACCGATCTCGATCACGACCCGCTCGAACTGCCGACCATTCCGAACTCGCTGGAAGAACTGCAGCTCCAGGTGGCCGACATCGCGAAGAAGCTCGACAAGATACCGTTCGACCAGATCGGTTCGAACCTGAACGATTCGCTCAAGAGCGCCAACCAGCTTTTCGCCCAGGTGAACACCGAACTGCTGCCGCAGTTGCGCGGCACGTTGGGCGAAGCGCAGAAGACCTTCAGCGCGGCCCAGGCGACGCTGCAGCAGGATTCGCCGCTGCAGTCCGACGTGCATCAGGCGATGCAGGAACTGACGCGCACGCTGCAGTCGCTCAACTCGCTCTCGGATTATCTGGAGCGCCATCCCGAATCGCTGCTGCGCGGCAAATCAGGAGACAAGCCATGACGTTCGACCGGCTCCCTCCCCGGCACGCCGGCAGGACCGGCCGCCGCGCTGGAACTGCCGCAATCGCAGCAATCGCCACGCACGCCGCCCGCGCGGCGGTGCTCGCCACCGCGGCGGCGGCGGCCACACTGCTGGCCGGTTGCGCCTCGCCGCCGAGCCACTTCTACACGCTGAGCCCGAGCGACGACGCCGCACCTGCGGCAGCATCGGTCACCGCAGGCAACCCCGCGTGGCTGATCGAACTCGCGCCGGTCAACGTGCCGCCGCAAGTCGCGAAACCGCAGTTCGTCGTGCAGACCGACGCGACCCGGGTCCTCGTGCTCGAACAGCAGCGCTGGGCGTCGATGCCGGGCGACGAGATCCGCCGCGCGCTGTCGGGCGACCTCACGCAGCAGCTCCGCACCATCGACGTCTACGGCTCGCCGCATCCCGAAGGCGTGCCGGTCTACCGTGTGAGCGTCAACGTGCAGCGCTTCGAATCGTGGCCCGGCTCGCACGCGCTCGTCGACGCCGTATGGAGCGTGCGCTCACTCGCGACGCAGACGGTCATGACCTGCCGCAGCGTGCTCAACGAACCGGTCGGCGACGGCTACGACGCGCTCGTCACCGGGCACCGGCGCGCGGTCGCGGCGCTGTCGACGGCAATCGCGAGCGGCGTGCGCGCGCTCGCGGCCCAGCCGCAAGCGCAGACGCAGACACAACAGCAACCGGCTCCTGGCGGCGCGAAGCACACCCGCCACACACAGCCCGCCGCCCTCATCCCCTGCCCGGCCACGGCACCCGCTGCCGCAGCCGGATCGTCCACCTCTTCCGCCGCGCCGGGCACGACGCCCGGCTAATCCCACCACGCCTGCTGCACGGGACAGACCGTGCCGCAGGTGCCACCTGCCTCCTCCCGAGGCGCAACGCAGGCACGTTACGCCCCATGATTCATTCGTTCAAATCTCTCTGGAAGAAATGGCGCGCATCGCGCGGCACAGTGCAGCAACTCGACGCGCTGCTCGCCACCGCCGATGCCGACGCCCCTTACGCCGAACGCAGCGACTGGCTGATCGAGCTGATGCACTGGATTCACCGGCGCGGCACGCTCGACGCCACGGACCTCGCGCGCGCGGCTTCCGACGACGAACCGCGCTCCGCACCGCCCGAGCACGCTCGCGTGCGCTACCTGCTGCACGTGCTCGAGCGCAATCCCGCGTGGCGGGCGAACGTCGGCGCGATCATCCGCAAGCTGCTGCGAGAGAGCGACAGCATTTCGCTGCTCTGCGACGCGGGCATGCCCGTGCATTCGGGCCTGACCGGCGCGCTCGTCGAGCGCATCCAGGCGCAGTTGATCCCGCCCGCGCCGAGCCGGCGCGACCTCGCGGCGCTCTTCACGCTGATGTTTCCGAACGACAACGATCCCGACTGGATTGCGACGCTGCCGCTCGATCTGCTGACCCGGCTGCACGCGTTGATCGTCGAACCGGAGGAAGCGCGCGCGCCGCTTCCCAGCACCGCCCTTGCGGGAGACGAACCCGATGCGGCCGCAACCACGCCGCGCGGGCGGCAGCGCAGCGACTTCCCGGTCGATCTGTTGACGGCGCTTCACAACCTCACGAGCCAGATCAGCTCGACGGGCCTTTCGTCGACGGTCCGCAGCCGCCTGCTGGACGACGATGCCCCGGCGGACGTCGAACGCCTGCCGTTCTACCGCCTGAACCGCGCGATGCTCGCCGTGGAGAACGCCCGCGACGCGGGCGAACCGGAGCGATTGCTCCAGGAAGTGCGCTGGCTGCGCCTGCTGCTCGACAGCTGCCGCGCGGCCACCGACGACGTGTTCGCCCACCTCTATCGTCACGGCGTGCGCGTCGACACGGTGTTCCAGGTCGATCGCATGCGCATGCGGGTACAGCGCGCCGAGCGGCTGCTCGACGCATGGATGGCGTCGCATGACGTGCGCCTTCAGGCGCGCCTCGTCGCCGATCTGGTGAGCGCGAACCAGGCCAGCCAGAGCGTCTCGCACCTGTTGCGCAGCAACTTCGCGTTGCTCTCGCGCAAGGTCGTCGAGCTGAGCGCCGACACCGGCGAACACTACATCGCCCGCAACCGCGCCGAGTATCTGACCATGCTGCGCATGGCCGCGGGCGGCGGACTCGTCACGGCGGTGACGGTGTACGTGAAGTTCGGCATCACGGGGGCGCACCTGCCGTCGATTGTCGAAGGGGTGTTCGCGGGCCTCAACTACGCGCTCAGCTTTCTCGCGATCCACTTTTGCCACTTCTCGCTCGCGACCAAGCAGCCCGCGATGACCGCGCCGACGCTCGCACGCGAACTCGACGGCACCGGCAAGGCACCGGGGCGCGCGCGCTTCGTTTCGTCGGTGGTTGCGCTGATCCGCACCCAGGCGGCGGCGGTGCTCGGCAACGTCCTGATCGTGTTTCCGGCGTGCCTCGCGATCCAGCTCGTCTTCGGCTGGCTTTTCGATGCGAGCCTGATCTCGCCCGAGAAAGCGCACAGTACGCTGCAGTCGTTCTCGCTCGCGGGCCCGACGCCGCTCTACGCCGCGCTGACCGGCGTGCTGCTGTGGGCATCGAGCGTGTTCGCCGGTTGGGCCGACAACTGGTTCGTGCTGCATCGCGTCGAGGACGCGCTCGCGTGGAACCGGCGTCTGCGCCTCACCCTCGGCACCTCGGGCGCGGCGCGCTTCGCCCGCTTCTGCCGCGCGAACGCCGGAGGTGTCTGGGGCAACGTCGTGCTCGGGATGCTGCTCGGGCTGGTTCCGGCCATCGTGTCCGCGTTCGCGTTCCAGTTCGAGGTGCGCCACGTGACGCTCTCGGCGGGCGCGATCGGCGTCGCGATGGGCGTGCTCGGCGCCGCGACGCTCGAAACCGCCGAACTCTGGTGGGCCGCCGCGGGCGTCGCCAGCATGGCGGTGCTCAACGTGACGGTGAGCTTCGGGCTCGCAATGCAGATGGCGCTGCGCTCGCGCGGCCTGCGGCACAAGGACGTGCGGCCGCTCATGCGCGCGCTGCAGCGGCGCGTGGTGCGCCGTCCGATCGACCTCTTCTGGCCGATGCGCAAGAGCCGGGACGGCGCGAAGGCGGGGCGGCATTGAGGGCGGCACTGAGGGCGGCACTGAGGTGCCGCACTGACGCACGGCAGTGCAGCACCGTTTAGGAGCGCGGTAGGCGGTCCGGCCACGCCGCCCGACATCCGGGCGGCCCGCCGCCGCAACCCGCGTACAATAGCGCCTTCCCCGCAGCGTCCCGTCTTTCTTCATGTCCTTCGAATTCTTTGCTCCCTGCCCGCGCGGGCTCGAAACCGCGCTCGCCGCCGAACTGGCCGAAACCGCGCAACGGCGCTTGCCGCCCGGTGCGCTGGAGGTCGGCGCCGATGTGCCTGGCGGCGTGCACTTCCGCGGCAACTGGGCCGGCGGCATGGCCGCGAATCTGCATTCGCGCATCGCGAGCCGCGTGCTCCTGAAGATCGCCCAGCGCCCGTATCGCAGCGAGCAGGACATCTACGCGCTCGCCGCCGAGCAGCGCTGGGAGCAGTGGTTCACGCCGAACGAAACGCTGCGCGTCGACATCACCGCGATCAAATCGCCGCTGCGCAGCCTCGAATTCGCCACGCTGCGCGTGAAGGACGCGATCTGCGACCGCATGCGCTCGAAAACGGGTGCGCGTCCGAGCATCGACACCGCGTATCCCGACGTGCGCGTATTCGCGTTCCTCACCGCCAGCGACTGCACGCTCTATCTCGACACGTCGGGCGAGCCGCTCTTCAAGCGCGGCTGGCGTCTCGACAAGGGCGCGGCGCCGCTGCGCGAGAACCTCGCCGCCGGCATCCTGCGTCTCACGGGCTGGACGCCCGGCACGCCGCTCTACGACCCGATGTGCGGCAGCGGCACGTTCCTCGCCGAAGCGGCGCAGGTCGCGCTCGACATCGCGCCGGGACTCTCCCGCAGCTTCGGCTTCGAGCGCCTCAAGCAAGTCGACACGGCCGCCTGGCGTTATCTGAAGAGCGAGGCGAACACGGCGCGCAACACCGCGCAAAGCCGCACGTCCGGTCTGCACATCTACGGCAGCGACATTTCGGACGTGATGCTGGAAAAGGCGCGCGCCAACTTCGCGCGCGCGGGCTTCGGCAATGTGCCGCTCAAGCAGCTCGACGCGCGCAACATGACGCCGCCTGAAGACGCGCCGGGCATCCTCGTCGCGAATCCGCCGTATGGCGAGCGTATCGAAGTGCGCGGGCGCAACGCGCGCGGCGAAGCGCGGCCTACGTCGCGCGACCGCGACGACGCCGAAGAAGGCTTTCGCCGCGCCCAGACCGACGCCGACGCACCCGACGCCGAATTCTTCCAGGCGCTCGGCGATGCGCTCAAGCAGCGCTTCACCGGCTGGCGCGCGTTCGTGCTGACCTCGGACCGCAAGCTGCCGGGCCAGCTGCGCCTGCGCGAATCGGCGAAGACGCCGCTCTACAACGGCGCACTCGAATGCCGCCTGTTCCGCTTCGATCTGATCGCGGGCAGCGTGCGTCAGCGTCCCGTGCAGGACAATGCGAACCCGGGCGGGAACGCCTGATTAGCGCTTGATTAGCGCCCGATTCAACGGCGGCGCGCATCCCCAAAGGATGCGCGCCGCACGCTGGCCCGCCTGAGCGCGGCGCAGCGTACTTGGAGTTGCAAAGATCGCTGCGGCTTCCGCCCGCTTCGTTTCGTACTCCACACTTTATTTTCCCGTAGCAACCGCCGATATCGAATCGTGCCCGTGACCGGCGCGGCGTCGAACCATCGCTACGTAGCTACGTAGCAAAGCCCAGCCTCAATAAACCGGATGGATACTGCCAGCCGCCCGCCCCTCTGCTGACAGTACGTTGTCAGCAGCGCCCCCGCACACTTCGCTTACGCCATCTGGCGAAGCCGCAACACTCACCGTCAGCAGTCCGCAATCGAGGAACGCATCATGTCGACCGAAATGTCCCATGTCATCTCGTGGTTCGAAATCCCTGCGTACGATCTGGAGCGCGCCGCCCGCTTCTACGAAACAGCGCTCGATACGCCGTTGCAGCGCGACGTGGTCGGCGGCGTGCCGATGGCGCTGTTCGCCCACGCCGAAGCCCACACGGGCGGCTGCATCGTGTTCAATCCGCGCGACTCGAAGCCGGATCCCAAGGGCGTGCTCGTCTATCTGAACGCACAGCCTTCGGTGACAGCGGTGCTCGACCGCATCGAAAAGGCCGGCGGCAAGAAGCAAGGCCCGGCGCAGGAGTTACCGAACAATTTCGGCTATATCGGCTTCTTTATCGACACCGAAGGCAACCGCGTCGGGCTGCACGCACCGAAACTCGGCTAACGCACGCGCGGCGCTATGATCGCGCCATGGGCGGATGGCCGTAGAAAAGCGGCCAGACGGCCATCCGTCCCTTTCTCCGTCGATTCCTCGCGCCCTTATGTCCCGTCGTGCCGACCGGCTGTTCCGCATCGCCGAGCTATTGCGCGGACGGCGTCTCACCACCGCGCAGCAACTCGCCGAGTGGCTCGAAGTCTCGCCGCGCACCGTCTACCGCGACGTGCGCGACCTGCAGTTGTCCGGCGTACCGATCGAAGGCGAAGCGGGCATCGGCTACCGTCTTGCGCGCACCGCGAGCCTGCCGCCGCTCACGTTTACCGCCGACGAACTCACCGCGCTCGCCGTCGGCGCGCGCATGGCCGAATCGTGGGGCGGCGCAGCGCTCGCGGGCGGCGCACGCGGCGCGCTCGCGAAAATCGCCGCGGCCATGCCGGCGGACAAGCGCGTGGTGCTCGAACGCCTCGCCGTGTTCGCGCCGTCGTATCACGTCGACCGGGCATTTTCGGAGAAAGTGGATGCGCTGCACCGCGCCGTCGACACGGGGCTCGTCGTGCGCTTCGCCTATTGCGACCGGCTCGGCGCGCACACAGAACGGCGCGTGTGGCCGCTCGGGCTCGTCTACTGGGGGGCGCGCTGGACCGTCGGCGCGTGGTGCGAACTGCGCGAGGATTTCCGCAATTTCGACATCGCGCACATGACCGGCGTCGAAGTGCTCGAGCCGTTTCCCGACATGAGCGGACGCAGGCTCGCCGACTACTTGCGGCGCGTGAATGCGCCTGCGCGTTAGAGGCTGTGCGTTAAAGGCTGGGCATTAGCGCCGGGACGTGAAGCGCATGCGCCGGGTGCACGTATCACGTGCACCCGGCGCGCTCACATCGCGAGATCCGCCGAAGCGATTCTGGATTTCAGATCAGATTGCCACTTCGGGCGGCGCCTGGCGGAACAGGCGCGTGATCCAGCACAGATACGCAAGCCCGAGCACGAACCACACGGCGCCGAGCACGAGCGCAGTCTTCTCCAGACTCGCGAGCAGCCAGATATCGGCCACCGCGCCGATCAGCGGGAAGATCATGCCGCCGATCAGGCCGATCTTGAGCCCGCCGTGATTGCCCGAGAGGTACACGCGAACCACGCACAGATTGACAGCCGTGAAGGCGAGGAACGCACCGAAGTTGATGAACGAGGTCGATGTGGCGACATCGAGTTTCAGCGCGATCAATCCGACGATGCCTGCGAGTGCGATGTTGAACGCGGGCGTCTTAAAGCGCGGATGAATGAAACCGAACACGCGCTTGGGCAGAATTTCGTCGCGGCCCATTGCGTAGAGCAACCGGCCGACGCTCGCCTGCGCCGAGATGCCCGACGCGAACTGCGCGAGGATCAGGCCTGCGAGGAACACGGTCACGAACACATCGCCGCCGATCATCTTCGCCACTTCGAATGCGGCCGAATCCGTGTCCTTGAATTCGACGCCCGGGTGCGCGAGCTGCATCGTGTACGCCGCGATCACGAAGATCGCGCCGCCGATCAGCGCAATCAGCAGGATCGCGCGCGGCATGTTTCTGGTCGGATCGATGGTTTCTTCCGTGAGCGTAGAAACCGCGTCGAAGCCGAGATAAGAATAGGCTGCAATTGCGGCGCCCGCCATCGTCGCGCCGAACGGCACGTGCGGCTTGAAGAACGGCTCGGCCATCGCGATGCCGCCAGGGCCAGCCGCCGCCGACGCGTAATGCCAGCACAGCACGACGAACATGGCGGTGATTGCCAGCTGCACGATCATCAGCACGATATTGAAGCGCGCGGCCAGTTCGATGCCGACGATATTCAAAACGCTCGTCAGCACGATAAACGCAACGATCCAGATCCAGGTCGGCACATGCGGAAACGCGGCGTTGAGATACGCAGCGCCGATCAGCCAGATCACCATCGGCAGGAAGAAATAATCGAGCAGCGTCGCCCACCCGATCATGAAGCCGAGGTGCGGGTTGAACGTCTTGCGCGTGTACGTGTAAGCGGAACCCGCGACCGGAAATAGCCGCGCGAGTTTGCCGTAGCTGAGTGCGGTGAATCCGATCGCGATCAGTGCGAGCAGATAGGCGAGAGCGGCGGTGTCGTCGCTGGCCTTGGCGAGCACGCCGTAGGTGCCGTAGACGATCAGCGGCGCCATGTAGGCGAGACCGAAAAGCAGCACGGACGGCAAGCCGAGCGTGCGCTTAAGGCGAGACGGTTCAGAAGATGACGACGTTTGCATTATGTCTCCTTGGCCTTTGGGAGGCCGATACGAATGCCTTTTTGTCGTACAGCCGGCATTTAATGAAAGTAAGCAGACACGCGCAGGGCACATGGCCTTGCGCGATGTCGCGGAAGAACGGCTAAAGGGCTTACGTGCTTACGTGTAGCGGCGGCGAGTCGCTTCGATCAACAACGCGCGATTCCCGTCTGCTTGTTCGACCGGCACGAGACCGAGCGGCACGCGTGCGTCGTGCAGATAGTTGTAATGTTCGAGGCTGGCTTCGATACGCGTGAGATCGATCTTCGCCTTCGCAACCATCTCGTCGCGACCGAGTTCGATGACGGTCTCGCCAAACGGATCGACGACTGCGGAAAGGCCCGCGAACGTGAGGTTGTCGTCGCCGGAACCGCAACGGTTCACCATCAGCGCGCACATCTGGTTTTCCATCGCGCGCGCCGCGATTGCGCGGCGATGCACCGGACCGAACGGATCCATGTTGCCGTTCGTGACGATCAGCAGATCGGCGTCGAGCGCACCGACCGCGCGCGCCGTTTCAGGAAATTCGATGTCGTAGCAAATCAGGAGACCTACCGTGAGGCCGTTCCACTGGCCGGTCACGAAGCGATCACCCGGCGTGAACACGCCGACATCCGATGCCCACAGATGCGTCTTGCGATAGCGCAACGCAATGGCGCCACTTTCATCGATGAGCACGGAGGTGTTGTAGAACGCGTTGCCGTCGCGTTCCGCGAGGCCCACTGCAACGGCGACACCTTTTTTTCGTGCCGCGTCGCGCACCGAGGATAATGCGGGACCGTCGAGCGTTTGTGCAATATCGGCGACGTTTTCGCGCGTCGGGAAGCCCGACAACGTCGTTTCGGGGAACACGATCAGTTTCGTGCCGCCCGTCGCATCAACCCGTTCGATCGCCTCGATCACCTTGCGCGTGTTGTGCGCGACGTCGCCATCGATGAGCGCGAGTTGTGCCAGTTCTACCTGCATGAAAACGTCTCCTTCCAAACACCTTTCGGCAGCATGTCACTTGCGTACGCACGTTCGCACGACTCTTCGCCGCACGAAACGGATTGCGCCACTGCCTCGTAATATGATGGATTATCGAGGTATTATTTTTTTCCTGGAATTACCCACGAGGGGTACCCTCACCGGAGGACATGATGGACCTGGAGTGGCGAGATCTCGCGTTTCATCGGGAGATCGGTTCGGTCATCGATGCCCTCGATGGCCCGCACTTCTGGGCGCGCCTCACGCGCGTGCTCGAAAGACATATCGAATTCGACAGCTGGGTTGCGCTGTGTTTCGTGCGCGATGCCGCGCCGATCGTACTCGCCGAGCAGGCGATGCCCGACGGCAAGATTGATCTGATGTTCCAGGATTATCTGGCTGCGCTCTATCAGCTCGATCCGTTCTATCTCACCGCATTCGAAGCGCAGGAGTCGGGTTTCTACACGCTCGCCGATGTCGCACCGGACAATTTCCGGATGACCGAATACTACGAACGGTACTTCAAGAAAAATATCGTCGGCGACGAAGTGCATTTCAACGTCGTGATTGATCGAGATCACACAATGGGGTTTTCGCTCGGCAAAACGAGCAGGTATGAGGAGCGCGAAATCGCCATGCTCACGCTGTACTCGCCCTGGGTGCGGGCGTTGATGCAGCAGCGTTTGCGCTTCGAAAAATTCGCGGTGAAAGCAGCGCCGCAAGAGGCACGAGAGGCGCGGGCCACCGAAAGTGTGGGGCCAGACCCGCAGGCGCGCTTTGGGATGTTGACGGACAAGAGCGGACGCGGCGCGTTGACGACGCGCGAAATCGAAGTGGCCATGCTGTCGTTGAGCGGATTCTCGTCGCGTGCGATGGCGGAGAAATTGTCTATTTCATTCGAGACCGTGCGCGCACACAGAAAACACATCTACGCAAAACTCGGGATCGGCTCACAGTCCGAACTGTTCGCCCTGTTCTACGAGCCGGGGAAAGCGGGTGAGGCTGAGTGATGTGCCGGGGCGTCGGGGCAGCCGTGCAAGCTGAATGTGCGCTTTGCCCGCGCGCACGCCGGAGTGACGCGCATTGGCATTCCCGTCCGGGCGACGCTGCGGCAACTACTCTTTCGGCGAGTCGATGACCCGAGTCGCACTGCCCCAAGCCGAACTCACCTGCCTTACCTGAACTATCGAGCCGGGCGTGAGTTGCTCCCAGGCTGATCTTGAAACGCAGTGGACGGGTGCGAGCAGAGTGTCCGCGACTAAAGAGATGCGATATCTGCACATATACCTGCCCACTGACTCCCACTTATTTCTGACCGTGCGATCCTGAAAAGTGGCGGCACCATAGCTCAGCGTATAGGCCCACCCAAGGGTGTATCCGGTGCCGAGTCCTGAGCTTGCGAGGAAGAACGCTATAAAGAAGATCAGGAACGACATCGAGTGCGCCGTCCGAAGCGTCGGCACCGAGGAGCGTACGAGAAGAAGGAACGCACCCGTCCAGACAATTCCCGATACCGCGATGACGGGATATAAAGAGGGCGCTGGCGAAAAGCCCCCGAAGTATGCGAAAAACCCGACCATCGTCACACCGGCCCATGCGCATACGAGGAGCCGGAGAGCAGGTCGGGATTCGGAGACGTCCCAAACTGAAATACGCCTGGATGAACCGGATGAAGCAGCATGATTTCGACACCAGGATCACCACCACCAGGTAATAGCCGAACTCAGCAGGAACACGACCGAAACGGGCAGCATCAACCGATCACCGGTCAAGGCCCAGTACCCCGTGAGAATCGTCAGCGCCGTGAGCGCCATCGACAATAGATCGAGGTCTTCGCGATATTTCTTCCGGCGTATCTCGCTCAATCGAGTCGCAATATCATCGACAAAGTCTTTGTTGTCCACTCGTGCACCCCGGTCGTTCTTTGTTGTAGTGGGAGCAGTATAGGAAATTCGCTGGAACGAACCAAAAAAAAGCGCGCATCGCTGCGCGCTTTCCCTGCCGCAATAAAGCACTACAACACCATCATTCAACCGACTTCACCATCTCCTCGATCACCTTCTTGGCGTCGCCGAACACCATCATCGTCTTGTCCATGTAGAACAATTCATTATCGAGTCCCGCATAGCCCGACGCCATCGAACGCTTGTTCACGATGACCGTGCGCGCCTTGTACGCCTCGATGATCGGCATGCCCGCAATCGGCGACTTCGGATCGTTCTTCGCCGCCGGATTGACCACGTCGTTCGCGCCGAGCACGAGCACGACGTCGGTCTGGCCGAACTCGTTGTTGATGTCCTCCATCTCGAACACCATGTCGTAGGACACCTCGGCTTCCGCGAGCAGCACGTTCATGTGGCCCGGCATGCGCCCGGCGACCGGATGAATCGCGTAGCGCACATCCACGCCCTTGTCCACGAGCTTGTCGGTCAGTTCTTTCAACGCATGCTGCGCGCGCGCGACAGCCAAGCCGTAACCCGGCACGATCACCACGGATTCGGCGTTGCCGAGCATGAACGCGGCGTCGTCGGCGGAACCCGACTTCACCGGACGCTGTTCCTTCGCACCGCCCGCCGCCGCCGCACCGTTCGCTTCCGCGCCAAAGCCGCCCAGCAGCACGTTGAAGAACGAACGGTTCATCGCGTGGCACATGATGTACGAGAGGATCGCACCCGACGAGCCGACAAGCGACCCTGCGATGATCAGCATCGCGTTGTTCAGCGAGAAGCCGATGCCCGCCGCCGCCCAGCCCGAGTACGAGTTCAGCATCGACACCACGACGGGCATGTCTGCACCGCCGATCGGAATGATGATGAGCACGCCGAGCGCGAACGCGATCACCGTCATGATGATGAACGGCAGCCACGACTGCGTGAGGAAGAACAGAGCCCCGAAGCCGATCATGCCGAGCGCGAGCATCAGGTTGATCAGATGCTGGCCCGCATACACCACCGGCGCGCCCTGGAAGAGCCGGAACTTGTACTTGCCCGAGAGCTTGCCGAACGCGATCACCGAGCCGCTGAAGGTGATCGCGCCGACGAACGTGCCGATAAACAATTCGACGCGGTTGCCGTACGGCAGGAAGTCCGGGTACGGCGCATCGGCGGTCACGAGTCCGAACGCGGCGGGTTCGGAGACGACCGCATACGCGATGCACACCGCTGCAAGACCGATCAGTGAGTGCATGGCGGCGACGAGTTCCGGCATCTTCGTCATCTCGACGCGCGCGGCGACATACGCGCC